>NZ_JBEPAP010000078.1:0-43684 GCF_040298665.1 Streptomyces sp. NPDC001508
CACCACTGGATGTTCCAGGCGGAGAACGGCTAGGCAGGTCAGGGATTCGGAACCGCTCTGACCTGCGCTCTAGGGTGTCGCTGTTGTCGGTCGTGTCGGTCGCGTCGGGTGCTGTGACGCACGCGGAACGCATGAGGGACGCATGAAAAGGCCCCCGGGAGGCGGACCCGGGGGCTTCACTCACAGTAGCTATCTATGCACGCTATGAACGCTTGAATGACGCATCATGCATCGTCAGCACGACGCCGGTATTCCTGCATCACTCGACGCAACACCATCTCAGCTTCCTCGCCGTACACCGCGGCCCGCTCGTACTCCGCGAAAGTCGCAATGTAGACGGCCACATCCTTGGGCGCCGTCAACTTGAGATGCGTCGTGTGTAACTCGATGTGAGCCCGCTCGTCATCGAAGAGCGTGAACCCATGCTGCGGGAACGTCGGCATCGCCCGGTCCTGCCGCAGAATCCCCAGCCGCACGGTCGGCAGCGTCGCCAGCTCCCGGATCCGGTCGATCTGCGCGAGCATCACCCGAGCCGGGCAGACCCAGTGCAGCAAGGCGGCTTCGGTGAGCACGTACCGGAATTCGCGGCCGGGCTCGTGGAGTATCGTCTGCCGCTCCATCCGGGCGTGCGCCGCCCGCGCCAGGTCCGTGCTACTGGCGTAGTACACCTTCCCGAGGGCCTGTGCGGCGTATTCGGCGGTCTGGAGCAGCCCGGGCACAGTGCTGGGCTGGAAGGACCGCACAAGGCGCGTGTGACGCTCCAGCGCCCCGATTCTCGCTTGCAGGGCCCCGAAGCCGCGACGGGCGTAGCGCCGAAGGTGCTCGGTCTCCGTGTGGAGCACTCCCAGGAGGTCATGCAGCTCGTCCGCAGCCGCCTGGTCCAAGTCGAGCGCGGCGATGATCCGGCCCAGCACCTCCGCCGAGGGCCGAATCCGCCCCGTCTCGATCCGCGACATGGTCGACTGGTTGATGTCCGCCCGTGCCGCGACGGCGCGCGCGGACACGCCGGCCTTCTCGCGAAGGTCGCGCAGCCGCAGGCCCAGGGCGCTGAGCCGGGCCTGCTGGTAAGCATCGAGCGGCTCGGTCATCAGGCGATGAGGCGGGTCAGTGCGGAGGCCATTGCTTCCCCGAGCATGCGCTTCGGCAGTGCGACAAGGCTCTCGCTGTCTGATGGATTGGTGCGGGCCAGGATGTCCTGATCCGTGACCGTGGCGCCCTGTGCGAGGAGCTGGTCACCGTCGATCCAGATTCCGGGGCAACCGTTGTCCTCGCAGCCAGCCAGCTGAACCATGTGTCCTCCGTGATGCGTGAGAGTTGTCGGGTATGCGTGCATCATTGCCTGACCTCCCAAGCATCATGCATCAGTGCAGGTGCCGCGTGGGTAGAGATGCGACGAAGATCAAATAAAGCATCTGGCCAGAAGCTGACTCATGGTCACTCTGCCTAGAGCGTTTGTCGAGTGCCGATCACTCCGCCCGACGGCTGGACCCTTCAGCGCCGCCGCGAGATCGGCACACGCATCCGTGAAGCCCGCCTGTGGGCCAACCTCACCCAGGAGGGCCTACGCGACGCGAGCGGCGTCGACCGGGCCACCATCCAGCGCATCGAGGCCGGCACGACCGATCCACGCCTGTCATGGCTGCTGCGCATTGCCGACGCTCTCGACGTGCCGCTCGCCGATCTCGTGCGGTGACCCGCCGCCGGCGCCACGGGGGAGACGCACGACGGCGGGTCGGCCCGCGGCAACCCCCATCGAAGGGGTGTCGGCGCTGCCGCGGGACCGCTGCCAGCGGGAGAGCACTACGCCGGCAGCGGGGGTCTACGGAATACGGCGCGCCGGGGCGGTCTGCTGCCGCACCTTCGGGCATCGGCCGCCCGCGTGGGTGTACACGGTGTGGACGGCGCCGGTCGGGCGTAGTGGCGACACCTCGTCGGCCGGGCCGGTGATGGGCTGGTCGCAGCGGCGGCAGATCCTCGTCATTCTGCGCCTTCCCGGCGGATGTCTTCTGTGGACCGGTGCTCGTCGAACGGGACCAGGCCGTGCTTCTTCCGGCACCGGCCGCACGCGTAATGAGCGGTCGGCCGCGGACCAGAACCGGCATCCGCCGGGACCTGGATCAGCAGTAGGTCGGTGGCGATGAACCGGCACCAGGAGCACAAGCCGACGCTGCCAGCGGTAATCGTCATCGGCGGCAGTCCCTGACGAGCCGGTAGAGGCTGCGGCCGACGATGCAGCTGGCGGCGGTCTCTTCCGTCTCGCAGAGGTCGCACATGGGCGTGTGGGCGAAGAGGCCGCGGTGTGCCCAGTCGGCGACACAGCCCCGGCAGGCGCGCGGATACCACTTCAACCCTGAGATGGATGAGGAGTCCTCGATGGGGGCGCGCTGCACGCCGAGGTCGATGGCCGTCTCCGCGGTCAGCCGCTTCCGGCACCAGAGGCATTCGGCGCCGCGCATCTTGGCGTCGGGCAAGCCGTCCAGGTCGGGCAACGTCAGGGCGTCAAGAACCTCGGCGGGGATCTCCTGAATCGTGCTGCTCATCGTAGCGTGCGGCATGTCGACTCCTTCACCAGTCGGCCACGCCCCGGGACCGGTTGCACGGTTGCCGGGGTCTTGTCGTACCCGCCGACAGTAGAAGCGTGACGTGCAGCACAGCCAGGAATGTTCACCGATGTTCACACCAGTCGATCGGCAATGCTCATGGCGCATTCGCCCTCTTGACCGTTCACGGTTCGACAGCAACGGTGATGAACATCTGTGAACACCACGAGCGCCGGAGGCGGCGATGACACTACGGTTCATCGGAATCGACCCCAACACCGGAACAGGCGAGAGCCCCACCGTCTGGGTCGACGAGAGCAAATGCGAGCTGGTCATCCAAGGGTGGAAGCCGGACACGGACCTCGAAGCGGAATGCGCCGCATTCGAGGTACCGGGACATGCGGTGGGCATCCCCAACCACGAGGCAGTAGTCAGGATCCCGGCACGCATGGTGTCAATCTTGAGGAAGGCGTGCGATGCGGCAGAGCGTGCCCAGCTTCGATGAACTCCTGGACGGCGCACAACGCACAGCCGTTCACCTGGAAATGCGGGATGCCTACGGCGTTACCAGTGAGGCCGACGACTTCACCCGCTGGAAGAACACGGGGCAGCGCGACACAGACCCCGCCTCGCCGTACTGGGCGCCCTGGGTGGAACTGGTCCGCCGAACTGTTGCCCGTGGTGTGGTCGTGCGCCGGGCCCGCATCGTCTCCGAACCGGTCAGTGAGTACATCCGCTTCGAGCAGGCGGGCACTGTCGTCAACATCGGGGCGGGCGAACTGGTCCGGTGGCTGCCGCGCCGACGCGCATCGGACATCGCATTGCCGGGCAACGACTTCTGGCTGATCGACGGCCAGCTGATCCGTTGGAACCACTTCACGGGCCAAGGCGCCTCGGCGGGCGGGGAGATCAGCGAGGACCCCGCAGCCGCGAAGCTCTGCGCTCAGGCGTTCGAGACGGTATGGGATCGCGCCATCCCGCATGCCGAGTACGAGATCAACTAGCACGGAAGGTGCACGGCCAGCTCATGCCCATCTCCCCGTCCTCCACGGCCCAGGCAGCGCGCGAACGCGTCGCGCAGCGTCTGCGGGACCTACGCGCCGACGCCGGGATCACCGGAACTGAGCTGGCCGTTCGCTGCGGCTGGACACACCCCAAGACGTCCCGCCTGGAGAACGCGCGAACACCCCCCACGCCGGACGACATCCGCAGCTGGTGCGCCGCGTGCGGCGCAGAGGACCAGGCCGGGGACATCATCGCCCAGTCCCGGGATGCCGAGTCGCAGTACGTCGAGTGGCGGCGCAAGGTCCGAGCTGGACTGAAACGCTTGCAGGACAGCTACGTTGAGCTGTACCAGTCCACAGAGCTGTTCCGGATTTACTCGCCCACTCTGGTTCCGGGTCTTCTGCAGACCGAGGGGTATGCGCGCGCCCTGCTCTCGGCCAACGCCCGGCTGCTGGGCCTGCCTGACGACGCCGACGACGCGGCAGCGGCACGCGTGGAACGTTCGAAGGTCATCCACGATGCGGGGCACCGGTTCGTCATGCTCATCGAAGAGGGCGTTCTCTACTTCCAGCTGGGCGATGCTGATGCGATGGCCGCGCAGCTCGGCTACCTGCTTACCGCTGGGGCCCTTCCCTCGGTGTCGCTGGGCATCATTCCGAGCGCGACGCGGGAGCGCGTCCTGTGGCCGCAGGAGCTGTTCCACGTGTACGACGACACGCTTGTCTCGGTGGAGCTGCTGTCGGCCCGCGTCCGCGTCACCCAGCCCTCTGAGATCACCCTGTATCTGACCGCGTTCGAGCAACTGCGCACCATGGCCGTGTACGGGGCTGAGGCGCGCGCCCTGATCCTCAAGGCGATCGAAGCCCTGAACTGACCCTGAACGCACGAAAGCGGCCCCGTTCCTCCCACCGTGGGGAGGAACGGGGCCGCTCGGGTTTGGGTCAGCGGAGGAACAGAGCGGCGGCTCCGGTCGCGGCACCGGCCACGGCGACCAGGGCGCCGATCTGACCCAGCGGCCAACGCCCCTGCTTCAGCGCCTCGACGTCAGTGCGCAGCGCCTCGGTGGCGTCGTCCCGCTTCTTCAGCTCGGCCTCGGTGTCCGCACGGAGTCCGCCGACCGCCTTGTCCATGTCCTCACGCAGCTGCTTCACCGCCTCGTCCGTGCGGGCCGTCCGCTCGACCACCACCGCCAGCGAACCCTTGACCTCAGCAAACCCGGTCGTGACCGTGCCACGCAGCCGCTCCAGCTCGACAGCCACATCCGCGGCCGGGACAGTCATCCCTCACCCCCCGGCAGGGCCGCAGCAGAGGACGACGAGCCGACGAGCGAGGACAGGGCGCCCTTCACGACGGCGAGGCCGGCCGGTATCGCGGCGACCGCGGCGGCCTTGGCCGTGGACAGGTCGACGATGCTGGACGCGAGGAGCAGGCCGAGGAACGCCTCCAGGTAGGTGGCGATGGTGCGCTCGGCGAGATCGGTGAAGAACTTCATGGGGGGCTCTTTTCTCAGACGGGCTGCGCGAAGGAGCGGCAGCCGATGACGGTTCCGGAGGCGTTGCGGACCTCGCGGTAGGGGACGAGCAGGTCGCTGCGCCGGTCCGCGAGGGCGAGGGCGACGACGAGGGAGACGACGTACTGGTGGCCGTCCCGCTTGGGCGGGAGGTTCTGGGCGTGCCCGAACTCGACCATCTCGAAGGTGATGCCGCCGCCGAGTTCGATCGTGGCAAGCCGCGCGGGCACTGGCTCGGGCGGGATCACCTCGCGCAGGTGCGGTTCGAGGTCGTCGATACCGTCCTCACGCTCGTCCCAGTAGAGGCGTATCGGGTGCGGCGTCAGGTTCAGGATCACGAGCCCGCCTCAGACGTTGGGGACGTGGAGCTTGGCCCAGGACGTAGCGCCCGGGATGCCGTCGGCCGCCGCACCGGAGTAGCCCAGCTTCCGCTGCCAGACCGCATACGAGGCGACGTCACCGGAGCCCCATACGTCCTGACCGGTCGCGGACTTGTACCGGTTGCAGCCCTCGGCGACGAGCCGCTTGTGCATGGCGGCGATGGCCGGCGAGCGGCGGCCGGCCTTGAAGAAGCCGGCGCCGGGGAACGGCTCGTAGGTCGGCTTCGACGGCTTGGGCGCCTCCGGCTTGGCCCCGAGCCGCTTCATGACCCGGCCCCGCATCGACGCCATCGTGAAGCCACGCGGGTCGACCTTCTGGTTCGTCCACTCCTTGTGGCCGATCACCGAATCCGCCGACCAGCCGTAAAACCGGCACACGGCCGCGCTCGCCCGGGCTATCGCATCCAACTGGGCCTCAGGCCACGGGTCGTCGCCGTCACCGCGGTTGACGCACTCGAAGCCCACGAACCGGGCGTTGCCGTCGACCGTGCCCCGGCCCGGTGCCGGGTGCGCGGTCGACTCGTTGATGACCGCGGTCAGCGCGGCCTGGTCGCCGACGCCGGCGTGGTTGGCGCGGCCCCAGCCGACCAGGGTGACGGTGCCGTCCTTGTGGATGACGCCGTGGCAGAGCGGGCCGGGCAGGTCGGAGCGGCCGGACCAGCACAGGTCCACGATGCCCGTGCCGTCACCGGACGCGGTGTGGTGGATCATGACGCCGTTCAGCGGGCCCCACGCGCCGTGGCCGGCACGGTTGTGGGCGGACCAGCCGGACCGTTCCTTCACGGTCAGGCCCTCGGCTCTCAAAGCGGCAGCGAGCTGCGCCGCGGACATCGGATCGGCCATGCGTGCTCCAGACATGCAGAAGGCCCCGGCCGGGCGGCGCGGGGCGGGACAGGGTGGGTCAGGGGAATTCGGGCTGCGGGTCGAGCAGGACCGCGGTGAGGATTTCCATGCGCTGGCCGCAGACGCCGCACTGCACAGAGCAGTTCGAGCCCGCGTTGGAGTAGAAGTACGGCACGTCGAAGACGTCCTCGAAGTTGCGGCAGGCTGGGTTGTTGTCGCGGGCGGTCACGCTGTAGTACTTCGCGGGCTCGAACACGGTGATGTCGCTCGCGCTCATATGCCGATCACTATCCAGTTCACGGAGGTCGCGACGGTCGTGGTCCGGGTCAGCCAGATCGTGACGCCGGTGGATGACGCGTTGATCGCGCTGACACCGGTCACCACAGTCCCCGGTGCAGTCGTGACGGGGGTGGCCAGCCCGATGAACGTCGAACCCCGCACGGTGAGACCGGTGATGGTCGACGAGGTGGGCGTGTTCGCGGCGGACGGGGTGATGCTGACGGTGCCCCAGGCCATGCTGCGGGGCAGCAGGATCCCGGAGACGTCCACGATCATGTCCGCGCTGCCGGCGCCGTCCCACATGAGGCTGATCAGGGGGGCGCCGTTGCCGGGCGCGAGGGGGCTGTCTCCGGAGGCCATGAGGATGTGGGCCTGGGCGCCGCCGGAGATCATGCCGGACTGGATGTCGAGGGTTCCGCCGTCGATCCGTGCGCGCATGCCGGTCGGCACGATCTGGGGGATGTCCCGTGCGCCGAACGTCAGCTCGCCCGCTTCCAGGCGGGCGTAGGTGGTGCCGTCGGTGGAGTTGGTCTGGAAGCCGGCCTCGCCGTCGCCGAGGTCGGTGGACATGACCGCGGCAGGCGTGTCGCTGCCCGGGCGGACGACCTGGATGGCGCCCTGGGAGATGGTGGTGTGGGAGGCGCGGCGGGAGGCCCGCAGCTCGTCGAGTGCGCGCTCCAGGGCGCGGACCCGGCGGGCCAGACTGGTGGCGTCCGCCGGCAGCTGGTCGACTTGGCGGGGCATTCAGTTCTCCTCTACCAGGAGGCGGACCCGGTCCGCGCCCGGGTCGAGTTCCCATGCCCAGCAGCGGGCGACGATGTCGGCGCCGTCCGGGTGCCGGCGGGAGTGTTCGACGGTGACGCGGACGGTGTCGCCCAGTGCGAAGTCGGTGCCGAGGCGGGGTGAGCGGGAGGCGACCCCTTGCACGGTCCAGACCTGGGCGCCCTGGGCCATGAGGGTGAGCGAGGATGCGGCGTGCGCGGTCAGCTGGTCGGGGTCGGTGATGCCGGTGGACGGGGTGTAGCGGTACTCCCACACGGGCCAGCCGTTCGCGATGAGCGCGCCGGCTTCCTGCGGGGCGGAGGTGAGCCGGGAGGCGCCCTCGCCCTCGCCGCGGGCGATGACGCGGGAGGCGCCCTTGCCCTGCTCGTAGGACTCGGTCAGCTGGTACTCGGCGACGCAGCCCGGGAAGTCGAACACCGCCTCAGGGCTGGGGGCTTGGAGGCCGATCTGCTTGCGGACCCTCAGCGGGAACTGGAAGCCGTTGTGCCCCGGGTTCCAGGCCACGTCGATGGTCCACTCGGGGGCGCCGTCCAGGCCCATGACCTCGGTCAGACAGGACAGGACCGTCTTGTCGTCGCCGTCACTGGACAGGTAGTCCATGACCGTGCCGGTGGGCGGGGCGTCGATGACGATCGGCGGGCCGCCGGCCAGCGCCGGAGTGACGAGGGCAGCAATGACGGCGGCCTGGTCGGCGCCGATGAGGGTCTGGGTGCCGGGGAACCGGGCGTCCAGGTACGCCTCAAGGGTGCCGGCGCCGAGCTGCACGCTGTTCGCGCTGCCGCCGTCGCGGGTGAGGACGCCGCCTGCCCAGACGGGCGTGTCGGTGTTCGTGTCGACGGCGACGAGCAGGGAGCGGCCCGGTGCTGTCGCCGCCTCCCATTCCCGTGGGGCGCCGTCCAGGGACAGCTCCAGCTGGAGCGTGGTCTGCGCTCCCAGCTTCCGTGTCAGTGCCCCGGTCGGTTTGAGGGAGGGCAGGTCCTCGACGATGCCGCCGGTGCGCAGGTCGCAGCCGTACCAGGCGAGTTCGACGGCGGTCATCCTGCGATCGGCTCCACGATCAGCTGCCCGCCCGTGACCGACGTTGCCCCGGAGTTGTAGGAGCTGACGTTGTACTGCGGGGTGAGCGTCACGCTGGCACCGGGGGTGAGGCCCTTGCGGAGCACGGTGCGGGAGGCGTAGACGCGGCTGCCGATCGTGGAGACGGAGTTCGTGTCGGTCGCGGACTCGGTGAGGCCGCCCGAGGACCGCCAGCGGCACCACGCCGTCGAGGTGGCCGTGTTGGTGTTCAGGCAGGCGGCCCCGATCGTGATCTTCAGCATGCCCGACGGGGGCACGATCACCGTGAGCGGCGGCCACTGAGCAGCCGTGAAGTCCGTGAACGACCCGGTGGCGGGCGAGGACGGGAACGAGATCTGCTCGGATGAGGACGGCAGGAGCGGGTTGATTCCCTTCCAGGCGCTGCCGTCCCACCGCCACAGGGTGGTGCCGTCGTCGTAGTACTGGCCGGTGTAGGGCGTCGACGGGGCGGTGGTGGTGGGCAGGATCCCGCCGGCGGCCACGGTGACCGGCCTCACCGTGGTGTTGACGGTGGGCGCGCCGCCACCGGATGCCGGCACCGTGATGTGGGCGAGCCGCATGTAGATCTGGGTGCCCGGCGGGGTCGGCGCGGACGGCGACGATGACGGGGTCCCCGCCAGGTAGACAACATCGGCCTTGTTCAGGCCCGAGGCGTCGACGGAGTTGTCCCACACTCGCAGATACACCAGGTCGACGCGGGGCAGCGTTGCGTGTGGTGCGTCCAGGGTCAGGGTGGATGCGGCTGTGATGGCGATTCGGTAGGTGCCCTGTCCGGCGTAGTAGAGGCTCGTGATGCCGGTGCCGACGGTGATGGTGGTGCCGGACACGGTCACGTTGAAGGAGTTCGAGCCGGGCAGGATGCCCGTGCGGGCGCCCAACGGGTCCAGGCCGTTGCTCATCACCATCAGCGAGTCGATGCGGCGCAGACGGAACGCGTCGAGGGCGACGCTGTCGATCCAGGCAGGGTTGACCGCTACCACGGCGGGTCTCCTTTCACAGCCAGGCAGAACGCCAGCGGATAGTCAGCTGCGCGGTGCTGTTCATGGACGAGGAACGGAACTGGAACGTGACGACCGCACCGGCGGGGATCGTCGGCCATCCCGTGGGCAGGGTGAGGAACCGGCGGCGGGAGGCGTTGCCGTTGAGGATCACGCTGTGCGCATCGGTGTCGATGACCAACTGCTCTCCCTCGCCGAGGGTTTCGGAGTAGTTGAGGAACACCACCGACGCGTCGGGCATCTGCACGAGGATCTGCGGCGCCACCACGGGGCCGTCCACGATCAGGACGGGCTTGGTTTCGAACGTGCCCTCGTTGAAGGCGGTGATCTGACCCTGAACGGTCTCCGCGGTACTGGTGAGCGGCGGCGTGAGCGGCGGGGCGAGGCCGCCCGACGTCGACGGCAGGAGCGTCGAACCCGTCTGGAGGGTCGTGCTGTAGCGGCGCGGGTCGGCGGCCGTCACCATCACCGAATACGTGGCGGTCGTGTCGGTGACGTACTGGATGAGCAGCTTCCCCGACCGCCGCACTACAGCTTGCTTCGGTCGGGACTCCCACACCGTCAGCACGGTGTCCCCGAGGCCGGCCGCCGCTTGCAGCCGCTCCATCGCCTGGTCCAGGAGATCCCTGGAGGGCGCGACGATGGTGCCCGCGAGGGTGAGCGGCCGGGCGCCGAGGTAGACCGGAGATGCCCACGCCCCATGGTCGCCCTCCCGTTCGGAGAACTCGGAGCGGATATCGGGCGAGTCCCAGCCGTCCAGGGTCTGGAAGATCCAAGCCACCCCCGTGTCGTCGACCGCGCCCAGGCGCAGGGCGCCCAGGCTCGCGCCCAGCCCGTCCAGGACCGCCCCCGGCGTGTACGGCATCCCGACCCCCTTCTCTGTCAGCCCACGAAGTTGATGACGCGGGCCAGGTCGTGCGCCTGCTCGGCCGTGGACTGCTTGGCGCCGTGCAGGTGCACCTCGATGTGCTTGGACACCTCGCGCGCCACCGCGGCCGTGGACGGCGCACCCCGGTACCGGCCGGCGGGCACCAGCTGGTAGCCCATCGCCGCCGCGGACTTCGCCAGCAGCGCCCTGGAGCGGGCGGACCGGTTCCACGGGATCCATGCCTCGGGCACGCCGGCCTCGCCGCCGAGGACCATCGTGGGCCGTGTGAGGATGCCGCCGACGGCCATGGCCTTGCCGCCCTGCTGCACCCACTGCCGCACGAACGTGTCCTTGTTCGCGGACGGCAGCGCGGCGATCTGCTTGGTCATCTTCGGGACCAGGGCGCGGATGGTGGCCACGTCCAGGCCAGCGGCGATCAGCTCGGCGAACCCGCGGTTCGGGCCGCCGCGCAGCGTCGACAGCAGCACGAGGCTGTTGGCCAGGTCCTCGCCGGTGAGCGCCCCCTGGGCCTGGCTGACGGACTTGTTCGCCGCGGCGGCGGCCTTGCTGTCGGAGGCGGCCTGGTGGGCGAGGGTCATGGCGTTGGCGTCGCCCTGCGCGGCGAGGGCCTGGGCGAGGTCGCCGAAGCCCTGGGCGGCCAGCTTCTGCAAGTCGGCGGCGAACTGCTGCGATTCCTTCGTGTTCGCGTTCAGCTGCTTGGTGAAGTCGGCCAGCGTCGCCTTCGCCAGGTCGCCCGTCTTCTGGAGCTTGGACACGATGGACTTGAACTGCTTGTCCGACGCGCCCGCGAGGGCGTTGACGAGGGCGTAGCCTTCCTCGCCCATGCCCTCCAGCATCGCCTGGAGTTCCTTGCCGCCCCGTTTGCCGATCTTGTTGAGGTTCTTGCGCCACTTCTCGGTCGCGGCGACCGACTCGTTCAGCTGAGTCTCGTATGCCTTCAGGTTGAACGACTTGGGAGCCTTGGCTCCCTTCGCCAGCCCCAGCTCCTTGTCGGCGTCGTAGACGTCCTGCCGTTCCTCACGGACCTTGGCGTCGGCCTTCTTCTTCGTCGACTTGGCCTTGTCGACCCGCTCCTGCGCGGACCGCAGCTGGGCCGTGGTGTGGTGGCCCTTGCGGACGCTGGCCAGGTTCTTCTCGGCCGCCTTGAGGCTGTCGGCGGCCTTCTTCTGGTCCTTGAGCGCCTTGTTCAGGTCCTCCCACGCCTTCTTCAGGTCGGCGATCTCCTGGTCGTAGCGCTGCTTCGCATCCGACGGACCACCCAGCACCGCCTGCCCGGTGGGCGTGTAGGTGAAGCCGGCCAGGCCGCCGGAGGCGAACCACTGCACCTGTCCTCCGAGCAGGCGCACCGTCTCGGCGGCGATCTTCCGGGACCGTGTCCGCTTCGACTGGGCGAGGGGGATGTATGCCTCGCCGCCGGTCTCGTCTTCGGCCCACACCCTCCACGTGCCCGCCTTGGCGATCTGCGCGATGTGGTTTTCGCGCATGCCGCCGTCGGCGTAGTAGATGGCGCCGTTGGCGTTCGACTTGTGGGGACCCTGCGAGTAGTACTGCTCCGGGTCCACGCCCGTCTTCACGCCGTTGATGGTGACGGTGACGGTCCTGCCGTGCATCCCGTTGATGTAGCCCTGGATGGTGCCGACCGCCGAGGCGGGGCCACCCGTCGGGATGGTGATGGACACCTTCCCGCCCTTCATGTGGGTGACCTTGAACCCGAGGCTCTTGAGGGCAGCCTCGGCGGACTTGGTCAGAGCGTTGACGGTGACGCTCTTCCCTTTGGTGTTGGCGATCTTCCGCTGTACCGCCTGCAGATCGCTCATAGCGGCCTTCGTGTCCGCCCTGACGCTGGTGGTCTTCGACACGGGCAGCCGCAGGTAGGCCCCGGTCAGCTTGTCGATGGCGTCCTTGCTGAACCCGGCGGCCCGCATCTGCTTGCGCAGCAGACCGATGTCCGTCTCCAGCGCCGCCTGCCCCTGGACTTGGCTGCCGGTCTGCTCGGCGATGGCCTGGGCGTGCTCCATGGCGGCCTTGGCCGCATCCAGGAACGCGGACTTGACCTTCCGGCCCTTGTCCGACGTGACGTCCAGCGAGTGGCCGTTGTCCTTCACGGCCTGCGTCAGATCGGCCAGCGACTGCCGGAAGCTGATCTCCCGCTCGGCCGTCGAGATCGCCACACCGTTGAGGGTGTTGAGGGCGTCGGAGAGCTTCTCCGCCTCCGTGCGCTGGTCACCCATCTCGTCAGCGGTGATACCGAGCTGTTGCGCCAGCTCCTCCTGAGACGACCCGGCCGTCTTGTTCTGCGTGTCCACGCTGGCGAGCGCATCCGTGTACTGCGGCAGCAGGGTAAGGAGCTTCTCCTTGCTGGTGCCGTCCTTACGCGCGGCCTCGGCGAGCCGATCGAAGCTCTTCGCCGCAAGGTCGGCGTTCCCGCCTGACGCCAGTTCCGCCAGAGCCGAGTCGACAGCCTTGATCTTGTCCTGGGCCTCGTCCAGGGGAATCTGGGCCTCCATCATCCCCTTGGTCAGGTTCAGCGTGAGGCTGTTGACGATGTCCGTGGAGCGGGCCTTCCAGTCCGGGTGAGCAACCCGCTGGACAGCCTCGCCGAACACGTCCAGGTCGCCCCCGAGCTTCTTCAGGGCCTCGCCGTTGACCTTCCCCGAGTTCGCCATGTCAACGAAGCTGTTGGCCAGCTTCGACACCGACGGCGGGGCTTCCTTGAACTGGTCACGGACCTTCTGCGTCGCGTAGGACACGGCCTCCAGAGCAGCAAGGATCGCGGTCGCCTTGCCCAAGAGCCCGAGAGTCGTCCGCGTGCGAGCGGCCGTGACCCCGAGAGAGGCAAGCGCTGTCCGTGTGGAGGCAATACGCGGCAGCAGCAGAAGCAACCCCGCGCCAGCGAGAGTGACTGCGCCGCCAATTCCCGTGAACAGCGTCACAGCGTGCTGCAACTCGGGCGGCAGGCCGTTGTACGCGTTGACCAGGCGGGTCACCCACTGGACCATCGTCCGCAGCGTGCCATTCGCCGCGCTGCCGCCCTCGATCAGCGCGACCTCGATCGCACTGCGCAGCCGCTCCAGGTCGCCGATCAGGTTGTCGGTCTGGATCGCGGCCATACGGCCGGCGGCGCCCTGGTCGTTGACGGCCTTGGTGTAGCCGCGGATCCCGTCGGCGCCCAGCTCGTACAGGATCGTCGCCGAGCGGACGGCGTCCGCGCCGAAGATGGTCGCCATGGCCGCGTTGCGGGCCTCGGGCGTCAGCTTCGAGAACGACGTCTTCATGCGCCGGGCCAGCTCTTCCAGGCCGACGAAGTTGCCCTCGGCGTCGTAAGCGCTGAAGCCGATCTTGTCCATGGCGCGCTGCGCCTCAGCCGACTGCGGCACCAGCCGCTGCAACATCACCTTCAGCGAGGTACCGGCGTCGGAGCCGATCAGGGCATGGTCGGCGAACGCGGCCAGCGTGCCGACCGTGTCCTCAAGGGACAGGCCAGTCTGGTTGGCGAGCAGACCACCCATCCGCAAGGACTGTCCGAGGCCGTGCATGTCGGCCGCGCTCTTGTTCGCCGCCGCGGACAGGACATCGGCGATGTGACTGACATCCTTGCCGTGCAGGCCGAACGTGTTCATCGCCTGCGCGCTGATGACCGCGGCATCGGCGAGGTCCATCTGCCCGGACGCGGCCAGCGCCAGCGAGCCCTTGAGGGCGCCGCCGGTGATGTCCGCAACCGAGACGCCGGCGCGGGCCAGTTCCGCCTCGGCGTCCGCGGCCTGGGTCGCGGTGTACTGGGTGGTCTTCGCCGCTTCCAGGGCTGCCGCGCGCAGCTTGCTCATCTTGGCCGTGCTCGCCCCGGTGACGGCGCGGACGTTGGACAGGGCCTTGTCGAACTTCGCTGCGGACGCGGCGGCGACGGCGAACCCGGTGAGCATCGCGGTACCGACCGTCGCCCCGATACCGGCGAGGCGGGAAGTCTGGCTGGCGGCCTGCCGCATCGACCGGGTGTACTGGTTGATGTCCGCGCGCAGCCGGACGGTGACGGTACGGGTGGCCACGGCTCACCCCCCGTCGTCTATGTGGTTCGTTCGAGGTGGACGTGCAGGCCGTCGCCGGATCCGCCCTTGTCCTGATAGGCGCGGACCGTCTTCGCCGAGGTGGTGCAGGCGTGGCAGCGGATCAGGTCGGCCCGGTAGGCGAACTCGTTGGCCTGGTCGGTGGCCTCGCCCCAGGGCTGGCCGCAGTCGGGGCAGGCGTCCGCCTCGACGTCGAGCAGGGCCAGCGCCCAGGCCCGGTCCTCCGAGAGCCACAACGGTTCGCCGTCGGCGACCACGCGGCCCAGGAAGACGGACCTGGGCACGCCCCAGGCGCGGGCTGCTTCTAGCTCACGCCGCCAAGGCCCGCCAGGAGTGCGGAGGCGGCCAGCGAGAAAGGGACGGTGTCCGCGCTGTTGTGGACGTCCCACGCGGCATCGAACAGCTTCTTGATCTCGCCCTCGTTGATGACCTCGAACAACTCGGTCACCTGGTCCTCGGACATCACCGGGTCGACGCTCGAGGCAGCGATCAGGGCGCGCGGGAACGTGTCGCTGTTGAACAGTTCCTCGTCCTTGTCCGAGGGGTGCGCGGCCAGCAGGTCGGAGTACGCCCGGTCGCCGATGTACCGCAAGGTGAACGGCACTTCGGCCTCGCGCGCCTGGTCCCGGACCTGTTTGAGCCGGGCCGCGATCTTCCGGCCCGGGTGCTCCTCGGTGAGATCGGCCGGCTCCCAGTCCTCCGACACCTTGGCCAGCTCGTCCGAGAGGCGTTCCGCCTCGCCGGCGAGGTCGCCCCGGATGCACACCATGACGGTGCGCTCCCGGGGCTTGGCCTGCTTGAGGATGTCGGCGATGTTCCGGGCCATCAGGCGACCGTCGCCGAGGTCGCCGGGGCGTCCGTCACCTTCATCGGGGAGACGAACTTCATGACCTCGTTCGCCGCCGGCGAGCTGTTTTGCGGCTCGCCGCAGGTGACCGGGTACACCTCGACCTTCTGGCCGGTGGCCCACGCGGTGGTGTAGGCGGTGCCGCGGCGCACGACCAGGAACCCGGACACCCCGTACTTGAGTGTCGAGTAAGGGGCATCGTCGGTCGGGGTGTCGCCGCGCTTGAACGTCAGCTCCGTGTCGAAGCCGACGCGGCCGACCGTCTTGGTGTCGAAGGTCGAGGCGAGCGAGGACGTGTCGACGTCCGCCGTGGACGGGTCCAGCTTGAGACCGTCGGGGGTGATCCGCTTGGTGTAGTCGGCGCCGGCGGTCAGCTCGGCGACGGCCGGCGCGTTGATGTTGGCGACGGTGGACAGCCACGCCACCCGGGTCTTGCCGTCGCTGATCAGGTCAGCCATGGGGCCCTCCAGGGCATAGAAAAGCCCCAGCCGGCTGGCACGGGGCGGAATCGGAGAGAGACCCGGCGGGTCTCAGGTCTGGGCGTGTCAGATACGCAGGGCGGCGACCGTGACCGAGGCGGCGGCGCTGTAGCCGACGGCACACAGGCCATCGGTCTGGGACAGGAACAGGTCCGGCTGGAGCGGGCCGATCATCCGCTCACCGGACGCCGGCACGGACACGGTCAGGTTGGAGACGGCCTGGCCGCGCACCGATGCGGTCGCGGTGAGCGTCACGGTGACGCTGGACGCCGAACCGTTCTTGACGTGCAGGAAGTTACGGTCGCCGCACTCGGCCTTGTCGCCGCCGGCCGCCGCGTTGGCGTAGGTGGGGTTCAGGCCGGCCAGGGCGATGGCCTGGGTTGCGAGAGTTGCCATGGGTGCCCTCCATCAGGCAGGTGTGGAACAGATCCGGTACTGGACCGGGACATAGAACAGCGGCGGGGTGACGTCGTCGTCCCGGGCCAGGGGCGGACCGCCCAGGTCCTCGGCCGGCCAGCAGGCCCGGCCCTGGACGGCCAGCGGGGCGGCCAGTGCCCGGCGGACGCGGTCCGCCACCCACAGGGCGCGCACCGGGTCTCCTCCGACACAGGTGATCTGCATGGTGGAGTCGAAATCAGTGCGCTCGTCGGCGAGGGACTCACAGCGCGCCATCCCCGGATCCGGGTAGAGGACCGCGAACTTGTCCGGCGCGGTCCAGCCATTACCGGCCGGGGTGCCGCCCACATACACGGTCAGCCCGACGGCTGTCAGGGCCGCCTGGACGGCGTCCATGTGCGGCAGCACCTCGGGAGTGGTGGCCATCGGGTCACCACCAGGCCAGGCCGCGCTCGGCGAGCAGCTGTATCTGGGCCTCGAAGCGTGGCAATTCCGCGGCCAGGGCCCTGCCGCCGTCGTTGTGCGGCGGGTTGTGCACCGACCCGTACTCCAGCAGGTTGCCCAGCGCGCCCTGCGGGCCGACCTTGTCCGGGCCGATGACGGCCATCCAGATGTCCGGGCCGTAGGCGGCGAAGTCGAAGCCGATGCTGCGCGGGTAGAGACGGCCGTGCTTGCCCGCGGTCTGCCGGGCGTTGGCCCGCCAGTCGCGTTTGATGTTCACGGCGCCCCGCATCGTGACCGCACGGGCATCCCGCCGGAGCCGGGGAATGCTGCGGGCCAGATGCCGCTCCAGGCGCCGGACATCACTCATGTCGAAACGGTTGTCCATCAGGACCGGTCCTCCGTGATCAGACGCCAGGCGGTCACCTGGTCACCGAAGTTGGCCCCGGTGACCCACAGGATCAGCCCGGCCATGCGGGCGTCCAGGGAGCCCAGGACCTCCACCTGCATGCCGGGCACCACACGCGTTCCGGCAGGCAGCCGGGCACCCCACGGCAGGGACACCTGGTACTCCAGCAGGCGGACCTCACGGTCCCCGGCCTGGACGTCCTCACCGGCCGCCTGCGCGATCGGCTTCACGCGGGCCCTGCCCTCGTACAGCGTCGTCTTCGCGCCCGGCACCGTGGTCCCGGTGGCCCGGTCGAAAAGGTCCGGGGCCTGCTCGTAGAGGCGGACAGTGTCCCGCATCCGCAACTCCTCGGCGGCCCGCCCCGCGGCGAGAACCCCGTCGACGTTCACGACGCCCCCAGGACGATGCTGAACGCGCCGCTCCCGGCCGGCCGCAGCTCGTCGGCTTCCTCGTCGGACAGATAGATCTCACCGCGCGAACGCGAGGAGTCGATCGTGTACGAGTAGTCGTCGATGGACTCCTGCCGCTTGCCGTCCGGGTTGGTCAGCGCCCGCAGCACCATCGCACAGCAGACCTTCTTCGAGACCGCGCCGGGTGCCGTCTCGTACTGCGGGAACCGCTTCAGGATCAGGGCCGTGGCGTCCTCCAGCCAGGCCGTTGCCCGGCGCTTCTCCGAGTCCGTGAGGTCCCGTCCCAGCCGGTCCGCCAGGTCGTCGAGCGTCGCGAGAGCCACGGCCGCCCCCTACTGCTTGGACGCGGCCTGGCCGCCGGTGCCCTGGTCGTCGGACTTGGCCGCGGCCTTCACCTCGGACACCTCGTAGTCCTCCGGGAGGGCCCTCAGGCGCTTGGCCACGGCCGCATCCGAGGTCTCGAAGACCCCGCCCTCGAACCGGGCCCAGATGCCCTTGTCGTCCTGGAGAGTCAGCCCCCGGAACTTCGTGCTCTCGAACTTCGGCATGCTGCCGTCTCCTTACGTGAGGTCCTTGATCAGGCCGTGGTAGGACTCGGGGCCGTACTCCAGGCCGACCTCCCCGTACAGCTGCCACTTCTCGGCCGCGCCGACCTTGGCGAGCGGCTCGGCGAACAGCATGCCCTTGCCGGGGATCTCCAGCCACACCGGAGCGCACACCGACAGGTCCACGACCGCGATCTGCCCGGCCGGCATCCACCGGTTGAGCATCACGCCGAAGGTCCCGAAGTCCGTGACCAGCGTGTCGATGTTCACGCCGCCGATGTTGCGGGTCATGGTCGGCTGGTTCAGCGTCGCCGTGGAGTACAGGTTGGTGAGGTTCACCTTCTGTCCCGGCCCGGTCATCAGCACGGTCGAGTCCTGCGGCAGCTTCGCCCCGTTGCCGAACATCGTCGCCAGAGTGGCATCGACGATCGCCTTGGACAGGGCGCGGGCGGTGCCGCCGTTGGCGTTCACGTTCGTCGTGATCGCCGTGAGCAGACCGCGGGTCTTGCGCGCGGTCGCGTTGCTCGCCGGCTTGGCGTAGACACCCGTGAGGAACGACAGCTCGACGTCGACGGCCATCGACTCCAGCTCGGCGCTGATCTGCGCGGTCAGCTCGTCGTCCACGGCGCCGTCGTCCGAGCCGATGTTGATACCGGAATACATGCCGGTCGCCGCCTGCTTGGTGTAGGACACCTCGACCGCGGACTGGTGGATCTCCACCACGTTGGTGACGTTCGACCGGGACCGGGCCACGCCGGTCGGGGCGTTGTTGCCCTCGACAACGGAGTTGTTCGCGGCCGACGTGCGCCGGTCGGTGGTCTGCCACTCGAACTCGACACTCTTGGTGCGCTTCCCGCCGGACAGGCCGCCGATCGCGGCCAGGAACGGCGTCTCGGTCGGCGTGACCGAGTAAAGCTGTCCATGGTAGTTCGGCAGGTTGTAGGTCGTACCCTGCCCGCTGACTGCGGCCATGGCCGCTCCTTTCTCGGGTGAGGGCCCGGCCCGCGGCCTGCCCTACTTGGTGGGGGTCTTCAGCTCGCGCAGCTGCTGCGTCTTCAGCGCCAGCGCCAGCTTGTGATTGCCGTCCTTCTCCGCCTCGCTGATCTGCTGCGTGAGGTTCGGCGGCGTTCCCGGCCGGGCACCCTGCGCCGGGTCCGGCCGCGGTGTACGCGGGCCCGGCTCGGCGGCAGCCCAGTGCGGTTTCCGCGTCAGCAGGTCGTCCAGGGCCGCCGTGATGGCCGCAGCGTCGACCACGCCCTCACCGGTGACGTAGGAGCCGCTGCGCAGCGCCTCCACTGCGTCCAGGGGGTCCTGGAAGCGGCCTGCCGCAAGGGCTTCGACCTTCGCGGACACGGCAAGCCGGGTGGCCTGCTCGGCGCGGTCCTGGGCGGCTTTGAGGGCGTCCGCCTGCTTCTCGGCCTCGGTCTTGTCGCGGTCTTCGTACTCCTTGAGCCGCGCGGCCTGGTCCCTGGTCTGCTGCTCGGCGTCCCTGGCCCGCTTCTTCCACGCGGCCAGGGCCTTCTCCCCGGCCGGACCCAGCGGCGGATCGTCTCCGGTGCCGGGCTCCGGCGGCGTGGCCGGGTCGGTTACGGGTGCTGGAGGTGCGGCCGGGTCCGCGGCCGGGGTCGGCGGGTTGCCCGCGCCCGGGTCGATCGGCTCGGTAGGGGTCGGTGTGCTCATTACTGCTCCCGTTGCAGGAGGGTGGGACCGCCAGCATTGCGCCGGGGTCAGGTCAGGTAGCCGAAACGCCGCAGCATGGCCAGCGCTTCATCCCGGCTCTCGGCGAGCCGGAAGATCTCCTCGGGCATCAGGCGCGGCGTCCGCAGCCGGAAGTCCCGGCCGCGAGAGTCGACCAGGCCGCGGTCGATGGCACGGCGCCGCTCCTGCCGCCAGAACGCACCGCGGCGGGTGGCGCCCTCGCGGGTCGCCGCCACCCGGCGCCCGTAGGCGTCCGCGGTGTACATACCGCGGCGGGCGTTGACGACCTGCGCGATATCGGCGCCCTCCCGGATCGCACGGGCACCCGCCCTACCGAAGATGCGGTCCTGCTCGGCCGCCGAGAGCCGGCTGAAGTAGGCGTCCGGGTCCAGGAAGCCGCCGCCCTCGCCGAGCGAGCCGCGGCGGTGCTGGTTCCGGGCGATCAGCGTGGTCGGCAGGTGAATGCACTTGCACCGCGGGTGCCGCTGGAACCCCTTGTTCCAGCCGAACTCCTTGCCCGCCAGGATGATGCACCTGCTGCAGGCCGGCGGGTTGACCACCCGCACGTAGCCCTGGATCGTCCGCCGGCCCGCCATCGCCACCCCGGTCGCTCCGCGGCCCGCATCGGCTACCTGCGTCGCGGTGATCCGCAGCGCACTGGTCATCGCCCCGTGGAACGCGTCCTGCATGGACTGCCCGGCCAGCATCCGCACCTTCCAGTCGATGACCGGCTGATAGAGCAGCGACAGCAGCGGACGGCCGTCCGAGGCGATCCCCGCGAACGCGGACGGATTGACCCGTCCGACAGCCGCCGGATCAGCATGCTCGGCGGCCAGGACCTCATCCAGGTACGGGTCAGCGAGCCGCGCGGCCTCGGTCTGCGCCTCCACCACGGCGGCCACCAGGAGCGGCGACAGCTGCTCCCACGAGCCGGTGATGTCCGACCGGTTGATCTGCCGCCACACCGCCTGAACCCGGTTGGCCGCGCGCCGCACGAGAGCCTGCTGCCGCCGGTACTGGGCCAGCGCGACAGCGCGCAGTGCCTCGTCGACCACGGCCTACCCCGCCACGGCCGGGTCAGGCGGCCCGTCCGGTGAGGCGTTGGGCCCCGGCGCATACTCGGCCGCGTAGTCGGCGCCGACAACCCGGTCCAGAGCATCCCGGTCCATCTGCCGCATCCGCTGCCGCTGCACCGCGGTGTAGCCGAGATCCTCACGGGCCTGCTCGCGCGGCAGGATGTCCGCCTGGACCAGCTTGACAACGGCGTCTGCCTTCTGCGCGAACGTCGGAGTCGACGGGTCACGCCACAACGTCTCCAGGTTCCAGGACCGCGGATCCCAGCCGCCGTCGCGGAACCGCAGGATGAGCCTGTTCATGCGCTCGTAGGAGCCGCTGAACGAGTCCTGCCGCCGCTCGGCCCGCTTCACCAGGCGCGTCTCAGCGGACCGAATCGCGTCCGCGCTGGGCGGATTGTTCGTGTCCAGGCCCAGGAAGTGCGGCGGCTGCCCCGACAGCGCGGCCACAATCCGGGCCAGCAGCTCGATGGTGGAGTGGAAGTTCGACAGCTGCGCCTCGGGGAACTGGATCACGTCCGCGCCGCCGTCCTCGCCGGCGCCGCGCCGCTTGCCCATGGCCCAGATACGGCCGGCGATCCGGGACCACTTCGACACCGGGTTGCCATTGGCGTCCTTGAAGTCCTCTTCGTCGACGTTGAACGCCACCCGGCGCGGCATCGCGTGGAACTCGGCGGACACCATCATGTCCGATGCGATCTTGCAGGCCGCGTCAGAGACCGGGATGACGTCCGCCAGCTCCGAGACGCCGCCCGGCTTCATGATGCGGCCCCGGTTCACCAGCGGCACCACCGGGACCTCACCCAGCTTGTGCTCGTCCCGGCCGGTCTCCTGCCAGGACGTAACCGAGGTCTGCCTGTAGTAGACGGTCTTGTCGGGCAGGTACAGGGCCGCATACCGGTCAGTGACCGCGTCGGTCAGCGGGTCCTGCTCGTGCCACCGCTTCAGCGCCGCCCGCACCTCACGAGTCCGCGGGTCCCAGTCGACTTGCATCTGAAGCGGGGACTCGACCGTCAGCAGCGGCGTGGCCGCGTCCCGCTCGTTCGTCCCGACGACCAGGAACGAGCGGCGCATTACGAGCGCGTCGACGTGCGCCTGCTGGGACTTGTTGTCCATGTCGTTGGCCTGCCAGATCTTCCACAGATCGTCAGCCGCGGACTCGTCGTCGGCATACCGGAACCCCTCGACGTCCAGGCGCTCGTCAAGAGCATCCACCACCAGCCGGGGCCAGTTGATGACCACCTGTTTGAGCTGCTCCCCGAGTTCCTCCAGCAGCTCCTCATCGAGGTACGCCAGTGGCTGCTTGCCCTCGTAGTACCGGTTCAGCTCCTCCAGGCCGGACTGGAGGCCCTCATGGACACGAGCGAGATAGGCCACCCACTCAGCGGGGGTACGGTCCTTGGCCAGCACGGCAGCACCCCCTTCCCTCACAGGACGATGACGGTGGACTTCTTCTTCGGCTTGTTCAGGCCGGCCGCGATGGCGTCGCTGGCCGCCTCGTGAGTGACGACCGAGATGACGGCGAAGTCGATCTTCAGGTGGGCGGCGGCCTTCCGCAGGACGTAACGCTTCGCCGGCCGCGCAGCCTTACGGGCGTTACGAACATGGATGGACGTCGTCTCACAGCCGTCGTGCCGGAACAGGGTGTCCTTCTTCGTGACGTCCGTCAGAAGCTGCTCGCAGGCCGCGTGCATCTGCACCACGCGGTAGGTCTGCCACTCCGTGACGCGCTTCTCGCCGTAGCGGGCCTGCCAGGCGGCCATCTCGCTGGTCCAGTACGGCGGGTCGCCGTACATGCGGACCACGTCATAGCGCTCCATCAGTTCGTCCAGGGCCGCGTCGACCTCCAGGCGCGGCACCTGGCCGTCCCAGTCCTCCGGGTCCCAAATGCACGGCAGACCGTCCCCGTAGGTCGGGGTGAACTGGTAGCCGTCCAGTGTCTCCGCCCGGAACCCTGTCCAGTCGTCGACTTCGGACCCGTCGAATCCGAGGACCAGCCGGGTACCGTCGGGAACGGCCTCACGTGCGATCCGGGCGTCCCAGCGGTCCTGCTGAAGCCAGGTGCCCATACCGGCCGTGATCCGGTTGCCGTAGAAGCGCTCGGCCTCCGCCGGCTCCTTTTCCAGCAGTTCGAACGCCTCGCCTTCGATGGCGTCGAGGTCGATGTGCGAGCTGCCCCGGTAGACCGCGGCGTGGATCTTCCGGCGCTCGGTCTTCTTCTCGTAATCCAGGTCCTTGGGCGGCAGCCGGTGGAACCGGTACACGTCCTTGGCCTTGGTCTCCGCCGTCTTCTGTGCCACCGAATTTTCGGTCGGATCCCACGCGTTCGTCTGCTCCAGTGAGCGCCCCGACATGCCCGCCAGGCCACGGCGCTGCGTCGTGGCCACCTTCGTCATGCCGTTGCCCTCGGTCCAGATACCGGTCTCGTCCTGTGAGGCGAACGTGATCGGGTTGCCCAGACGGCTCTGGGCGCTGGAGGTAACGACATCGATCCGGCCGTCGTTCGGAAGCCGGATGAACTGCTCGCCGACCCGCATGATCTCCGAGAGCGGCCCATCGCGGATCATCTCCTGGAGTGGGCGGTAGGTGTTATCCGTCTGGTCCTCGGACGTCGCCGTGATCTGGATCAGCGGCTTGTTCCACGGTCGGCCCATCGGCTCGCCCTGCTCGTACTCGTACACCCAGCCGCAGCCGCACCGGTGGTCCGTGCAGCGGTACCTTTCGCCGCCGCGCGCCCACCCGCCGAAGAGCACAGGCCCGACCGCCTCGGCCGCGACGATGCTGGCCGCCCATGGGCCTTTGCCGGACTTCTGCGGCGCCACGGCCTGCGCCCGCCGGTAGTGGAACGCGGTCGCCAACTGGCCCAGCTCGGCGCTCGGCTTGACCCGGTACAGGTTCGCCGTGATCCGCAGCTGCCAGTCGTACATCTCGAACGGCAGCGGCGTGTCGTCAAGGCCGCCGACCGACTGAAGCCGGCAGTGCCGGGTGATCCAGTCCGGGACGACGAACAGCGTGGGGAAGTCGAACGACCAGGTGCCGTCGTCAGCCGCTACCACCGGCCACCGCCCTCAGCCGGGCGCGCGCCGAGGTCGGCGCGATCGTCGGCGCCTGCCCCGACGGTGCCTTGTCTTCCTCACCGGGGCGCTCGATGCGCCACCGGTTCGCGCGCATCCCCGGCGTGGACAGCCCGAGAGAGTCACCCATCTGCCGGACCAGCGTCGACAGGGCCACGGACGACTGCCGCCCCTCGGCCTCCGCGAACCGGCGCACATACAGCGCCACCTCCAGTTCCTGGCCGTACCGCTCCCACATCAGGGCCTGCGGCCTGGCCCACAGCTGCGACCACAGCCGTGACTCTCGCGCCGTCTTCCGTGTCAGGGGCCACTCGGGCGTTGCGCCCTGGCGGCCCTCGGCGGGCAGGATCGTCCACTCGCCAGCGTCCCGCTCACGCCGCAGCGCATCGGGATCAGGGGCGGGACCGGATCGTGTGCGTGCTCCGCCCTTCGCCATGTTGATCACTCCAGTTGGCCGCGTTGCGCGGCATCAGCGTCATCACATTGCGTGACGACGGAGCATGATCACCGGACCTCTGAACCCGGCAGACCAGGGAGCCACCTCCCCGGCGGTCCCCCGGATGATCTTGATTGGGGCATCCCCCCAGGGTGATCACCACTCCCTGTGACCATCGTTTCCGCAGCTCAGAAGCTCAGGCGTGACCCAGGGCTACGGGCGGGCCGAGCGGCGGCCTCGCATCGATGCAGGTCAGCGCCTCGGGAGGCGAGCCCAGAGCCGGGCCAGCCGCAGGACCAGTCGGCCGCGCCGGGTCCGGGACAGCTCCTGCTCGAAGTCGGTCCAGAGGCCGCGCACGGCCAGCTCGACGCCCGAGTACCGCAGCTCGTCGTTGCTCGGCCATGCGCTGCCGCTCACCCGTCGTCCTCAGGCGCTGTCCAGCCGAGCGCCTTGAGCGTGTCCGCTACGCCGTCGCCGAGCAGCACCTGTGTTTCCGTGCTGTCGACCGTGGTCACGTCGATCAGTTGGAGGTCGATGATGAGCTGCGGTGGCCCATCGATGCCGGCCTTGAAGGTCAGTCCTGTCACGCTGCGGGCGATGTCACGTCCGTCGATGAGGACTTGGCCGCGCGTGCCCTCGGTGCGGATCTCCACCTGGTGCTGGGTCATCGGTGCCATCCTCCAGGCTGCTCGGCTGCGGTGCTCTTGCTGTGGCACGAGGTGCACAGGCCGCGCCCGTGCTTCGGGTCGTTGGGGTCGAGGCCGGCGGCGACCAGGGCCCGGCGGTCCTGGGGGTAGTGGTCGGCGTGCCGGGAGGGCTGGCCGCACGGGTTGCTGTGTCCGTGGGCCTCGTCGGTGCAGACGCAGTTGGGGTCGCGCTGGAGGACGGGGCGGCGGAACCGTGTCTCGTGCTGGCGGTCGTATCCGCGTTGCCGGGCACTGCCGCGCCGCTGCTCGGCCGCCCGCCGGTGGGCGTCGCACTTGCCCTGCTGGGTGTACTCGGGGCAGCCAGGCGTCGAGCAGACTCGCCAGCGCTGGGACTTGGCCATGTCACCTCCGCTACCGTGTTCGCCCTTGGGGGTGGTGCAGATGAAGACGGACGCCGCTGTCGGTGTCGTGGCTGCGGGCGTGGTGCTGGTGCTCGCTGGGGTGTGGACTCACGTGTTCTGGCTGTTCCTGCCGGCGGCGTGTCTGATCGTCGGTGCTGTGGCGGCGACGTCGCGTCAGCGCCGGATGGGCCCGGATCCGGAGGTCACGCTCAGGCCGGGTGGCGATGGCCGTCCGTGGCGCAAGCCGAAGGGCTGAGGGTCAGGCGCTCTCTCGTTGGCGCAGGAGGTGCGCCACGTTGAGCCAGGAGTCGGCGAGTCCTTCGAGCCGTTCCATGAGCGGCAGGTTGGTCAGTTCGATCTCCGCGCGTTCCAGGAGCCGGGCTGCGTTGTCGATGGCCTGGTCCTCGGTGGGGATGGCCACGGTCACCTCCTGGCGTGGTGGGCGACGGCGCAGGCGGGTTGCCCTCTCCCGCGCCTCCCGGTCGCTACCCGGTCTCTGCGCCGTCGCCGGGCACGACGAAGCCCTCACCGTTTGAGTCGGTGAGGGCCTGATCGTGTGTCTGTGGTGCCTCGTGTGGGCACAGTTGTCCACGGCGATCGTCACACAGGGTCTGACCTGCGGTCAAGCGGACTGGCGTTGGTCGCGTTCGGCGGCGAGTGCGGTGACGTCTGTGACGGCGTAGTACGGGTATCGCTCTGTGCCGCCGGACCGCTGGAGGCGTCCGCGGTAGACGAGGTTGCGGAGAGCGCCAGCGCTGATGCCGCCGAGGACTTGGCGGGCCTGGTGAGCGGTGAGGTGGCCGGGGCGGATGTTCAGCGACTGCATGGCACCAGTGTGACTCAGGCGGCGGCCTCGGCCAGACGGTCCCTGGCGACTGTGGCGTACTGGGCGGACTGTTCGATGCCGACGAAATGACGTCCTTCCAGGAGTGCTGCGGCGCCAGTGGTGTCAGAGCCGGTGAACGGGTCGAGGACGATCCCGCCGGGTGGGGCTATGCGCACGAGTTGCTGCATGACGTCGAGCGGCTTCTGTGTGATGTGGAGCCGGCTGTTGCCGCGCGGCTGGCTCCCGGTGAAGTGGCCGGGCAGGTAGACGGGATCGTTGCCGGGGACCATGGCACCGTTGCTGCCCCAGACGATGAACTCGCAGTCCTGCTTGAGGCGGCCGGGCTGAGGGCGGGCGGCGGGCTTGTGCCAGGCGGCGACGCCGCGCCAGGTGTAGCCGGCGGCCTGCAGGGCGTCGGTGGTGGCGGGGAGCTGCCTCCAGTCGGTGAAGACCAGGGCGGCGCCGCCGGGCCGGGTGAGGCGGTAGCAGTGGGCGAGGATGAGGGCGAGCCATGCGGTGTAGGAGCGCTGGTCGCGGTTGTCACCGGTGAAGTCGCCGAGGTCGAAGCCGTGGTTACGGCCGCCTTCGGTGAGGTATTTCTCGCGGGCGGTGCGGCTGGTGCGCTCGGTCATGGTCCGGCCCCCGCTGTTGTACGGGGGATCGCAGATGACGGCGTCGGCTGGGTCTTTGAGGGTGGGGAGGATGGTGAGGGCGTCTCCGTTGTGGATCGTCCAGGTGGGCATTGTTGGCCTTTCGCCGGGTCGCATGCGCCGTAGGCGAGCGAGTCGTAAGAGCGATGGCCTGCACAGCTGAATGGTGTGCAGGCCATCACTCTGATTCCCGAACGTTTGTTCTATGTAAACCCGTGGGCGATCAGGTGCTCGAAGGAGCCAGCTCCGGGTGTGCCTCCAGGACGGCATCGGCGGTGGCGCGGATCGCGGCGCGCGCCGCAGCGTGGTTCTGCTCCTCGTTGTCCGGCGCGTTGAGCCTGGCGCGCAGGACGGCGAGGGCCTGGCGCAGACCGTCGTCGAGCGCCAGAACAAGGACGTCGCCATTGAGTGGCGCAGGCGGCTCTACCGGCGCATCGGCGGCGCGCAGGGCGTCCATGTCGCGTCGGATGGTGTCCTTGCCGACGCCGAGCTTGGCGGCGATGGCGCGCGCCGACATGCCGGGGTCGTGCGCCAGGAGTTGCGCCACCTTCGCACGGCGCGCGGTCATGGTGAGCGGCTGGCTCATTGTGCGCCACCCGCCGTCCGGTAGCCGGTGGCCGGCTTCTCGGTGAGGCGCGCTCGCAGATAGTCAGCGGACCATCCGGGGTCGTCGCCACGCTGGAGCACTCCTTCAAGGGCGACCCTGGCGTCCATGACGCGGTCGAGGAGGATGCGGTCGTGGATCTCGCCGTCGCCCACGGTGGCGGGGTACGGGATGGCGATGGCGTCGAGTACGGCCGAGAGGAGTGTGCGAAGCTCGCGGGCGGACTCGGGGAGGTTGGGGGTGGTCACCGGGTCACCACCTTGCGGATGGTGCCGGTGACGCCGGCTGCGGTGACGCGCACGGTGATCGTGCGGTTGCCGTGGCGGCGGATGATGCCCGCGGCGATGAGATGGCGGGACGTGGGGGAACTTGCGGCCCGTTCGGGCAGCGCGAAATGATCGGCCATAGCCGATGCCTCCTGGTGTGATCAGGATGGTTGTTGGTCAGGCCCCGGCCGGTGGTGGAGTCACCGAGCCGGGGCCGTCTTGTGTCCTTCGGCGTCGTGGAGTGACGCCGAGTGGCACTCCACTAATGTAGTCCCACCCGTGGACCGTGGCAATCCACTGTGGGAGAATTCCCGCTATGCCAGCAGGAGTTCACAAGAAGCAAGCCAGGACGTACCGCCCCGACTCACCGGAGCTGTACGAACAGGCGAAGGCTGCCGTGACTGCTGTGGGGTCCGACATGAACACCCACATCAACGCCTTCCTGCGCTGGCTCACGCATGGGACGGATGAGCTGCCGCAGCGCCCTCCGAAGCCGGAGTAGCCGACTCGGCGGGCTGGAAGTGCTGCAGCCGCGCCCAGTCCTGCGCGGTCGCATAGGTGTAGCCGCACCACCAACAGGCCAGCCGGGTCTGCCCCGGCAGGCGGGAGATCTGCGCCCCGCAGACCACGCCCTCGGCGGTGATGGCCACGCACGTCCCGAGCCGCTGTGTTCGCGGCGCCGGGTCACCGACGACCGTCCGGGCCTGCGCCTCCAGGGTCCACACCTCGCGGGCCAGGTCCCCGGCCGCCGGGTAGGCGGCGGTGATCCAGTCGAGTTGCTGCGCCAGCCAACGACAGTCCTCGGCCAGCCCTCCCGGGGGCGGCGCTCCCCGGTGCGGCCAGCGGACGCGCCGCACATCGATGCGCCACAACCTCATCACCTCGGCGGCGCGGCCCCAGTTCACCGTGTCCAAGACGTCCTCGTTGATTGGGGACTGCGGGCCGGCTGCCCCGTGTGTGGCCACGATCTCGCCCCAGCCGGAGCGGCGCGGCACCAGGCACTCGCCGACCTCGTCGTACAGGGCGGGTAGCTCGGCCAACCGCGCGGCCAGCTCCTCCCTGTGCCGGGTGCACAGGTAGCCGCTGGTCGCGTTTCCGCACAGTTCGCAGGTCACGGGGTGGTGCTCTCCTCGGGTTCGGCTAGGGCGGTGTGGCGGGTCTAGGTCAATCTGCGTTCCGGGGGTCGTCGGGCTCGGTCGCTTGGGTCGCTGCCGGGCCGGGCGCGGGCTCGTCGAGGGCGGCGTGTACCGAGTCGACGACCTCGCCTGCGGTGGAGACGGGCCGGTGTAGGTCGGGCCGGTCGCAGCACTGGTCGAAACCGCCGTGGCAGTCGGACTCGGTATCGCCGCTGGCCGGGCAGTAGTAGACGGTGGCGCCGGGCTTGCACCGGTGTTCGGTCTGGCCAGTCATCGGTTCCTTCCGTGTGGCGTGACGATGGTCGTGGTCGGGGAGGTCGAGGCTGGCGACGAGCTCGTCGAAGCGCTGGCGCTCGTGTTCGATCAGCGCGGCGTCGTCGGCCGCCGGGCCGGAGGACCCGGGACGGGTGCATCGGTGGTCGTGGGCCTGGCCGTGGGAGTGGTGGGCGAGCAGGCAGCAGGGGACCAGGGGCGGCGGGTTATCGCCGGCAGCGTGGCGGCGGGCCCACTTCTGCTCGAGGGCGTAGCGCTGGTGCCGACGGTGTTCACGGATGGCGGCTTCGGTGAGGACCAGGACGCCGATGCCCAACACCGCGGCCTGCAGGGGCAGGCCGCGGAGGCCGGAGGCGATGCCAGCGGCGGCCAGGAGGACAGCGCCGACGGAGGCGGCGTGCTGGTAACGGCGTCGGGGCATCATGCTGCCTCCCGGTAGTTCTTTGAGGTGCTGCGTCGGGTGGCCCGGGCGAGACGCCCTGCGCGGAGCTGGCCGTGTGCCCAGGACGGGCCACAGAGGCGCCGCCACAGGCTGGTGCACAGCCGCCAGATGACTGTGGTCAGCGCCAGGAGTGCGAGGGTGGCGAGCGCGGCCAGGACGGTGAGCCAGGCGAGGAAGCGCCAGCCGAGGGCGAGCAGGGCGTCGATGGCCTCGAAGACGATCACGACGGCTGCGCCCCGTCCTGCCGCGCTTCCTCGGCGGTCCGGTAGTCGACGGGATCAGATGGCGGGTTCGTCATGGGCACAGGTCCTCCGAGGCTTCGCTGAGGGGGAGTTGGGTGTCGGCGATGGGGACGGGCTGGGTGAGCACGGCGCGGATGCGGGTGGGGTCGCGGCGTAGCGCGGCGCGCTGCTCGGGGCGGAGCTTGCGCCAGCAGCGGGACCCGATCCGCCGGCCGATGGCGGCCGTGGAACGGATCGGCTTGTGGCACAGCGCGCAGTCGACGGGTTCAGCCACCGCTGCCCCCGGCCGTGGTCGGGCTGCCGGCGTTCTTCCAGGCGTCGACGACCGTCTTCGGGATGCGGCCGCGGTCCGGGCAGTCGATTCCGTTGGCCTTTGCCCAGGCACGCACGGTCGCGGCGTCGTAACTGGGCGACGCGCGGCGGCCCTTGGCCTTGGGCGGGTTCAGCTCGGCCTCGCGGCGGGCGATGTCGGCGAGCCGCTGCTCCAGCCGTTCCCGCTCGTCGATGATGGAGGTCAGTTCGCGGTCTGCGGCGTGCCGGGTACGCAGACCTTCCAGGGCGGCCCGGGCGCGCGCCGCCTGGTCCCGGATGTCCCGGTCGGGGTGAGCGTCAGCCCACTCCAGGAGTTGTTCCTCCGGCAGCGGGCCGGCGGGGTCGTCGGGCTGGGGGACGGCTGCCAGGGGCGCCGATGCGGGGGCGGGTGCGGTGGCCATGGGTGGTTCCTCGTAGTTGTCGGGGATGCGGAGGCGGTTGTCCCGGGCGGCCTGCGGGCCGCCCGGGCGGTCGATCTCGTCCAGCAGGTTCGTGAGGGCTCGAACCGTCACGGGCTTCTTGGGCCGGGCTCGGCGCAGTACGACGTCGGTGAGGTGGGCGCCGGCGATGCAGTCGCGTTCGCCGCAGTTGCTGCGCACGCGGCCCTCGGGCGGGCGCCCGTGGTGCTGCTCGAACACCACGTGCCGGGGGTTGAACCTGCGGCCCTCCGCGTAGAGCTGGGGCAGACGGCCGGCCATCGGGCCGGTCCAGCGGACGTGTCCGTCGCCGTACGGTTCGGTCGACGCTGCGAGGCCGTCGGCCTTCGTCCGCGCCTGCCCGCCTCCGGTGCGCCCGGACGCAGGCAGATCGGCTCTCTTCCGGATGGCGAGGATTGTCGGGGCGCTGATACCGACCTCGGCCTTGATCTCGTCGTACGACGCCCCGGCGCGCATCAGCTCGGCGGCGCGCCGTTCGTTCTCGGCGCGCCGCTCGGGCGAGTACCGGAAACCGGGACCGGTTTGGCGCGGAACGCCGAACGTGTCACGGCTGGCGACGACCACCCGGTGGGAAACACCCAGCTGCTTCATGACCTGGCGCTGGCTGGCACCCTGCTGCAGCAGCTCGGCGATGTCCTTGCGCGGCACCGTGGCAGGCGCCTTGGCGCGCCGAGGTGCGGGCGGGGCGGCCGGCGGGGGCGGTGCGGGTGCCGTCTTACGGCGGGGCTTCTTCTTCGCCGGCGGCGGCGTGTCTGCGGGACCGCCCGGGGTGCTGGCGGTGTCGGCGGTGAGGAGTTCACGGAGTCGGCCGATCGCCTGCACACGGCCGGCCGGGAGGACGGGCAGCGCGCGGCGCTCTTTACGGGTGAGGCCGCCCCAGACTCCGGTCGGCGCGTCGGATTCGAGGGCGTCGTAGAGGCACTCGGCGCGCACCGGGCAGCCGCCGCGGCAGAACGCCTGGGCTGCCGTGCCGTCGGATTGGTGGAACAGGTCGCGGTGGCCGCCGCCGCATGCTGCCTGCCCGTGCCAGTCCGCCGAAGAGGAGGTACTCATGCCGGGCCGTCCAGTGGGCCGGTCTCGTCGGTGAACAGATCGAGCTGGTCGTTGAGGAGACGGTTCGCCCACAGCACTTCGGTCCGGGTCTGCTCCGTCTTCGCGTTGCCGGTCGTGGTCTGCTGCTCGTAGCGGTGCCAGCCCGCATACAACTCGTCATAGAGCGGGCTGTGGTAGCCGGAGAGGACGACCGCGGCCCGGCAGTCTGCGAGCGCGGCCGCCAGCTCCCGGTGCTCCGTCTCGCCGCGCATCTCTGCGCCGTACCGGTCGCGGTGGCTGCGGGTGGTACCGAGATATGGCGGGTCGACGTACAGCAGCACGTCGGGCGCGGCGCCGTACTTCCCGACCATGGTGAGAGCGGGCAGGCACTCCAGGCTCACGGACGCGATCCGCTCGGCCGCTGGCAGCAGCCGCTCCCGGTAGGCGTCGAGGTGGTCGGGCATGCTGAAGCTGGAACGCGACGTGGTGGTGTAGTGCCTCCAGCCGCTGCGCCGCATCATCCCGCCGCGGCCCTGCGACAGCCGCACCCACACCCGACGTGCCTGCTCCACCTCGTCCTTGGCGGGCTCCCATGCCCCGGTCAGCTCGGCGCGGGCGTGCGGGGTCAGTTCACAGGCGCGCAGCAGATCCGAGGGACGGTCGCGCAGGACGCGCCAGAAGTTGACCAGGTCCCCGTCCAGATCGTTGACGGTCTCCATCGGGGACGGCCGCTTCGCGAGGAGGACGGACAGGCCGCCGGCGAACGGCTCGACGTAGTGCCCGTGTTCGGGCAGCAAGGACACGATCCAGTCAGCGAGGCGCTGTTTCGATCCGAAGTAGGGGACGGGCGGCTTCATCGGGTCCACTGCCAGGTGCCGGGGCGCACGATGGGGCGGCGGGTCCTCGAGGCGGCCCTCGGCCGCGGTCGGGTGGGTCGGTTGGTGCAGGTCGCGGCGTGGGGCATGGCCTGCCACTCGCCGCCCTCCAGGCGGTCCCGCTCGGCGGTGAGGACGCGGACCTTGAGCGTGCCGGTGTGGTCCGTGCGCGCGGCGAGGTTGCCGGTCGGGTCGGGGTCGGCGTTGACGGCCTGGCGGCGGCCGTTCACGGTGATCGCCCACCGGATCCGGGCCGTGTGGCAGTCGGCGCACAGGACGATGTCGTGGTCACTGGGCATGAGTCCTCCGGTCGCTACCGGTCTCGTCGTGATGGGTGCGGCCGGTCAGGAGTGGGAGCGTCCTGAGATGGCCGTAGATGTGCAGGGCGACGGCGGGCCCCAGGTCGGCGATCGCCGACCGGATCTCTTCGTCGCCGACGTGTTCGCGTTCGCGGTAGGTGGCCTTCGGCGGCAGCGGCCGGGAAGGCGGCAGCACCAGCTCCAGGCGCGGCCCGGACACCGCGGCGGCGGGCAAGGCCTCGTCCCGGGCGGCGAGTTCGCCCAGGAGCCGGGCCTGGTCGCGGCCGGCTGCCCGGTGCCGCTCGGCGACCGGGCGCTCGGCCTCAGCCGATGGTTCGCCCTGGGATGCCCCGCCGCGCTGCCCTCGCTCGGCGAGTTGGGCGTCCCGGCGGGCCCGGGCGGCGGCGACCTGCCGGTTGACCGCGCAGATCTCGCAGTCCTCGCCGGTCGGCCAGATGGTGCCGGTTTCGCAGCGTGGGTCGCCGCAGCCGTGGCGGACCAGGGCGGCGCCGATCAGCCAGCGGCCGATGTCCTGGATCGGTTCGGTGCACGCGTAGCGGCGGGTGATCCGGTCGGTCAGCCGGTCCTCGCTGCCCGCGGGGGCGTCGAGCTGGGCGCCGATCTCGCGGGCGATACGGCGCAGCACGTAGGGCCGGATGCCGTCGAGTTCGTGGCGGACGGGGGCCAGGACGCGCCAGATCCGGGGGGACAGTTGCAGGCCGGGACCGGTGTAGGCGGGGCGGCCGGCGGGCGTGCCCGGGCCAGCGGTTCCGGCATCCGGGCGCAGCCCGAGACCGGCCGGGCCGGACGAGTCCCGCGCGGAGTTATCCACAGGATGCGCGGCCCACTTACGGTCACCTCGCCTACGGCGGATACCCCCACCCAGCTCCGTCTCATCACGTCGGTCAATCTGCGGGTCTTCCTTAGACGCGAGGGATCCGTCACCAAGATCCGAACCGGATCCGTCCTCAGTGACCGGTGCCGGGTCGTTCCACAGGGCCAGTTGCTCGACGGCCGTCGGCTCCTCGGTGGTCGCGGCTGGGGCCGGGACGGTGCGTAGCGGGTGGCGGTGGGTCTCGTAGGCGTGGCGGCCCTGCTCGCCCTCGCGGCGGTGCACGGTGAGCCAGCGGGTGGTCTCCAGCTCGTCGACCAGGCGCCGGACCTGCCGCTCCCCAAGGTGCTCACCGGCACGCTGGCCGGTGTGGTGGAAGAGCATCTCGCCCAGCTCGGCCACGGTGACCGGGAGACGGCGGGCGGTGGTGTAGGCGAGGAGCGCGTACAGGCGCAGCAGCCGCGGTGTGAGGGCCTCGGCCGCGCGCACCGGTATCCGCACCCACAGCTCCCCCTCGGTGAGGGGACGGGTGATGCGGTGGGCGGACTCGCCGGTGCCGCCGCGGGCGGTCTTGCGGACGGTGGGGACTTCGACCAGGCCGTCGATGGGGTCCGGCTGGGTGAGCGGGCGAAGGCCCCGCTCGACTGCGGACTTGGACATGCCGAGGTAGGTGGCGAGGGTGACGACCTTGGCGCGGCAGCCCTCCGGACGGAGGGCCAGGGCTGCGATCTTGACGTAGACGCTCAGGGCCGTATCGGGGTACTGAGCGCCTGCGACCAGGCGCAGGGGGACCTTGACCGTCAGTCCGCCGCCGTCGCGCGGGCGCGCGCCCTCGGCCGCGCGGGGCGGCTGGGCGTGCGGTGCAGCCGTAGGGGCTGCGAGCGCGACGGCGGACATCAGGATCCTTCGGGGGCGGTGTGTCAGGCGGACGGGGTGGTGTCGGGGCGGCAGGTGTGCTCGCGTCCCTTGGTGAGGAAGCCGGCCTCGCAGCAGGCGGCGCGGGCTGCTGCGCGCTCGGCCAGGCCGGCGGCGAACTGCTCGATGCCCTCGTCGCGCGCGTTGAGCAGCTGCTGCATGAACTCGTCCGCGGCGTCCTTGCCGAGAGCGACATGGATGGAGGCGAGGGCGGCACCGAACAGGTCGGGCGCGGCACAGGTCGGCAGGATGATGCCGATGTCTTCACCGGTGTCGTCGTGCTCGCTGAAAAGGTGCATGGAGATCGTGGGGGTGCCGTGGGAGCAGAGGCGCTGGAAGTTCAGGCCGGCACCGCCGCCGGTGGCGGGGAAGATCCGGCTGGGGGTTGTGGTGCGGAATTCCATGACGGGCTCCAGTGAGTGGTGCGCTGGGCGGGCGAGGTGTGGTCGTCGCCCGCCCAGCGGTCAGCGGGTGGTGCAGGCCGGGTAGGCGGAGCCGCGGCGGCAGCGGTCGTAGACCGTGGAGGACACGTCGAACTCGTGGGCCTGGCCGTGCCGGTCGCGGGTGGTCAGCTCGTACTCCCAGCCGCACGACCGGGTCTTCTTCGTGCCGTGCCGGGGCGTGGCCGTGTGGCAGTCGTAGTCGCGGTCCTTCGCGACGACCTGTCCGGCCGGGCCCTGCGGGTGGCCGTCGCTGCACGCGGTCAGCAGCAGCGCGGTACCGGTCAGCGCCGCGCCCAGCACGGCGAGGGCGCGCCTCACAGGACGCCCAGGGCGCGGGCGGCGGGGAGCCAGGTGGCGAACTCGCGGGTGAGGCCGTCGTAGACGACGCTGTCGCGGAGCTGGCGGGGCGCGGGGCCGGCGTGGCAGTAGGAGGCGTTGTCCACGGCGCGGCCGGACAGGTCGTCCAGCCGCTGCAGGAAAGGGACCTTGTCACGGCCGAAGCCGAGGAAGGACCAGAAGACCGGCAGCTTCGAGACGCGGGCGAGGTAGTCGGCGGTGGCCCGGGCGTCCTGCGGGACTCCATCGGTCTGGAAGATCACGAGTGCCGGGTCGGTGGCACCGGAGTTGCGGTAGTGCTCGACCACCGCGGCCATCGCGGGCTGGTACTGCGTGCCGCCCATCGTGGGCTCCCCGCCGAACAGCGCGTGCTGCTCGGCGACGACGCCCTGGTAGTCGCCGAGGTGGACGCCGACGACCGGGTACGGGCGGGAATCGAACATCAGCAGCGGCACCACGCCGTCGTCGTCCAGGTTCACCGACAGCCCCAGGGCCTGCTCAGCGAGATGCTGCACACTGCCGTCCGCGTAGTAGCCGCGCATGGAGTACGAGCGGTCGATGACGAGATAGACAGCGGCGCGGCTGCCGGACAGTCCCTGCTTGCTCAGCGATACGGCGGCGGTCTTGGCCAGCGACACCAGGCCCGGGGCCTGCGCTTCGACCTTGGCGAGATCAATCACGTTGGATTCCTTGGATGTTGATGCGGGTGATGCGGGTGATGCGCCGGCGGGCGGGAGGCGAGGGCATCGCCCGCCCGGCGGGCTCGGTACGGACCGCGGTCAGGAGGAGGCGGTGGCCTGGATGGCGGTCTGGGCGGCGCGCTCGCGCAGCTGGTGCAGGACGGCGGCGGGAACAGCCAGGTCGAGGACCAGGGCGCCCTTGCGGGGGCCGGACTTGATAGCGCGGCGGTGGAGCCAGCCGCGCTGGGTGAGGATCTCCAGCTGGACCAGGACCTGGCTGGCGGTCAGGCCGGTGGCACGGGCGAGTTGCTCGGCGCTGGGCTCGCGGCGGGTGGGGATGCGGCCGGTGCGGAAGTTCGCGTAGCTGAGGAGTGTGAGCGCGGTGAGGCGGGTGTTCGGTGTCATGCCGCTGATCCGGATCGCCGACTCGAAGACGCCACGGATGCGTTCGCCCTCGCGGAGGCGGCTCGGGGCGATGGCGTCGGCGGCCGTTACCGGAGGAGCGGGCGTCGGCTCGGGCTCCGTCGCCGTGGCCGGTGCCTGCGCGGCTGCCGGGCGGGACGGCCGGTGCCTGCTCGGCGCCGGGGGCGGGGTGGGCTTGGGGGGCTGGCGGCGGGCGAGGTCGCGGGGGCTGGGTATGGCGGTCATCGTGTTGGGTCCTCGTGCTTGGTGCCGGTCATCCCGGATGCCTCGTCAGCGGTGTCGGTTGGGGGCTGGCGGTAGATGGGCCAGCCGGGGCCGGGCGGTGTCTCGGGCCGCCCGGCAAGGGCGTTGGGGGTGTGCAGGGCGCACCGCCAGCCGCAGGGGTAGAGGCGCGAGCCCGGCGCGTGGTCGGTGCCGGGGATCCCGCACAGGCCCTCCGCGCCGGGGCGCCGGTCGTCCGTCGTCACTCGGGGGTGTCCGGCTCGTCGTGCTCGTCGGGCTCTTCCTGGACGGGGCCGGGTACCTCGTCGTCCCACACGTCCGCCAGGCCGTCGTCGGGCCGTTCCAGCGGGCGGCGCGCGTTCCACGCGGCGAGCGCGACGGACCGGCGGACGTAGCCCAGCCAGGGGCCGGGATCACCGTTCGTGCCGAACGCCTTGACGGCGAAAGCGGTCGAGTCGCGGGCACTGCGGGTGTGCTCGCGCAGCTGCGGCAGCGGGGCGGGGAGGTCCTGGTCGTGCGGCGTGTGCGTGTGGGCCTCCAGGTAGTACTGGTAGCGGCCCTCCGGGTCGCGTTGCTGGCTGGCGGTGCGCAGCTGCACGGCGTGCGCGATGCTGCATGCCGGCTGGTAGCTGAGGACGCGCGGCTGGGGTCCGGCGTCCACGTACACGGTGTCGGCCGTGCACCAGTGCTCCTCGCCCTCGGCATGCGGGCAGACCGCGCCGCGTGTGGTCGGCTCGTGCACGTGCTGCAACTCGTCGTGGCACCACCGCACGACCCGGAACGCGGTCTTCCTGCCGCAGCCCTGGACCCAGCAGCGCTTGTACTGGGCGTAGCGGTCGTACTCGCAGCTGTCGCAGTTGCAGCCGCCGCCGCAGTTGCAGCCGAGGTCGTTGCCGTACTCGTCGGTGCCGGCGCAGCCGCACAGGTCGTCTTCGTCGTCCTGGTCGGCGGCGTCGCCGTATCCCGGGTCGCCGGGCAGGAGGGTGCCGGGGGCCCAGGCCCGCATCAGGGTGCGGGCCGCGGCCTCGATCTCCTCCGCCGTCGGCACCGGTACGGGCGTGGGCGTGGTGGTCTCGGTCATGACGCTCCGATCGGGGGAGAGAGGGCGGTGAGGGCGTCGGCCCAGGCGGCGTCGGGGTCGGCCTGGGCGGCGTGCTGTTCCCACAGGCCGACCAGGCCGTTGACCGACCGTCCCTGCGGGGTGCGGCCGATCGCCCGGCCGCACCGGCAGGCGCCGACGAAGTCGTGGCCCTTGCGCTGCAAGACCAGCGCGTGAGGAGTGGACGTCGTCCCCGGTGTGCCAGCGGTTGTGCTGTCGGCGGGGATGTCCTTCTCCTCGGCCTCGGCCCGGGCGAGGTCCTCGTTGATTGCCGCGGCGAGGACCTCGGGCGTCGCCGTCCACGTCGGGACCGTGGTGCCGGGCCCGAGCAGCTGCACGACGGAATCGCGCAACTCGTAGGCCAGCGGCAGGCGTACGGCCTCGGGGTGACGCAGCCGGGCGGCGATGATCTCCAAGCGGGACTTCACCGCACACCGCCCGGGCGCACCGGGACGGCACGCAGCTCGGCACGGGTGCGGGCGAGGACCGTGCAGCGGCCCGGGCAGTACCAGTGCGCGTCGGCGCCGTCGGCGGCACCGGCCACCTGGACCATGCCGCCGCCGGGTGGGGCCTGGTCGTCGGCGGGGGTACCGCAGCAGGTCACCGGGCATGCCTCGAACGGGGCGACGGGGGCGGGCGGCCGGCTCTCGCCGGTCATGCCGCCGTTCCACGCGAGCCGGGCCTTGCGCTGGCGTGCGCTGGTCTCGGGCAGGCGCGGGCGCTGCGCGCGGGGCCGCATCAGTCCTCACCGTCCTGGGGCGTGCCGTCCGGGATCAGGACAGCGACGGCGATCAGCACGACGGCCAGGAGCGAGACCAGGAACAGAAGGAAGACAGCCATCAGCTCTCACCCCCGCTGGGGGCGTGCGCCTGCTCGAACCTGGCCAGCTTCTCGGGGTCCGGTCGCCAGTCGCCGTCCCGGTGGGAGGCGAAGCGGCTCAAGTGGCCCCAGTAGTAGGAGCGTTCCTGGTGGCGGTACATCTCCGGCGGCGTGGCCTTCAGCCAGCGGCGGATGATCTCGTAGCCGACCTTCGCGGAGATCTCGCCCGCCTGCTTGTCATCGTGCGGGGCGGGGTTCGCCTGGGCCAGGTGCCACAGCATGGCCAGACGGGAGTCCGGCTCGCGCTGCAGCTCGGAGAGGTCGACGCCGATGCTGATGGTGACGTTCGTGTCGCGCTTCATCGGACGGCCACCACCAACGGACGCTGCGAGCCGTCGGTTCCGGCGGCGGCGATCCAGTCGGCGGCCCCAGTTACGTCGGCGAGGCCGGCCGTACGGTGCCGCCAGCGGAGGCTGTGCACCTCGTGCTCGCCCCGGTCATCGGGCACCGCGGCGGCGATCCACCGCTGGGTGCCCTCGGCCTCCCGGTAGACGGTGACGATCCCGTACAGGCTGGCCCGGGTCGGCGGATTGGGGTCCCGCGTGACGAGGTATGCGTGCGGCTGGTGCTGGGCGGTGGCGGGTTGCCCGGGCCACAGCCACAGGTCACCGTGCTGGCGGGGCGGCTGGCCCCAGCCGGTCACCGAGGTCGTGGTGCACCGGGCCCCGGCGCCCTCGGCCGCCATGGTGTAGACGGTGTGGCAGCTGCGGCACAGCAGCCGCAGCTGGACCCGGCCGAACGTGTCGGCATGGCCGCAGGTCTCGTTCGGGCAGGCGTGGTGCTGCTCGCCGGTCGGGAGGATCCGGGCGCCGGTGTCGTAACGCAGCTCCGCCACGTCCCAGGCCGGGCTGGCACAGTCGACGGTGTGGGTGAGCGGCTGCCACCCGAGGTAGAGGTCTTCGATCAGATACACGGTCAGGTTCCCTTGCTGTGGCGTGCATGCTGGGGCTGCACGCGGGTGAGGGGCTGCGTCTCGTCCAGGGCCGGGAGGCCGGCGTGCCTGCGGCGCGCGCGGCGCGGGGCGTAGGAGGGGAGCGCGGGAGGGCACGGGCGGGGCGTGGGGCGGGCGGCCCAGCAGTCGGGCAGCCGACCCTCGTCCAGCACCGTCTTGAGCAGGACCAGGACGGCGCCGGCGGTGCCGGTGCCGATGACCGCGCAGGCCAGCCACTCGGCGGTCGTGGCCGGGCCGGTCACGGCGCCGCCGGTGCGGTCACGCCCATCAGCCGGGCCGCCGCCCGGTCGGCGAGCAGCGCGGACACACCCTCGCCGCGGAGCTGGACGGTGACGCCCTTGCAGGTGCCGGTGGCGGTGACCGCATCTCCGTCGGTGACGACGGAGGCGAGCGCGATACCCAGTTGTGCTGTCCACCAGCGCCAGCAGTCCAGGGACTGCGGGCGGACGGTGATACCGAGCGTGCCCGCGTCGGGGACCTCGGTGCTGACCACGTCGTACTGGGTCGAGCGGAGCCGGTCGGCCAGCGCGGCCGCCGGGGAGCCGAGGTCGACGTCGAGACCGACCCGTACGGTGCAGCCCGCGAACTCCGACTCCTCGAACTCCCCTGCCGAGGTGTCGGCGACGGCGTACCGGACGGGGCTGTCGTCGCCGACGTCGGCACGGGCCTCGGCGATCAGCGCCCGCACGGGCCCGGTGAGTTCGACGGCCAGGGCCTCGAGCTGGCGGGCGTCCAGGGGCAGGTCAAGCAGCTGCGCGGCGAACTCGATAGCGGAGTGCAGCTTGAGCGGAACGTGCCGCGGATCCCGGGTCACTGGCCACCGCCGACGGTGTCAGCGGGCGTCGGGATGACGGCGGGGACGCGGGCGACGACGCTGGAGGCGAGCGGTACCGGCTGCATGGACAGGGAGGAGCCGCCGGGCGGCGTGACGAGGACGACCGCCGGGATCTGCTGCAGGAGCTGGTCCGCATCCTCGCGGCTCGCCAGCGCGCGGGCGATCACCGGGATCCCGTCCGTATGCGTGCGGACCTCGATCCAGGTGCGGGTCTCCTCGTCCTCGCGGACGGGCTCGCTGTCCAGGAGGGCCGCGGTGTTGAGGACCGCGAGGCCGGCGGTCAGGCCCGTGCCGAAGTGCAGGCGCACGCCGAAGATGTCGGTGCCGGGCTCGCGTCGCGTCTCCGTCGAGTCCGGGAGGTCCTTGACGCTGGCGATGATGCGGTCGGCGAGGGACCTGGCACGCATGTAGGAAGCGCGCGGATCGTTGGGGGCGGTCTGTTCGGTAGTCTCAGCGGACACCGGTGACTCTCTTTCTGTGGGTAGAGGCGCCGGGTCGTGGGGTCGCCAGGCCGGGAAGTCGGGCGGCCCTGCGGCGCATCAGGGGTTCAGGCAGCCGCGCGGAGCGGCTTGCGGGCCCGGACTCGCCGGGCCTCGATGTACCGAGCGAGCGATTCCTCGGGAATGCGGATCCCGGGCCGGGTGCCGGTGCCGACCGTGACGACGTCCAGGTGGCCGGCGGCGACGATGTCGTAGACCGTCGGCCGGGACACGTCGAGCCGACGGGCGGCCTCGGACGGCTTGAGAAGCTGTGGGGCCTTCACGCTGTCGCCGTAGTGTTCGGCTGAACACTTGACATTTTGGGCATGCTGACGGCCTGCGGGACCTCGAAGGTGTCGTCGAGGTCCATGTCGAGGCGGTTGCAGATCCGCTCGGCGAGCTTGTGGGTGCAGGTCTTGATCTTCCCGGTTTCCAGCAGGCCGATCATCGTGTGAGAGCAGCCCACGAGGGCGCCGAGGTCGCGTTGCGTGTAGCGCATGCGCTTGCGCCGCCTCTTGATCGCGTCCGGGTTCCTGAGCCGCATCCACGTGGCCTTTCGCTTGCGTGATCGAGTGCGCCTCATGATGACCCCCTTCCGTTCCGTTTGGCAAGTAGACGGCTGAACACTAAACGCTCCTTGCCAGGTTGGCAAGGAGCATGAGGTGATGACTGCCTAGCTCGCGACTCGCGCGCGTACTCTGTGCGTCGAATTACTTGCCAACTGCCTCGGTTGCGAACTGTGGAAACGGGGCCCGACCCGTCAGATTGGCGACATGACGACGACCGACCTCGCACGGCTCATCAAGGACCGCCTCGCAGCCCTCGATCTGAGCTACCGGACAGCCGCTGCCCGATCCCGCGGCATGCTCACCCCCGCGAACCTCAGCGCCATCGTCACGGGCAAGCACGGCGGAAAGCTCACGGAGCGAACCATCGATGGTCTTGCTCTCGCCCTGGGGCTCCCGCGCGCCGACATTGAGCGCGCGGCCGGCATCTACCGGGAGCGACCGGCTGAGCCCTTCAAGCTGCCCGAGGAGTTGAACCGGCTCAATCGGAAGGAGCGGGCCCTGCTGGAGCAGATGGGGTTGGCGCTGCTGGCCGCTCGTGAGGAGGGGCGCCAAGGGGCGGTCGTGCCGGAGGTGGGTGCGGTCGAGGCCGGGGCGGTGCCGGAGTTGTCGCCGGAGGAGATCGAGTCCGTGGTGATCGAGCGGAAGGGGAAGCCGCCGTTTGCGGTGGCCCGGCCGCGGGCGTTGGGGCCGATGAGTGAGCACGAGCGCCGCCAGCACATCGCGCGGGTGGAGCAGTTGGAGGAGGAGATGCGGCGTGGGGGGAGCGGTCGGGCTCAGAACGCGCCGTGATCTTTTCGTAACACCTGTCGGTTACGGATGGTGACGCCGCGACCCGATCGCGTCAAAAGTGGAATGTGAAGATCCCTACATATTTCCTGACCTGACGTTTACCTTTAACCCCCGTAGACCCAGGGGGGTTTCGTGAGCGACGCACCACGTCGCGCCATGTCTGCGCGGGCTCTGCCCGTAGGCGCGATCGGCTACATGATCAGCACCGAATACGGCCCGGTATCCGTCCTCTCCGCTGGCTGGGGGACCGAAACCGCCACAGAGGCTTCAGAGGGCATGTACAACGCTCTTTATGAGGCCCATCCGGGCCCACGCGCGCGAGCGCGCATCCGAAAAGTCAGCTGAACAGCCAAGGGGGGGACATGGCTTACATCCGGCAACTGCCATCAGGGAAGTGGCAGGCAACCGTATGGGTCATCCCGAAGAAGAAACGCGACACCGAAACCTTCCCCATGAAGAAGATGGCGGAACGGTGGGCGCGAGACCGAGAGGTCGCCATCGCGGCCGGCACCTGGCGGGACCCTAAAGCGGGGCGTGCCACCATCGGTGACTGGGGCCGAGAGTTCCTCGACGCCATGGTCGTCGAGCCCGGCACCCTCTACAACTACGAGGGCTACTGGCGACGCAACATCGAGCCCCACTGGGGGGATTGGGCGCTGGCCGACCCCACGCCGCTGCACGTGCAGCAGTGGGTCAAGGACATGGCCCGCAACGGCCCCGGTGCCCCGACCGTGCCCAAGGTGTACTCGCTGTTTGCGCAGATGATGAAGGCTGCCGTCCTGAACAGGAAGATCACCCACTCGCCGTGCGAGGGGATCGACCTGCCGACGGTGCCGCACGGCGCACACCGGTACTTCACCCAGCCGGAGGCCGATGCCATTCTCCACGAGTTCCGAGACAAGCGCACGGTCCACGCCATGGTCGAGCTCGGTCTGTACAGCGGTCCGCGGTATGGGGAGATTGCCGCATTGCGCATTGACCGCGTTCAGTGGACGCGCGGGCACATTGCCATCGTGGACAACTGGACGAAGAGGGGGATCAGGCCGTATCTGAAGACGTCGAAGAGCTACCGGGAGGTACCCGTACCGGAACACGTGATGTTCCAGTTGGCCGAGCTGGCGAAGGGCCGCCCCAGGGACGGCCTGATGTTCCCGGGCCCCGGTGGCGGGGCGCTGAAGTACCCCACGTTCTGGGAGGTGCACTGGAAGCCGGCGCTTGTGCGGGCGCGTACGTGCCTGCACACCTGCGGCAAGGATGAGAAGGGGAACCCGGCATGCGTCAATCCGAAGGACCACGCAGTCGAATACGCGAAGCCGCATACGCTGCGGCACACGGCGGCGAGCTGGTTGGTGATGGACGGGGTGGACCTGTACCGGGTGCAGCATTTGTTGGGCCATGAGTCGTATGCGACGACGCAGCGTTACGCGCATCTGGCGCCGGAGGCGGCGGAGCGCATCACGGAGGCGTGGGGGCGAATCACTGCGGGCGCTCGTGACGCACGTGTGACGCATACCCCTTCTGGGGGTAGCAAAAATAGGCCGCTTGAGCTGGTAAAACGCCGGTCTGCTTCTGGAGCCTGATGCATCACCACTGGATGTTCCAGGCGGAGAACGGCT
>NZ_JBEPAP010000079.1:0-40537 GCF_040298665.1 Streptomyces sp. NPDC001508
TCCACCAACCCCGCGGTCATCGCCTTCCTGCGCGAACACGAGGACGACCTCGTCCTGTGCGTCCACAACTTCTCCCGCTTCGCCCAGCCCACCGAGCTGGATCTGGGGCGGTTCGGCGGCCGGCATCCGGTCGAGCTGTTCGGCGGGGTGCGCTTCCCGGCGATCGGCAAGCTGCCGTATCTGCTGACCCTCGCGGGCCACGGCTTCTACTGGTTCCGACTGCGCGGGGACACCGTGTAGCGGCCCCGTGGAAGACGCCGGCGGGACGGTTTCCACCGCCCCGCCCGGGGCACGCATCAGTAACACCCCACCGGCTCGGGCGCCCAGGAGGCGTACCGAAGAATGGGGAAAGGACATGACGCCATGGCGGAAACGGTCACCCCGTCCGGCACGACGAGTCCGGCTCATATCCTCGCGTCCCTCGATCCCCTGCTGCGCGAGTGGCTGCCCAGGCAGCGCTGGTTCGCGGGGAAGGGCCGCCCGGTCACCGGGTTCTCACCGGTGGCGGTCACCGAGTTGCTGCCCGTCGGCCGCCTCGGCCTGTACCACCTGCTGGTCCGCGCCCACCAGCCGCCCGCACCGGGCGCCCGGCCGCAGCCCGGCGACTGCTACCAGCTGCTCGTGGGCGCGCGCGAGGCGCTGCCGCCCCGGCTGGCGCCCGCGCTGATCGGACACGTGGACCAGGGGCCGCTCACCGGACGCACGGTGTACGACGCCCTGTACGACCCCCGGCCCGCCGAGGTGCTGCTGGAGGCGCTGCGCACCCGGGCCCGTATCGGGGTGCTGCGCTTCGAGGGGGACCCGGGGCAGAAGATACGCGACGGGCTGGTGGCCCGGCTGCTGACCGCCGAGCAGTCCAACTCCTCGGTCGTCTACGGAGACACGTTCATTCTGAAGCTGTTGCGCCGGGTCGTGCCCGGCGTCAACCCCGATCTGGAGATACCGCTGGCGCTGGCCGGCGAGGGCTGCGCCCGGGTGCCCGCGCCGACCGCCTGGCTGCGGGCGGAGATCACGGAGGCGGCCGGCGAGCCCGCTGTGCTGGCCGTGCTCCAGCCCTTTGTGCGGGGCGCCACGGACGGCTGGGAGCTGGCGCTGCGCCAGCTGGCCAAGGGCGAGGACTTCGGCGCGGAGGCGCGGGCGCTGGGCCGGGCCACCGCCGAGGTGCACACCGCGCTCGCGCACGCGCTGCCCACGGTCACCCTGGGCCGCGGCCGGCTGGAGCCGCTGGTCGACGGCATGATCGAGCGACTGGAGGCGGCCGTCCTCGCGGTGCCGGCCCTGCGCCCCTACGCGCCCGGACTGCGGTCCGCCTTCACCGCGCTGGCCGACCTGGCCGGCGAGGGGCGCACCTGGACCGCGCAGCGCATCCATGGCGATCTGCACCTCGGGCAGTGCCTGCGCGCGCCGTCCGGGCCGTGGTCGCTGATCGACTTCGAGGGCGAGCCGGCCCGGCCGCTGGCCGAGCGGCGCATGCCGCAGCCCGCGCTGCGGGACATCGCGGGCATGCTGCGCTCCTTCGACTACGCGGCGCGGTCGGCGAGCCCGCCGGCGCCCGGCTGGGCCGCGGTGTGCCGGGCGGCGTACTGCACCGGGTACGCCGAGGTCACCGGGTGTGATCCGCGCACCGATCCCGTGCTGCTGCGGGCGTACGAGACGGACAAGGCGGTCTACGAGGTCCTCTACGAGGCCCGCCACCGCCCCGACTGGCTGCCCGTGCCCCTGGCGGCGGTCCACCGCCTCGCCTCGTCCGACCACACCTGACCCGCCCCGCGCCGAGGAGGCCCCACCCGTGACCCCGCGCCCCCCGTCCAGCGCCCCGGACCCTGACGACCGGCACCCGCACGCTCCCACCGCCGGAGACCCGCCGAGGGCCGGGGAGGTCGAGGGCATGGCCGTCCTGGCTCTCGGCGCGGGGGATCGGGAGCGGTTGCTGGCGGGGACGCACCATGATCCGCACTCCGTGCTCGGGGCGCATCCGGTGGCCGGCGGTGTGGTGTTCCGGGCCTTCAGGCCGTACGCCCTGTCGGTCGCCGTCGTCACCGACGGTCTGCGGGCCGAACTGCACGACGACGGCGGTGGCTTCTTCTCGGCCCTGTTGCCCCTGCGGGACGTCCCCGCGTACCGGCTGCGTGTGACGTACGAGGGCGCCGTCCACGAGACCGAGGACGCCTACCGGTTCCTGCCCACGCTCGGCGAGCTGGATCTGCATCTGATCGGCGAGGGCCGGCACGAGCGGCTGTGGCGGGCGCTGGGCGCCGAGCCCATGACGCACCAGGGCGTGGCGGGCACCCGCTTCTCGGTGTGGGCGCCGAACGCCCGGGGCGTGCGGCTGGCCGGCGGGTTCAACTTCTGGGACGGCACCGGGTATCCGCTGCGTTCGCTCGGCTCCTCGGGCGTCTGGGAACTGTTCGTGCCCGGCATCGGCGAGGGCGAGCTGTACAAGTTCGAGATCACCCGGCCCGACGGCTCCCGCAGCCTGCGCGCCGACCCGCTGGCCCGGCGCACCGAGGTTCCGCCCGCCACCTCCTCGATCGTGCACGCCTCGCACCATGTGTGGGGCGACGACGCGTGGCTGGCGCACCGCGCGGACATCCCGGTGCACCAGGCGCCGTTCTCCGTGTACGAGGTGCATCTGCCGTCCTGGCGACCAGGGCTGACCTATCGTCAGCTTGCCGATGAACTTCCCGCGTACGTGAACGAGTTGGGCTTCACCCATGTGGAGCTGATGCCGGTCGCCGAGCACCCCTTCGGCGGCTCCTGGGGCTACCAGGTCACCGGCTTCTACGCACCGACCGCCCGCCTCGGCACCCCCGACGACTTCAAGTACCTGGTCGACGCCCTGCACCGGGCGGGCATCGGCGTCCTCATGGACTGGGTACCAGCCCACTTCCCGCGCGACGACTGGGCGTTGGCCCGGTTCGACGGCCGCCCGCTGTACGAGCACGCGGACCCGCTGCGGGCCGCGCACCCCGACTGGGGCACCCTGGAGTTCGACCTCGGGCGCCGCGAGGTGCGCAACTTCCTGGTCGCCAACGCCGTGTACTGGTGCGAGGAGTTCCACATCGACGGCCTGCGCGTGGACGCCGTCGCCTCCATGCTCTACCTCGACTACTCACGCGAGCCGGGCCAGTGGACACCGAATGTGTTCGGCGGACGCGAGGACCTGGACGCGGTGGCGTTCCTGCAGGAGATGAACGCCACCGTCTACCGCCGCTGCCCGGGCGTGGTCACCATCGCCGAGGAGTCGACCGCCTGGGACGGGGTGACCCGGCCCACGGACAGCGGCGGCCTCGGCTTCGGCCTGAAGTGGAACATGGGCTGGATGCACGACTCGCTCCAGTACATGCGGCACGAGCCGGTGCACCGCACGTACCACCACCACGAGATGACCTTCTCCATGGTGTACGCCTACAGCGAGAACTACATCCTGCCGATCTCCCACGACGAGGTCGTGCACGGCAAGCGCTCACTGGTCTCGAAGATGCCCGGCGACTGGTGGCGGCAACGCGCCGACCACCGCGCCTACCTCGCCTTCATGTGGGCCCACCCCGGCAAACAACTCCTCTTCATGGGCCAGGAGTTCGCCCAGGGCGCCGAATGGTCCGAAACACACGGCCCCGACTGGCGGCTGCTCGACCCCGGCTACCCGGCCGAACCCGACCACCGCGGCGTCCGCGACCTCGTACGCGACCTCAACACCGTCTACCGCGCCACCCCCGCCCTGTGGCAACGCGACACCGACCCCACCGGCTTCCAGTGGATCACCGCCGACAGCGCCGACGCCGCCGACGACAACGTGTTCGCGTTCCTGAGGTACGACGCCGACGGGACACCCCTGCTGTCGGTGTCCCACTTCTCCCCCGTCGTCCGCCACGACTACCGGCTCGGCGTACCGGACGACGTGCCCGCGTGGCGGGAGGCCGTCAACACGGACGCGGCCCGCTACGGCGGCGGCGACGTGGTGCACCCGCACCCGGTCAAGCCGGAGCCGCGGGGCCGGCACGGGCGCCCCGCGAGCATCCGGCTGACCCTGCCCCCGCTGGCTACGGTGTGGCTGCGGCCTGCCTGAGCCCGTCGGGCAGGGCGCCCGTGTACAGCACGCCCAGCCGCTGGGTGGCCCGGGTCAGGGCCACATACAGGTCGCTGGTGCCGTACCGGCCCGGCTCCACCACCAGTACCGAGTCGAACTCGAGCCCCTTGGCCTGGCGCGGATCCAGCAGGACGACGGTCCGCGTCAGATCGGGCTCGGTACCGGCCGTCACCCCGTCAAGACGGGCGGCGAGCGCCCGGTGCAGGCTGCGCGGCGCGATCACCGCGAGGCGGCCCTCGCCGGGGGTCAGTTCGGCGACCGCCTTCGCCACCGCGCCCGGCAGATCGTCGGCCGCCTGCGCCGCCCAGGGCCGTACCCCCGTCGAGCGGACCGAACTGGGCGGTTCGAAGCCGGGCTGTTCGGCGCGGACCACGGCCGCGGCCAGGTCCATGATCTCCGACGGGGTGCGGTAGTTGACGCCGAGGCGTGTGTGCTCCCAGCGGTCCTCGACGTACGGGGCGAGGATCCGGGACCAGGAGCCCACGCCCGCCGGCTCCGCGGTCTGGGCCGGGTCGCCGACCAGGGTCATCGAACGGGTCGGGCTGCGCCGCATCAGCAGCCGCCAGGCCATCGGCGACAGCTCCTGCGCCTCGTCCACGATGATGTGCCCGAACGCCCAGGTCCGGTCGGCTGCGGCCCGCTCGGCGGCGCTGCGGAAGTCGTCCTCCTCGTGCCGCTCGGCGAACCGTTCGGCGTCGATGATGTCGTGCGCGGACAGCACCTCGGAGCCGTCGGGATCGCTGTCCTCCTTGTCCTCGAACTCGTAGGTGCGGGACGCGTACGACACATCGAGGACGCCCTGCGCGAAGGCGATCTGCGTCTCGCGTTCCCGTTCGGCGAGCGTCCGCCTGACGCGGTCGTCCTCGCCGAGCAGTTCGGCCGCCTCGTCGAGCAGCGGCACATCCGCCACGGTCCACGCCCGGGTCACCGGACGGCGGATCGCGGCGGCGTCCTCGTCGCTCAGATACCCGTCGGGGTCGGCGAGGAAGTCCGCGAGCAGCCGCCGCGGGGTCAGCCTCGGCCACAGCTGGTCGATGGCGGACCAGACGTCCGGGTTCTCGGCGAGTTCGTCGCGGATCTGGGTGAGGTCGGCGGCGTCCAGCAGATTGCCGCCGTCGTACGGGTCGGTCCCGATGCGCTCGGCCACCATGTCGGTGAGCGTGTTGAGGATGTGGCCCTCGAAGTGCTCGCGGGCCACGTTGTGCGGCAGCCCGGCGGCGCGGGTGCGCTCGCGGGCGACCTTCACCAGGCCGTCGTCGAGCATCAGGACCTCGCGGTCGTGCTCGATCGCGATCACCGGGTCGGGCAGCGCCTGCCGGTCGCGTACGACGGCGGCCAGCACATCGGCCATGTCGGCGCGGCCCTTCACGGCCGCGGCCCGCGGGGTGTCCTCGGCGGTGGCCCGCACCCCGGGGAACAGCTCACCGACCGTGGCGAGCAGCACCCCTGTCTCACCCAGGGACGGCAGCACCTCGCCGATGTAGCCGAGGAAGGCCGGGTTCGGGCCGACGATCAGGACGGCCCGCCGGGCCAGCAGGTCCCGGTGCTCGTACAGCAGATAGGCCGCCCGGTGCAGCGCCACCGCGGTCTTGCCGGTGCCGGGGCCGCCCTCGACCACCAGCACCCCGCGGTGGGGCGCCCGGATGATCTCGTCCTGTTCGGCCTGGATGGTCTGCACGATGTCGCTCATGCGTCCGGTGCGCGCGGAGTTGAGCGCGGCCAGGAGCACGGCGTCCCCGGTCGGGTCCTCGTGGCCGGTGCGGGTGGCGTCGCCGAGGTCGAGGATCTCGTCGTGCAGCGAGGTGACCCTGCGGCCGTCGGTGGAGATGTGCCGGCGCCGGCGCAGACCCATCGGGGTGTGGCCGGTGGCCAGATAGAAGGGGCGGGCGACGTCGGCGCGCCAGTCGATAAGAATCGGGCTGCGCTCGGCGTCGTCGGCGCGCAGCCCGATACGGCCGATGTGGTGGCTGGTGCCCGAGGTCAGATCGATGCGGCCGAAGCAGAGCGAGCCGTCCACGGCGTTCAGCGCGGCGAGCAGCCCGGACCGTTCGGCGACCAGGATGTCCCGCTCCAGGCGGGCCTGCATGGGCTTGTCGCCCTGCGCGAGGGCGTCCGCGACGGAGGTCTCGGTGTCGCCGCGCAGCGCGTCCACCCGCACGTACAGTCCGTCGATGAATTCCTGCTCGCGACGCAATTCATCGTCCGGAAATTCGGTGTTTGACAATTCCGCTCCCGCCCGGATATACTGTGCTCACTGAACTTCTTTGCGACCGCATTTCTTGAAGTCGCGAATCACCGAATATACGCAGGGAAATCCCCCGAGCGCAATTGCTCGGGGGATTTTTTTGCCGGTTCACCGTCCTACAGCACGTCGGACAGCTCCTCCAGGAGCCTGCGCCGGGGCCGCGCCCCGACCATCGCCTTCACCGGCTCACCGTCCCGGAACACCATGAACGTCGGCATCGACAGCACCTTGTACGCGTTGGTGGTCAGCGGATTGGCGTCCACGTCCAGCTGCACGACCTTGAGCCGGTCACTCGTCTCGGCGGCGAGCGCGCCGAGCACCGGCACCATCTGCCGGCACGGCGGACACCAGTCGGCGGTGAACTCCACCAGCACCGGCAGATCGGATTCGAGCACCTGCGCCGTGAAGTCCCCGTCCGTCACCTCGGCCACGCCGACCGTCCTGGTCATCCTCAGTGTCCTCCCAGTTCGCACTCCGGCTCCGGACCGCCCGGAACCAGCGCCTCGGCGGCCAGCGCGTCCCTGGCCCGCTCCGCCCGCCCCAGCTGCCCGGCGACCTGTGCCCGCACCGCCCGCAGCTCCCCGATGAGCGCGTCCAGCTCGTCCAGCTTGCGCCGGTAGATCGCGAGCGAGGCGGGGCAGGAGTCGCCCTCCGGGTGCCCGGCCCGCAGACACTCCACGAACGGCCGGGTCTCCTCCAGGTCGAACCCGAAGTCCCGCAGCGTCCGGATCTGGGTGAGCAGCCGCAGATCCCGCTCGTCGTAGACGCGGTGGCCCTTGCCGTCGCGACGCGCGGACAGCAGCCCCCGCGCCTCGTAGTACCGCAGTGTCCGCGTGGTGGTCCCGGCCCGTGCGGCCAGCTCGCCGATACGCATGTCCTCGACGGTAGGCGTTGACGTCGGCGTCAGGGCAACCCGCCGGTCAGCCGGGCGTCCCCGCGGACCGGGTCACCTCCAGCAGGGAGGCGCTGTGCCGCTCCGCGTCATAAGCCCGGCGTCCGCCGCGCAGGCCGAACAGACGCTTGGCGAGCGCGATGTAGAGAACGGCGAGGATGTTGACGACGAGAGTGGCGATCTTCACCCAGCTGATGTGTTCGCCGAGTTCGTAGATCTCCAGCGGCAGGAAGACCGATGTGGAAACGACCGTCAGGTACTCGGCCCAGCGTTTGGCGTACCACAGGCCGACGGCCTCCACCAGCTCGATCAGCGCGTACGCCAGCAGCAGCGCCGCCACCAGCAGCAGCGTGGAGTGCCGGTAGCCGAAGGCCCGCTGGAGGGAGCCCACCACCGGGGAGTGGTCGAGGTCGTAGTGGAAGTGCCTGAAGACCGGGCGGAAGACGTCGAGGTACTCGTCGAACAGCCGCCGTACCGCGTTCTCGCTGTTGCTGAACCTCCACACGGCCACCGCGACCAGCACGACGAACACCCCGCGCGCGGCCCGCTCGACGGCCAGGCAGCGCAGGATGAACAGGTCCCGCAGCACCTTGCCGCGCGGCACCAGCGGGGCGTCGGCGGCGGGCCCCGAGCCGTGCGGCTCGCCGAGCACGAAGTCGCCGCAGCGCAGGCACCGCCAGACCTCGCCGAGCGCGGTCCCGGCGTGCAGCCGAACCCGCAGCCGGGGATCGTCCGGGGCGTAGGTCACATGGCCCTTGCGCGCACATGTGCGCCGGTTCCAGTCGATCGCCATCCCCCGTGTCCTCCGTAGGTGCCCGCGGCCGTGCCGCGCCGGTCGTCCGGCACGGCACGCTAGTTCATCCGGGTAAGAACGGTGAGAAAGGCGGCGCCGGCCGGGGCCGTTCAGTCGGACCTGCTGCCCGTCAGCTCCCGCTCCTCCCAGGCCGGCTCCGGTGCGGCGGCCGGGCGGCCCGGCAGCAGCAGCGCCACCAGGACCGTGCCGGCTCCCAGGATCACCGCGCCGACCAGGCTGGTGCGGGCCACCGCGTCCGCGAAGGAGGATCCGACGGCATCGGTCATCTGTCGGGCGCCCTCGGCGAGCCGGCCGCCCGGGGCGGTGCCCGGACGTCCGGCCCGGGGCCGGGAGCGGTGCACGCGGCCCATCTGAGCGGGCGGGTCGACGCGTTGGTGATCCGTGGCATCAGCGACCGCGCCGACGCGGACAAGCAGCGGGCCGACGCCGCCGGTTCCCAGGAGCGGGCCGCGGCGCGGGCGGCGGCCGTCGCCGTGGCGGTGCTGCGCACCCACGCCCCGGACGGCGACGCTCCCGCCGTGCCCGAGGAGGACGCCCAAGTCACCTACGGCGGCGACCACATCGACTTCCGGGGCGGCACCTTCCACGCCCCCGTCACCGGCAAGACGGCGGACACCGACCGTACCGACGACCGCCACTGACGGCTCCCCCGGTTCACCCGAAGGCGCCGCTGCCCGATCCGCCGCAACTGCATCGACCTGACGGGCCCACTCCCCCTACCGTCCCGGAACCATCAGGCCACACCGCCGCGCACCCGCACAAGGTCATGCCTCTGCGCCCCGGCACCGCGCTCACCGCGTGCGGCAACGCATCCGGCGGCAGTCCCGACACCTCCACCATCGACTCCGGCACACCCGCGAGGGCGCGCAGGCACGGCCTTCACCTCGCCCTGACGGCGGGCTGGATCGCGCACGCCTGGAGGAGAACGGCGAACCCCCGCGCCGTCGGCGACAACGCCCTCACCACGCCCCGGCCACCCCGCGGTACCTCGACGTCGAACGCCCGCGCCGTCGGCGGCTATCCGTACCACCCGGACGCTCACCAGGCCAGGGGGATCAGAAGACCGACTCGGCCTCGTCCATCCGGTCCTTCGGTACCGTCTTCAACTCGGTGACCGCCTCCGCGAGCGGCACCATCACGATGTCGGTGCCGCGCAGCGCGGTCATCCTGCCGAACTCGCCCCGGTGCGCGGCCTCCACCGCGTGCCAGCCGAAGCGGGTGGCGAGCACCCTGTCGTACGCGGTCGGCGTGCCGCCGCGCTGGACATGGCCCAGGATGACCGGCTTGGCCTCCTTGCCGAGCCGCCGCTCCAGCTCGTACGCGAGGGCCGTGCCGATGCCCTGGAAGCGCTCGTGCCCGTACTGGTCGATCGCGCCCTTGCCGTAGTCCATGGTGCCCTCGGCGGGGTGCGCGCCCTCGGCGACGCAGATGACGGCGAACTTCTTGCCGCGGTCGAACCGTTCTTCGACCATCTTGGCCAGGTCGCCCGGGTCGAACGGCCGCTCGGGCAGGCAAATGCCGTGGGCGCCGCCGGCCATGCCGGACTCCAGGGCGATCCAGCCGGCGTGCCGGCCCATGACCTCGACGACCATCACGCGCTGGTGGGACTCCGCGGTGGTCTTGAGGCGGTCCATCGCGTCGGTGGCGACGCCGACCGCGGTGTCGAAGCCGAAGGTGCGGTCCGTGGAGGAGATGTCGTTGTCGATCGTCTTCGGGACGCCCACGACCGGCAGGCCCGCGTCGAAAAGCATCCGGGCCGCGGTCAGTGTGCCCTCGCCGCCGATCGGGATCAGCGCGTCGATCCCGAACTCGTCGACCATGTCGGTGGCCCGCTCACAGGCCTCGCGCAGCCGGTCGCGTTCCAGGCGCGAGGAGCCGAGGATGGTCCCGCCGAGGGAGAGGATGCCGCTGACCGCGTCGAGATCGAGGGCGCGGTAGTGGCCGTCGAGCAGCCCCCGGTAGCCGTCCTCGAAGCCGATCATCTCGTCGCCGTAGTGCGTGACCGCCCGGTGCACGATCGACCGGATCACGGCGTTCAGGCCGGGACAGTCGCCGCCTGCGGTGAGGACTCCGATGCGCATCCTGCTGTGTCTCCTGCTCGCTGTCGACGCGGGTGAGCCAGTCCGATTGTTTCATGTCCGGGAGGCGGACCAGGCCCCCGGTCCTGACGGGCGCTTTATCCGCGGGCGAAGGTATTGTCAAGAGGGCTCCGCTCACCCCGGCGGGCGTTTTTTGTACGTGCCGGAACATTCCGACGAAACGGAGAGCACGCGTGACCCGCAGTGTGTACGTCACCGGGATCGACCGCGGCGACGGCCGCCAGGTCGTCGAGCTGGGAGTCATGGAACTCCTGACCCGGCAGGTCGACCGGGTGGGTGTGTTCAGTCCGCTCGCGCACCACCACCCCGACCGCCTCTTCGAACTGCTGCGGGCCCGCTACCGGCTCTCCCAGGACCCGGCCACCGTCTACGGCATGGACTACCACGAGGCGTCCACGCTCCAGGCCGAGCAGGGCACCGATGAACTGGTGTCCACGCTCGTCGACCGCTTCCACCTGGTGGCCCGCGACTACGACGTCGTCCTGGTGCTCGGCACCGACTTCGCCGACACCCAGCTCCCCGACGAACTCGCCCTCAACGCCCGGCTCGCCAACGAGTTCGGCGCCTCCGTCATCCCGGTGGTGGGCGGCCGCAGGCAGAGCACCGAGTCCGTGCTCGCCGAGACCCGCAACGCCTTTCGGGCCTACCAGGGCCTGGGCTGCGACGTGCTGGCGATGGTCGCCAACCGGGTGGCCCGCGACGACCGTGAGAAGCTGGCCGAGCAACTCGTGGACCGGCTGCCGGTGCCCTGTTACGTGCTGCCCGACGAGCCGGCCCTGGCGGCGCCGACCGTCGCGCAGATCGGCCGGGCCCTGGGCGCCGAGGTGCTGCTCGGCGACGACTCGGGGCTCGCCCGGGACGCGCTCGACCTCGTCTTCGGCGGCGCCATGCTGCCCAATCTGCTGGCCGCGCTGACCCCGGGCTGCCTCGTGGTGACCCCGGGCGACCGCGCCGACCTGGTCGTCGGCTCGCTGGCCGCGCACAGCGCCGGCACCCCGCCGATAGCGGGCGTCCTGCTGACCCTGAACGAGCGCCCAAGCGACGAGGTCCTCACCCTGGCCGCCCGGCTCGCCCCCGGCACCCCGGTGCTGTCCGTGGCAGGCAACAGCTTCCCCACCGCCGAGCGGCTGTTCGCCCTGGAGGGCAAGCTGAACGCGGCCACCCCGCGCAAGGCGGAGACCGCGCTCGGCCTGTTCGAGCGGTACGTCGACACCGGTGACCTGCTGGGCCGGGTCTCCGCGCCGAGCAGCGATCGCGTCACCCCGATGATGTTCGAGCACAAGCTGCTGGAGCAGGCCCGCGCCGACCGGCGCCGGGTGGTGCTGCCGGAGGGCGCCGAGGAACGTGTGCTGCGCGCCGCCGAGGTGCTGCTGCGCCGGGACGTGTGCGATCTGACCCTGCTCGGGCCGGTCGGCCGGATCCGCAAGCAGGCCGCCGACCTCGGCATCGACCTCGGCGAGGCACAGCTGATCGACCCGGCCGTCTCCGAGCTGCGCGAGGCGTTCGCCGAGCGGTACGCCCGGCTGCGCGCCCACAAGGGCGTCACGGCGGAGCTGGCCCACGATGTCGTCGCCGATGTGAACTACTTCGGCACCCTGATGGTCGAGGAGGGCCTGGCGGACGGCATGGTCTCCGGTTCCGTGCACTCCACCGCGGCCACCATCCGGCCCGCGTTCGAGATCATCAAGACCCGGCCGGAGTCCTCGATCGTCTCGTCGGTCTTCTTCATGTGTCTCGCCGACAAGGTGCTGGTCTACGGTGACTGCGCGGTCAACCCGGACCCGGACGCCGCGCAGCTCGCCGACATCGCCGTCCAGTCGGCGGCCACCGCGCGGCAGTTCGGCGTGCAGCCGCGGATCGCGATGCTGTCGTACTCCACCGGTACGTCCGGTTCGGGCGCCGATGTCGACAAGGTGCGCGAGGCCACGAAGCTGGCCCGCGCGCGGCGGCCCGATCTGAAGATCGAGGGCCCGATCCAGTACGACGCCGCGGTGGAACCCACGGTCGCCGCGACCAAGCTGCCGGACTCCGAGGTGGCGGGGCAGGCCAGCGTGCTGATCTTCCCCGATCTGAACACCGGCAACAACACCTACAAGGCCGTGCAGCGCTCGGCCGGCGCGATCGCCGTCGGACCGGTGCTGCAGGGCCTGCGCAAGCCGGTCAACGACCTGTCACGGGGCGCGCTCGTCCAGGACATCGTCAACACCGTCGCCATCACGGCCGTCCAGGCGCAGAGCCCCGCCCCGGCCCCGTACGAGAAGGCAGCCGCCCAGTGATCTCCCGCCCGTCGCCCGCCACGACGCCGTCCGGCGAGCCGCGCCGGGCCGCCGTCGCGTCGCGTGTCCTCGTCCTGAACTCCGGCTCGTCGTCGCTGAAGTACCAGCTGCTGGACATGCGCGACGGCGGCCGGCTCGCCGTCGGTCTGGTGGAGCGGATCGGCGAGCAGACGTCCCGGCTCAGGCACACCTGCCGCGCCACGGGCGACAGTCGTGAGCAGAACGGGCCGATCGCGGATCACGACGCCGCCCTGAAGGCCGTCGCCGGGGAGCTGTCCCGGGACGGCATCGGCCTGGACTCGCCGGAGCTGGCCGCGATCGGGCATCGCGTGGTGCACGGCGGCATGTTCTTCACGGAACCCACCGTCATCGACGACGCCGTGCTCACCGAGATCGAGCGGCTGATCCCGGTCGCGCCGCTGCACAACCCGGCGAATCTGACCGGCATCCGCACGGCCCGGGCGCTGCGCCCGGACCTGCCGCAGGTCGCGGTCTTCGACACCGCGTTCCACACGACGATGCCGGAGTACGCGGCCCGCTACGCGATCGACACCAAGCTGGCGGACCGCTACCGGGTGCGGCGCTACGGCTTCCACGGCACCTCGCACGCGTATGTCTCCCGGGCGACCGCGCGGCTGCTCGGCAGGGCGCCGCAGGAGGTGAACGTGATCGTGCTGCACCTGGGCAACGGGGCGTCGGCCTCGGCGGTCCGCGGCGGCCGGTGCGTGGACACCTCGATGGGGCTGACGCCCTTGGAGGGGCTGGTGATGGGAACCCGCTCCGGTGACCTGGATCCCGCCGTCATCTTCCATTTGCGGCGCGTTGGCGGAATGTCCATGGACGAGATCGACACTCTCCTCAACAAGGGGAGCGGTCTGTTCGGCCTGTGCGGCGACAATGACATGCGGGAGATTCAGCGCAGGATCGAGGAGGGCGACGCCGGGGCGCGGCTCGCCTTCGACATTTACGTGCACCGACTGAAGAAGTACATCGGCGCCTACTACGCGGTACTCGGCACGGTGGACGCGGTCGTCTTCACCGCCGGGGTCGGCGAGAACGCCGCCGCGGTGCGGGCGGCGGCGATCGAGGGCCTGGCGGGGCTGGGCCTCGCCGTCGACCCGGAGCTGAACGCCGCGCGGGGCGACGGGGCCCGGCTGATCTCGCCGCCTCACGCGCGGGCCGCCGTGGCCGTGGTTCCGACGGACGAGGAATGGGAGATCGCCGAACAGACCTACGCACTGGTCGGAAAGGGCGTCTGAGGAATTCGACCGGCACCCTCCTGGCACTCGCCTGAGCGTGAACCCGCCCATTTGTGTCTTCCATCAGACGGAATATTCCGTAGCGAAACAAACCGATAGGATCGCCCCATGCGCCGTTCGAAAATCGTCTGTACTCTCGGCCCCGCGGTCGACTCCCACGAGATGCTCGTCGCCATGATCGAGGCGGGCATGAACGTGGCCCGGTTCAACTTCAGCCACGGCAGCCACGCCGAGCACCAGGGGCGGTACGACCGCGTCCGCGCCGCGTCCAAGGAGACCAACCGCGCCGTCGGCGTGCTCGCCGACCTCCAGGGACCCAAGATCCGCCTGGAGACCTTCGCCGAGGGTCCGGTGGAACTGGAGCGCGGCGACGAGTTCGTCATCACCACCGAGGACGTCCCCGGCGACAAGAGCATCTGCGGCACGACGTACAAGGGCCTGCCGGCCGATGTCTCGCGCGGCGACCAGATCCTGATCAACGACGGCAATGTCGAGTTGAAGGTCCTGGACGTCGAGGGCCCCCGGGTGCGGACGATCGTCATCGAGGGCGGCGTCGTGTCCGACCACAAGGGCATCAATCTGCCCGGCGCGGCCGTCAACGTGCCCGCGCTCAGCGAGAAGGACATCGAGGACCTGCGGTTCGCGCTGCGCATGGGCTGCGACCTGGTCGCGCTGTCCTTCGTCCGGGACGCCCGGGACGTGGCCGACGTCCACAAGGTGATGGACGAGGAGGGCCGCCGCGTCCCGGTGATCGCCAAGGTGGAGAAGCCGCAGGCGGTCGAGAACATGGAGGACGTCGTGATGGCGTTCGACGGCGTGATGGTCGCCCGTGGCGACCTGGCCGTCGAATACCCGCTGGAGAAGGTCCCCATGGTGCAGAAGCGCCTGATCGAACTGTGCCGGCGCAACGCCAAGCCGGTGATCGTGGCGACCCAGATGATGGAGTCGATGATCACCAACTCCCGTCCGACCCGCGCCGAGGCGTCCGACGTCGCCAACGCGATCCTGGACGGCGCCGACGCGGTCATGCTGTCCGCCGAGTCGAGCGTGGGCGCCTACCCGGTCGAGACCGTCAAGACGATGTCGAAGATCGTCCGGGCGGCCGAGCAGGAACTGCTCTCCAAGGGCCTGCAACCGCTGGTGCCGGGCAAGAAGCCGCGCACGCAGGGCGGTTCGGTCGCCCGGGCCGCGTGCGAGATCGCGGACTTCCTCGGCGGCAAGGGCCTGATCGCCTTCACCAAGTCCGGTGACACCGCCCGCCGGCTGTGCCGCTATCGCGCCGCCCAGCCGATCATCGCCTTCACCACGGACGAGTCCACCCGCAACCAACTGACGCTCAGCTGGGGCGTGGAATCCCACATCGTGCCGTTCGTGAACAGCACCGACGAGATGGTCGACCTGGTCGACCTGGAGATCACCAAGCTGGGCCGCTTCGACGCGGGCGACACCGTGATCATCACGGCCGGCTCACCCCCCGGCGTGGCCGGCACCACCAACATGGTCCGCGTCCACCACTTGGGCGGCGGCGAAAGGGACTGAGCGCTCCGCTGGATGCGCCGCGATGTGCCGTCGGTCGTGTGCGGCACCGTCGTAGCTGGTCGCTCCCCCAAGTTCTCGGCTTCGCTCGAACAGGGGGCACCCCCATCGCGGCGGAGCCGCATGTCGATACAGCCCCGCGCCCCTTCGGGGCGCTGTCGAACCGCCGCGTACTTCACCAGACCTGCTTGGCCGCTCCCCGAGGTCGGGGCCATCGGCCCACCAAGCCCGCACGACACCGAGGGCGCCCCCTGCGAACGAGCAGGGGGCGCCCTCGCTTCTGCGGCTCCCGAACGGGCTTGTGGGGGTTGTCAGTCAGTGGTGTATACGTGCATGCCCGGTATGTGCAGGGTGCCGCCGAACTGGGCGGCCTGGGTCACCTTCACATGGGTGAAGTAGATCAGCGGGATGTTCAGCGGCGGCGGGCTGTCGGGGCTGAAGGTCACGGGGATCAGGCCGAAGAGGTTCCCGGAGATGCTCTCCGTGTACATCACCGTGTCGCCGTCGCGGATCGTGGACGTCGAGCCGGCCGCCGCCTGCACATGGTAGGTCTTGCCTGCCTGCTTGTCCTTGACCGTCTGGTGCAGATCACCGATGTCGGTGCCGCCGGAGATGACGTACTTCAGCACCTTCTTGGTGGTCCCGTTGGCGCGCTTCACCTCGACGATGCCCTGGTAGTCGGCGTTCTTGAGGAGCAGTGAGCTGGCGTTCAGGTACCAGGGGTCGTCCGCCACCGGCACCGCGTTGTCGACGCCGCCCGTCTCGTCCGTGGCGACCGGGCAGTCGTCGGCGGAGACGGAGGCGCTCGCCGAGGGACTGGGCGAGGAGGTCGCCGACTCGGCCACCTGCTGCGCGGCGTCGGTGGTGTCCCCGGCCGCCTCGGACACCTTGCCGGTGGTGTCCCCGACGGTGTCCTCCACCGTCTTGGTGACCTTGCCTGCGGTGTCCTTGACGGTGTCGGCGGCGCTGCCGCCCGCGTCCTCGCCGTCTTCGGAGTCCTTCCCGTCGGAGTCCTTGCTCCCGGAGTCCGCCGCGGACGCCGACGCGGAGGGCGTGGGGCTCGCGCTCGCCGAGGAGCCGGAGCCCGCGCCGCCGGTGAGGATGCCGGTGATCGCGTCGCCGATGGTGTCGAGCAGGTTCCCGCCGCCGGTGGACGCCGACGGGCTGGGCGTGGCCTTGTCGTCAGAGGCGGAGCCGGAGCCGGAGGCGTCCGAACCGCCCGCCGAGGACGCCGACTTGGACGCGGACGGGCTCGGTGTGGCCTTGTCGTCGGAACCTGAATCCGACGAAGAGGTCTTGCCCGACGTGTCGTTGGCGCCGTCGGCCGTGCCGTCCGTCGCCGACGGGGTCGGCGACGCCTGGTCCGCGGACTCGCTCGCGCTCGGCGAACCGGAGGGCGACGGCGAGGCCGAGGCGTTCTTCGAGTCGTCCAGCGCGGTGAGACAGCCCTTGTACTCGTCGGCCGTCAGGCTCTTCGACGGCGCCGGTGTGTCGTTGTTGTCGGCGAGGGCGAGCGTGGACGTGAACCCCATGCCCATGAGGACCGCCGTCGGCATCGCCACGGTGGCGATGGCTTTGCCGGCCGGCATGTGGAACCTGGTGAACAGCGGCTTCTTGGGTGCCGCGTGGCGCGGCCCGGTTCTCACACGGGACGTCTCCACATGAGTCCCGTGGGTCACCTCGTCAGCCGGCACTGTGCCTCCCGTTCGCCCCGTTGCCCGGGCTCGTTCCTGACAGGTCGTTCGCCTCGTACCCCGGGCCCGTGGCACTGCCGGGCGCGGCCTGCGGGGAGTCCCCCGCGCCCGCGCCGTTGGCCTGTGCCGGCTGCGGCACCGGCGGCACCCCCGGAGCCCATGCCACGGCCATCGCCCCGCCGATCAACGCGAACAGGAAGCCGATGACGAAGCCGCCGAAGTTGGACACGGGGATGGACACCAGCGCCAGCAGGATCGCGGCGACGCCCGCGAAGGTCCGCACATGCTGCTGGAACCAGAGGCTGATGCCGAGGACGACGAGCAGCACACCGATGATCAGGGACCCGGCCCCCGCGGTGGTGGCCATCGCGATCGTCAGATGACCGAACTGGAGATGCGCGTACGGGAAATACATGATCGGAAAGCCGGCGAGCAGGACGAACAGGCCGGCCCAGAACGGACGGGTGCCCCGCCAGGCGCGGAACTGCAGCCTCCTGCGGGTGAACTGACCCGGTGCGGCAGGAGTCTCGGCGCTCATGGAATACAGCTCCCTGGTACGGCATTGCTGTGGTGGTGATGTGTGCCGCGCGTGAAGACGCGGCCGGTAAGGGGACGGGCGGGGGCGCCCTTCGGCTCCCCCGCCCGTCATCGAGTGCTTAGTAGCACTCCTTGGCATCCGTCGACAGCGACATCTTCAGGCCGCTGAGCTTGAAGGTTCCGGCGGTGGTGGCCCACGCCGTCTGCTTCACGCCGACCAGCGTGGCCTTGTCCGACTGCTGGGAGAACCCGAAGGGGTTCGTGGTGTCGCCCTGCTTGATGCCCGGACCCTTGTCGGCGTCCTTGGCGGCCACACCGATGTCGATGTTCTTGAACGTCGCGTCGGCCTGGAGGTCGGCAATGTCGATGTAGATGTTGTCGGCCCGGACGGGGGTGTCGCCGCCGCCCGCCTTCAGGATCAGGCTGACCGAACCGAACACCGGGACGTTCGGGGTGACCACGGACTGGCACAGGTTCGTGATCTTTGCGGTCCTGAACGCCGAAACAGCGACGGGGTGAACCGTCTTCTTGCCGTCGAGCGTGTAACCCTCGTCGATGGCCCCGTACTGCTCGAAGCCGGTGCCCACCAGTTTGTCGGCCGTCACCTTGAACGACTGGCCGGAGACGCTGAACGACGCCGCGAGGGCGCCCTGCGCGAGTGCGACGCCTATACAAGCCGTGGCGGCGACGCTGGGCACCATGACCACAGCGAACCGCTTCCATCTGGTCCCGCCACGCACCTGGGACTCCATATTTCCTCCTTCTCGGACGTACATCTCCTGGCCCGGACTCGCACCAGTCGGCAGCTCAACCGGGCAGGGATGGGAGAAGTGCTACGTCCTCGGGAAGGAGAACGCCCGCGCCCGGGGACACGAACCGCGCCCGAAATCACCGGCGATCACCCCCGAGCGACAACCACTGGTCGCGCCTGACACGCATCACGCACAACCTTGCCGGACAGGCTTCACCGGTACGGCGAAGACCCCCCTGTCCGAGAGCCGGCCCCACTGCCGCCGGCTCTGCCCGGTGGGGACCCAGATGGACCGCGCGCCCGATTGGCTGTCGGGGTACGGGAATGGACCGAGCGTCGCCGATCGTGGTGCATTCTCGCCGCCCGCACAAGGGGGTTCGTTACTGACTAGTAACGGCCGGATAACCGAAGCACGACCCAGCGGTCTCGGAGTGCGACGCTCGGTGGCATCGAAGGGCAGAACAAAGCGGTTGGTCCCCGGGCGGAACCAGACAGATCAACGACCTCGATTTACTGCGAGTAACAGCGGCCGCGATTACCAAGATTTGGTAAAGCGCGGCCGCCTGGCGTCTCGTCGGCAAATCTTTCACTCGGGCATCACATGCCCGTGTGTTTAGCAACTGGTCACAGCGGGGCCCTCACCCCGCTCGGGACCCCGGTCAGAACAGTGCCCGGGCGAGCGCCCTGCGCGCCCCGACGACCCGCGGGTCGTCGGCCCCGACCACCTCGAACAGCTCCAGCAGCCGGCGCCGCACGGCGTCCCGGTCGTCACCCGCCGTGCGCCGCACGGTCTCGATGAGCCGCCCGAAGGCGTCCTCGACGTGCCCGCCGACCAGATCCAGGTCGGCCGCGGCGATCTGCGCCTGTACGTCACCCGGTTTCTCGGCGGCCTCCTTGCGCACCTGCTGGGGGTCGACGCCCTGCACCCGCTGAAGCAACTCGGCCTGGGCGAGCCCCAGTTTCGCCTCGCTGTTGCCCGGGTCGTCGCTCAGCACGTTCTGGTACGCGCGGATCGCCCCGCCGAAGTCGCCGGCGTCCAGCGCCTGCACGGCGGCCTCCAGCAACGCGTCGTACGGGCCGGCCGGCGCCGGGGCCTGGGCGGTGCCGGCACCGGTGCCGGCACCGGCCGGTTCGGCGTCCGGATCGACGGTGAGGCCGGTCAGCCCGAAGCGCTCCTCGGCGACCTGCACCAGCTGATCGAGGGTCTGCCGGATCTGCTGTTCCCCGGCGGCTCCCTGGAAGAGGGGCAGCGCCTGCCCCGCGACGACGGCGAAGACGGCCGGGATCCCCTGGACCCCGAACTGCTGCATCAGCATCTGGTTCGCGTCGACATCGATCTTGGCGAGCAGGAAGCGCCCGTTGTACTCGACGGCCAGCCGCTCAAGGACCGGGCTCAACTGCTTGCAGGGCTGACACCACTCGGCCCAGAAGTCGATGACGACCGGTACCTCGGCGGAGCGTTGCAGGACATCGCGTTCGAAGCCCGCCTCATCGACGTCGATGACGAGATCGGCCGGGGAGACGGCCCCCGTTCCGCCCTGCCGGGCGGCTTCGGCGCGCGCCTGCTCCGCCTTGGCCTTGGCCTCCTGGGCCGCCTTCACCGCGGCGAGGTCGACGACGCCGCTCATGGACATGTTCCGTGGCTGCATGCGTCTATCCTCCCCCGTATCCGCGCCTGTGTGAAAAGCGGTGTGCCAGTGCGCCGGGTCCCCACCCGCGCATTACGGGCACACCCCGCGTGCGCGTTCGCCCGCGCACGTCCCGCACGAGCTTTCGCTACGGCTCGTAGCGTAATGCCAGAGGGGGTGCGGGCGACACCGCACCCCGGTGATCTCCCTCACGGCCGCACGGCATCCGCCGGTTATGGTCGGGGGATGCAGAGCCGCACCCCCGCCCCCCGCACGGGCCGTCCGCGCAGTGCCGCCGCGGACACCGCGATCCTGGCCGCGACCCGGCAGGCGCTGGTCGAGCTGGGCTGGTCGAAGCTCACGCTGTCGGACGTGGCGACGCGGGCCGGGGTCGCCAAGACGACGCTCTACCGGCGCTGGTCGGGCAAGAACGAACTCGTCGTGGACGCGGTGGCCGAACTCTTCGACGAGCTGGAACTGCCCGACCGGGGCAGCCTCGCCGCCGACATCGAGGGCGTCGTCCTCCAGTTCGCGGCGATCCTGGCCCGCCCCGAGGCGCGCAGCGGCCTGATGGCGGTACTGGCGGAGTCGACCCGGGACGAGGCGCTGCGCGAGCGTATCCGCGCCTCGATCGTCGACCGGCAGAAGCGGCTGGTGCTCCAGGGCCGGGCCCGGGCACAGGGGCGCGGGGAGCTGCCCCCGCAGCCGGATGCCGCGCAGGCCGCCCGCACGGTCGACCTGATCTTCGACGTGGTCGCGGGCGCGGTCGTGCACCGCACCCTGGTCAGTGCGGAACCCGCCGATCCCGACTGGGTACGCGGCTTCACCCGTGTCCTCCTGCACGGTCTGCCGGCGGCCGAGACACCCCGGCCACAGCCGCCTCCCCGGGCGGCCCGTACTGCCTAGAACCCAGCCGGCTCTGTGTACACCCCCCACTCGTCGCGCAGCGCGCCGCAGATCTCGCCGAGGGTCGCCTCCGCGCGCACCGCGTCCAGCATCGGTTCGATCATGTTGGCCCCGGACCGTGCGGCACCGATCATGGCGTCCAGCGCGGAGCGCACCGCCGTCTCGTCCCGCGCGGCCCTGCGGGCGCCGAGCAGCCGGACCTGCTCCCGCTCCACCTCGTGGCTGACCCGCAGGATCTCCAGGTCGCCGGTCACCGATCCGGTGTGGACATTGACGCCCACGACCTTCTTGTCGCCCTTCTCCAGGGACTGCTGGTAGCGGAACGCGGACTCCGCGATCTCCCCGGTGAACCAGCCGTCCTCGATCCCGCGCAGGATCCCGGAGGTGACCGGACCGATCGGGTGGCGCCCGTCGGAGTGCGCCCTGAGCCCCCGCTCCTTGATCCGGTCGAAGATCTTCTCCGCGTCCGCCTCGATCCGGTCCGTCAGCTGCTCGACGTACCAGGAACCGCCCAGCGGGTCGGCCACGTTGGCGACGCCGGTCTCCTCCATGAGCACCTGCTGGGTGCGCAGCGCGATCTCGGCCGCCTGCTCGCTCGGCAGCGCCAGCGTCTCGTCCAGCGCGTTGGTGTGCAGCGAGTTGGTGCCGCCGAGCACGGCGGCCAGCGCCTCCACGGCCGTGCGCACCACGTTGTTGTAGGGCTGCTGGGCGGTCAGCGACACCCCGGCGGTCTGTGTGTGGAACCGCAGCCACTGCGCCTTCTCGCTCTTCGCCCCGTACACGTCGCGCAGCCACCTGGCCCAGATCCGGCGGGCCGCACGGAACTTGGCGATCTCCTCGAAGAAGTCGACGTGCGCGTCGAAGAAGAAGGACAGGCCGGGCGCGAAGACGTCCACGTCGAGCCCGCGCGACAGCCCCAGCTCCACGTACCCGAACCCGTCCGCCAGCGTGTACGCCAACTCCTGGGCGGCCGTCGCCCCGGCTTCGCGGATGTGGTAGCCGGAGACGGACAGCGGCTTGTAGGCGGGGATGCCGGCCGCGCAGTACTCCATCAGGTCGCCGATCAGCCGCAGATGGGGCTCCGGCTGGAACAGCCACTCCTTCTGCGCGATGTACTCCTTGAAGATGTCGGTCTGCAGCGTGCCGTTGAGGACGCCCGGGTCCAGCCCCTGCCGCTCCGCCGCGACCAGGTACATGCAGAAGACGGGGACGGCGGGTCCGCTGATCGTCATCGAGGTCGTGACGTCGCCGAGCGGGATGTCCTTGAACAGGACCTCCATGTCGACGGCCGAGTCGATGGCCACCCCGCAGTGGCCGACCTCGCCCAGTGAACGCGGGTCGTCGGAGTCGCGCCCCATCAGCGTGGGCATGTCGAAGGCGACCGAGAGCCCGCCGCCGCCCGCGGCGAGGATCATCTTGTACCGCTCGTTGGTCTGTTCCGCGTTCCCGAACCCGGCGAACTGGCGGATCGTCCAGGTGCGCCCCCGGTAGCCGGTCGGATACAGACCGCGGGTGAAGGGGTACTCCCCCGGCCAGCCGATCCGCTCGAATCCCTCGTACGTGTCGCCGGGTCGTGGCCCGTACACCGGCTCCACGGGATCGCCGGAGAGCGTGGTGAAGTCGGCGTCGCGCTTGCGCGCGGCGTCATAGCGGGCCTGCCAGCGGCTGCGGCCGTCCTCGATGGCGTGAGCGTCCATACCCTCGAATTTACTAGGACGTCCAAGTAAATGTCGATGGCAGACCGCCGCGCATCGCCCGCACGGCGGTGTGATCTACGCCTTGGCGGCGGCGGGGGCCTGGTCGGCGACCTTGGCCTCCAGCTCGTGGCTGATCTTCCGTTCGACGAAGAAGGCGGCCGTCGGGATCGTCCCGGCGAGCAGCACCCACAGCTGCCGGCCGACCGGCCACTTCGCCTTGGAGCCCAGGTCGAAGGCGACGACGAGGTAGACGACGTAGAGCCAACCGTGGGCGATGGCGACGACCCGGGTGAAGTCCGCGGCGCCGTCGATGCTCAGCAGGTACTTCGCGATCATGCCGAGACACAGCAGGACCAGGAGCACACCGGTGACATAGGCCATGACGCGGTAGCGGGTCAGCACGCTTCGTTTCATGGACACGAGCGTAACGACCCGTTCCGGGCGGTCTTGCCCCGGGTCACTCCTCGAAATCGTGCGCGGCAACCCGCAGTGGACGCAGCATCGCGAAGATCTCCGCGCACTCCTCCGCGTCGTACACGCCGAGCCCGAAGTCCATGGCCATCAGGTCCCGGGTGGCGGCCTCGACGACCTCCCGGCCCTTGTCGGTGATCACGGCGAGCGTGCCGCGCCCGTCGTTCGGATTGGGCCGCTTGGCCACCAGCCCCGACCGCACCAGACGGTCGACGGTGTTCGTCACCGACGTGGGATGCACCATCAGCCGCTCGCCGATCTTCGACATCGGCAGCTCGCCCGCCTTGGAGAAGGTGAGCAGCACCAGCGCCTCATAGCGGGCGAACGTCAGCCCGTACGGCTTCACCACCGCGTCGACCTCGCCGAGCAGGATCTGGTGCGCCCGCATGATCGAGGTGATCGCGGGCATCGACGGCACGTTCCCCCAGCGCTGCTTCCACAGATCGTCGGCGCGGGCGATGGGATCGAACGGGAGACTGAGTGGCTTGGACACGCCCTTGACCTTACCGGCCGGTCATATGCCGGTCAGCCCCGTCTCGGCTTTCGGCCGCCCGGTACGCCACGGCCGGCCCGCGGCAGCACACCGCCCCCGGCGCACCGGCCCCGGCGACGGTCGCCCGCACCCCGGCCGCCACGCCCGCCGGTGCCGTGCCCGCGCCCTGGACGGTCATCGGTCCCGCGCTCAGCACGGTCATGCCCCGCCCGCGCGGTGCCTCGGGCACCGCCCGGGCGAACCGCCGGCCGAGGCCGAGCGTGCATGCGCACCCGACGCCCGCGACCAGCGGGAGCAGGAGCGCGACCAGCAGCCCAGGAGGTCGGTCCCACCGGATCCGGGACGGGGCGCGCGGGCGGGTCTCGGGCGCGCGGCGAACCCTGCGACCACCACCGCACCGGCCCACCGCCACGCGCCGCCCCTTCTCCGTGTCCGCGCACCTGACCACACTGCGCGACAGCGGCCCGCTGACCGGCCGCGAACCGTCATCGGTCCTGACGGATCCGGGGCGGGGCCGGGGGCCGGCGGGGCGGGGTCCGGGTCAGCGGGGGCTGGTGCGGCGCAGGTGGTGGCGGAGCGCGCGCTGGGCCATCGGGCCCAGTTCGTCCAGGGCGGCCACCAGGGCGCCGAGCTGTTCCAGCGCGTCCAGGGCCGCCTGGGCGCCCCGCTCGTCCACCCCCTCGTACAGCTCGATCCCGACGAAGGACGCGGCGACCGCACGGGCCAGCCCCGCCGGGTCGGTGAACTCGGCGAACGGGGTGGCCGTGAGGACCCGGGTGAGGACCCTCTCGATCTCGGTGATCCACAGGTCGAGGCCGGCCGCCGCGGCCGGGCCGAGGGACGCGTGGGTCTGGGCGCCGGCCAGCAGCTGGCCGAGCAGCGCGACCTGCCCGTCGGCCCGCTCCTGTTCATGGATCTCGCGGCCGACGGCCAGCAGCTCGGTGAGCGAGGTGACGGCGGCTAGGCGGGCGCGGTACCGGGAGACCGCTTGTTCCGCGCCGTAGCGGCAGGCGGCGGCGAGGAGTTCGTCCACCGTACCGAAGTGGTAGAAGACGAGCGCCTGGTTGACCCCGGCCGCCGCCGCGACCGTACGGGCCGACGTCTTCGCGATGCCCTGTTCGGTGAGGGTGCGCAGCGCACCCTCCAGCAGCTTGGTCTTCGTCTCCATGGTCTTCGTCTGCGCGGTCTTCGCCTGCGCGGTCTTCGCCTGCGCGGTCATGACGGGTTCGCCAGGGAGCGCAGCAGGCGCGGGGCACGCGCGCGTGCGGGCGCGGTGCGCAGGCAGCGCCGGGCGGCCGGGGTGCCGGGCAGCGGCGCCTTGAACAGGGCTAGGGCCATGGCCACGAGGAGGAGCAGCGGGCACAGGAACGCCACGGCGGGGGCGAACGAGCCGAAGCGCGGGACGAAGGAGCCGAGGCCAAGGCCGGCACAGCCCGCGGTGAGCACCAGCGCCCGCATCAGCAGTTCGGCCAGCCAGTTCAGCAGCGCACGCTCCGGTGTGATGCCGCGCTCCAGCCACAGCCGCAGCCGGTCGAAGGACCAGGCGGTCGCCCAGCCCATCAGCGGGCGCAGCAGCAGCCGGTCGGCGAGCGCGCCGAGGGTGCCGCCGCGGGGGCGGTAGTCGTAGCCGGTGAGGAAGCGGACGCCGTCGCCGTCGGGAACGTAGCGGAAGTAGCCGCAGCCTTCGGCGATCGGGGAGAGCGGGTGCGGGGACGTGAAGCGCAGCGCGGAGGTGCGGGTGCCGTCGGGGCGCTCCTTCTCGCCGGCCGAGATCCCGGTGCCGCAGACCCTGAGGAAGGGCAGCACACGGGTGGCGTACCGGAACCTCCGCGGCTCGCCCTCCGCGCCCGGCAGCCGGGTGATCTCGGTGAACCTGAGGTCCCAGCGCGGACGCTGGGCGGGGTCCTGTGTGCGGTCCCAGAGCACGTCGAGATCGGCACGCACGCGTGCCTCCACATAGAGGTCCACGGTGAACTCCCCAATTCCCCCAAGCCGACCGGTGTTTGAGCGACCGCTCAACTGCCCGGCAGGCAACGTACACCCGTTTGAGCGACCGCTCAAACCCCCGAACGGACGGACGTACGGCGGGACATGGGAAACCCCGGCCCTGGGACACGCGTGGACCGGGGTTTCGGACGGCGGGCGGTGCGCCGGGGCTCAGCCCGCCAGATGACGTTCGACCGTCTCCACCTTGGAGGTGAGGCCGTCGGTGACTCCGGGCCGGAGGTCGGCCTTGAGCACCAGGGAGACGCGCGGGGCGCGCTGCTCCACGGCGGCGACGGCGCGCTTGACGACGTCCATGACCTCGTCCCACTCCCCTTCGACGGAGGTGAACATGGCGTCGGTGCGGTTCGGCAGGCCCGACTCGCGGACCACGCGGACGGCGTCGGCGACGTACTCCCCCACGTCCTCGCCGACACCGAGGGGCGTCACGGAGAAGGCGACGATCATGCGTTGACGACCCCTTCCCTGCGGGCGCGGGCGGCGATGACCGCGTCCTCGGCCTCCCGGCGCAGCTTGCGCTCGGCGAAGAAGCCGCCGGTGGGCAGGACCGAGAGGACGAAGTAGAAGGCCGCGGTCCTCGGGCCCCACTTGGTGCGGTTCCAGGCGTCGGCCCAGAAGATCACGTACAGGATGAACAGCAGACCGTGGATCCCGCCCATCACGGGCACCGCGTTGAAGTCCGTGGTCCGCTTCAGCACGGAGCAGACGAGCAGGAGGAGGAAGGACACGGCCTCCGGGGCGGAGACCAGGCGGAGACGGCGGAGGGCGGTGGCGGTCTTGATGTCCACGGGTCACCTTCGGTGGGAGCGGGGCGGCAGTGCGTCTGGCGCCGGTTTGTGAACGCGAACACAAACTCCCGCCCATTGTGGCAAACCGCCGAGGGCGGCTCGGGAGGCCCCCCTCCCCTCGGCACGGCGGGACCGCTACCGTCGCCGGGTGGCGATGTTTCGACTTCAAGGCAGCAGGGTGCTCGCCGTCGACATGACCGGGGACGCCGTGAAGGCGAAGAACGGCTCGATGGTCGCGTACGACGGGCAGATGAGCTTCAAGAAGCTGACCGGTGGCGGTGAGGGGCTGCGCGGCATGGTGACCCGCCGGCTCACCGGCGAGCAGATGACCGTGATGGAGGTGAAGGGGCACGGCACGTGCTGGTTCGCGGACCGCGCCTCGGAAATCAACCTCGTCGATCTCCAGGGGGACAAGCTGTACGTGGAGTCGAGCAATCTGCTCGCGACCGACGCCGGGCTGCGCACCGGGACGACGTTCACCGGGCTGCGCGGCGCCTCCCAGGGCAACGGGCTGTTCACGACCACCGTCGAGGGCCGCGGGCAGGCCGCGATCATGTCGGACGGCCCGGCCGTGGTGCTGCGGGTCAGCCGGCAGTACCCGCTGACCGTCGATCCCGGTGCCTACATCGCCCATCAGGGCGAGGTACGCCAGTCCTTCCAGACCGGTGTGACCTTCCGCACCTTCCTGGGCGAGGGCGGGGGCGAGGCGTTCCAGATCCGGTTCGAGGGCGAGGGGCTGGTGTACGTGCAGCCGAGCGAGCGCAACACCATCGCGGGGGATGTGTGACATGGGGCTGCGGGAGATCAATTCGAAGATGGTGGAGGCCACCGTGGTCCCCGGCACACGGCTGTTCAGCCAGCGCGGCGCCATGCTCGCCTACCGGGGCGATGTCTCCTTCACCCCCAACATCCAGGGCGGGCAGGGCGGTGTGATGTCGATGATCGGCCGCCGGGTCACGGGTGAGGCCACCCCGCTGATGACCGTCGAGGGCAGCGGCACCGTCTTCTTCGGGCACGGCGGCCACCATGTGCAGGTGATCAACCTGTCCGGCGACACCCTGTACGTGGAGGCGGACCGGCTGCTCGCCTTCGAGGGCACGCTCCAGCAGGGGACGATGTTCATGGGCTCGCAGGGCGGTGTCATGGGGATGGTGCGCGGGCAGGTCAGCGGGCAGGGGCTGTTCACCACCACGCTCAAGGGACACGGGGCGGTCGCCGTGATGGCGCACGGCGGGGTGTTGGAGCTGCCGATCACCCCGCAGCATCCCGTCCACGTCGACCCGCAGGCGTATGTCGCCCACCACGGTGACGTCCGCAACAAGCTCTCCACCGCGCTCGGCTGGCGCGACATGGTGGGCCGTGGCTCCGGTGAGGCGTTCCAGCTGGAGCTGAGCGGGAGCGGCACGGTGTACGTCCAGGCCTCGGAGGAGAAGCTGTGAGCAGGTACGCAGGTCCGGGCGCCGGGCCCGTGGTGTACGACCCGATGACCCTGCCCGCCGACGACAATGTGAACAGCTACACCTTCTGCGTGGAGCTGACGGGCGGGCAGTGGTTCCTGCAGAAGGGGAAGATGATCGCCTACTACGGGGCGATCGAGTTCAACGGGATCGGGCACGGGCGGCTCGACCGGCTCGTCCGTACGTCGTTCCATTCGCCTCTGCACGCGAGCGACTGGGTGGTGGCGGAGGGGTCGGGCAAGATGCTCCTCGCCGACCGGGCCTTCGACGTCAACTCGTACGACCTGGACGAGGGCAATCTGACCATTCGCTCGGGCAACCTGCTCGCATTTCAGCCAAGTCTTGCGCTCAAACAGTCCATCGTCCCGGGATTTCTCACGCTCATCGGAACGGGGAAGTTCGTGGCCGCGTCCAACGGCCCCGTGGTGTTCATGGAGCCCCCGGTCCGGGTGGACCCGCAGGCGCTGGTCGGATGGGCCGACTGCCCCTCCCCGTGCCACCACTACGACCACGGGTATCTGACCGGTGTCCTGGGCGGTCTACGTGGGATGACGGGCCTCGGCGGGGCCTCCGGGGAGGAGCACCAGTTCGAGTTCGTGGGGGCCGGCACGGTGCTGCTCCAGTCGACCGAGAAGCTGATGGAGGAGCAGGCCACGGGGGCCGTTCCGGGCGAGCCCGGGGTGCCCGGCGGCGGGATGTCCGGAGGTCATGCAGCGGGCCAGAGCGGACCGCGTCTTCCCGGACAGCTCGGCGACCTCCAGCGTCGCTTCGGGCTGTGAGCGGTAGTCTGCGGAGTGTGACGTCGAACGCGTGCGCACGGTCACACACCACCCTCGCTAGTTCGCCTTTCAACTTCTTAGGTAGACTTCATTCATGGAGACCGAGACGGCCACGCGCTGGCTGACCGAAGCGGAGCAGTGCGCCTGGCGCACCCACCTGGAGGTCAACAGGCTGTTGACGTACCAGCTCGAAAAGGATCTGCAGCCGTTCGGCCTGACGATGAACGACTACGAGATCCTGGTGAACCTGTCCGAGTCCGAGGACGTACGGATGCGGATGAGCGACCTCGCGTCCGCCACCCTCCAGTCCAAGAGCCGCCTCTCGCACCAGATCACCCGCATGGAGAACGCGAACCTGGTGCGGCGCGAGAACTGCGAGTCCGACCGCCGGGGGCTGTACGCGGTGCTGACCGAGCACGGCATGGAGACCATGCAGAAGGTCGCGCCCCATCATGTGGCGTCCGTACGCAGGCACTTCATCGATCTGCTGGCACCGGAGGCCCTGACGGAACTGGAAAAGGGCCTGAAGCCGATCGCGGAACACCTCAGAGGCCAACGAGGCCGCCCCTGACCGACGCGGCACCGGCTCACCGCACCGACCGACAGAAGACCCAGCCGACCGACGACACGGACACCAGACATCCCACGCCGAACGGCAACCGGCCGACGCACGTCCCGGCGACCAGAACACCCCCGCCCGGCGTGCGGTGGCTGTGGCGGGCCTCCCTGCGACCAGGCCGGCGCCCCCGCAGCAAGCCACACAACCCACCACGACGGATGGGTCGTCGCACGAGCAGACCACGACGGACGGCTCCACGACGGTCCGGGGCCTCCGCCCCCGGCACGCCCCGCAACGCGCCACAACAGGCGCCCCCGCACCGCTGCCCACCGATCGACCACACCCCGCAGCAGCACACCGAGCGCGCGGCCACCATCCGGGGCGCCAAAGGGCCGTCGTGCCGGGCTTGAACGGGCGTCCGGTGTGGTGCCGGTGACGGTGTGCGGCTCCGTCGCAGGGGGCACGGAGGTAGGGCCGGTGGCACAACCGTGCAGGGGCGCCGCAGGTGCGTGGGGCGGGGCGTTCAGCTCTGGGTGAGGCCCGCCACCAGTTCGTCCGCGGCGCTGTACGGGTCCAGCTCACCGGAGGTGACGCGTTCCGCGAGGGCGCTCAGATGGCGGTCGCCGTGCAGGTCTCCGATGCGTTCCCGCAGGGCGGTGACCGCGATCGTCTCCACCTCGCGGGCCGCGCGGGCCAGCCGGCGCTCCGCCAGCATCCCCCGCTCCTCCATCCACGCGCGGTGCTTCTCCAGCGCCTCCACGACCTCGTCGACGCCCTCCGCGCGGGACGCGACCGTCTTCACGATGGGCGGCCGCCAGTCGCCGGGTCCGCGCGCCTCGCCCAGGCCGAGCATGTGGTTCAGCTCGCGGGCCGTGGCGTCGGCGCCGTCCCGGTCGGCCTTGTTGACGACGTACACGTCGCCGATCTCCAGGATGCCCGCCTTGGCCGCCTGGATGCCGTCGCCCATCCCCGGGGCCAGCAGGACGACGGACGTGTCGGCCTGGGAGGCGATCTCCACCTCCGACTGGCCGACCCCGACCGTCTCGACGAGGATCACCTCGCAGCCCGCCGCGTCCAGCACACGGATCGCCTGCGGCGCGGCCCAGGCGAGCCCGCCCAGATGCCCGCGGGTCGCCATGGAGCGGATGTAGACGCCGGGGTCGGAGGCGTGCTCCGACATCCGCACCCGGTCGCCGAGCAGGGCCCCGCCGGAGAAGGGGGACGAGGGGTCGACGGCCAGGACGCCGACCCGCCGGCCCTGCTTGCGGTACGCCGTCACCAGCGCCGAGGTCGACGTCGACTTGCCGACGCCCGGGGAGCCGGTGAGCCCGACGACGTACGCGCCGCCGGTCAGCGGCGCGAGCGCCGCCATCACCTCCCTCAGCTGCGGGGACGCCCCCTCCACCAGGGAGATCAGCCGGGCCACGGCCCGCGGCCGGCCGTCCCTGGCCTGGGCCACCAGAGAGGAGACGTCCTGCATCACTGCTCCGTTCGCTCGCTACGACGTGCTCGGCGTGCCCGCGGCCATCCGCCGTACGGGCCCTCTCACGCCTTCGGTACCCGAACGATCAGCGCGTCACCCTGACCGCCGCCCCCGCACAGGGCCGCCGCGCCGATCCCGCCGCCGCGCCGCTTCAGCTCCAGCGCCAGATGCAGGACGAGCCGTGCGCCGGACATACCGATCGGATGGCCCAGCGCGATGGCACCGCCGTTGACGTTCACCTTTTCGGTGGATACTCCCAGATCCTTCATCGACTGCACGGCGACGGCCGCGAACGCCTCGTTGATCTCGATCAGATCGAGGTCGGCGACCTCCAGGCCCTCCTTCTTCAGGGCGTGCCGGATCGCGTTCGACGGCTGCGACTGGAGGCTGTTGTCCGGACCCGCCACGTTCCCGTGCGCGCCGATCTCCGCGAGCCACTGAAGACCAAGCTCCTGCGCCTTGGCCTTGCTCATCACCACGACGGCCGCGGCGCCGTCCGAGATCTGCGAGGAGCTGCCCGCGGTGATGGTGCCGTCCTTGGTGAACGCCGGGCGCAGCCGGGCCAGCGACTGAACGGTGGTGTCGCCGCGGATGCCCTCGTCCTGGCTGAACAGCACCGGGTCGCCCTTGCGCTGCGGGATCTCCACCGGGGTGATCTCGGCCTCGAAGACGCCGTTCTTCCGGGCCGCCGCGGCGCGCTGGTGGGAGAGGGCGGCGATCTCGTCCTGCTCCGGGCGGCCGATGCCCAGGCGGGTGTTGTGCTTCTCGGTGGACTCGCCCATGGGGACGTTCTCCCACGGGTCGGTCAGGCCGTCGTACGCCATCGCGTCGAGCAGTTCGACCGCGCCGTACTTGTAGCCCTCACGGGACTTCGGGAGCAGGTGCGGGGCGTTGGTCATGGACTCCTGGCCGCCGGCCACCACGATGTCGAACTCACCCGCGCGGATCAGCTGGTCGGCGAGGGCGATGGCGTCGAGCCCGGACAGACACACCTTGTTGACGGTGAGCGCCGGCACGCTCATGGGGATGCCGGCCTTGACCGCGGCCTGGCGGGCCGGGATCTGGCCCGTCCCGGCCTGGAGCACCTGGCCCATGATCACGTACTGCACCTGGTCGCCGCCGATCCCCGCGCGGTCGAGGGCGGCCTTGATCGCGAAGCCGCCGAGGTCGGCTCCCGAGAGGGACTTGAGCGAGCCGAGCAACCGCCCCATCGGTGTACGGGCACCCGCGACGATGACGGAGGTCGTGCTGTTCGTTGCTGACATGAGGTGCGATCCCCTTCCAGCTGCACAGAAGCTGAGGAGTGAACGAGGGTTTACGTCGAATGTACTGAGGGGTAGTCGCGGCCGTCATCGGCCTTTCGGTGTGATCGCGCGCACGTTGCGTAACCACCTCCCAAGCGCTGCACTGAACTCATGCTGACGCGAATCGACCACATCGGGATCGCCTGCCACGACCTCGACGCGACCGTCGAGTTCTACCGGGCGACCTACGGCTTCGAGGTCTTCCACACCGAGATCAACGAGGAGCAGGGCGTACGCGAGGCCATGCTCAAGATCAACGATACGTCGGACGGCGGCGCTTCGTACCTCCAGCTCCTGGAACCGGTCCGGGAGGACTCCACGGTCGCGAAGTGGCTGGCGAAGAACGGCGAGGGGGTCCACCACATCGCCTTCGGTACGCCGGATGTGGACGGGGACGCCGCCGGCATCCGCGGCAAGGGCGTACGCGTCCTGTACGACGAGCCCCGGCGCGGCTCCATGGGGTCCCGGATCACCTTCCTGCATCCGAAGGACTGCCATGGCGTACTCACAGAACTGGTCACTTCGGCGCCTGTTGAGTCACCTGAGCACTGACCCGCGTACATAGGGGCCGGTAGGGTTGGGGGCGGTCGCCCCCGAAGGCCGGGCGGCGGCCGCATGCCGGGGTCCGGGTTTCGGGGGACGAGCATCGGGGCAGCAGCCCGTGCTCCGCCGTTGATCTGACACCATTCCCCGGGGGCCCCGTTCGGCGGACGGACGGTGCTCGTTCGGAGAAACTTGCGACCAGGGGACGGATGGGACCGCGCAGTGCGGGGCTACGAGAGCCAGGAGCGAGAGCCGGCGGCTGACGTCGACCACCTCTCTCGGTTCGAGGCCGAGATGAAGCGGCTGAAGACCGAGCGGGAAAAGGCGATCCAGCACGCCGAGGACCTCGGCTACCAGGTCGAGGTGCTGCGCGCCAAGCTGCACGAGGCGCGGCGCACCATCATGTCCCGGCCGGCGTTCGACGGCGGTGACCTCGGCTACCAGGCCGAGCAGCTGCTGCGCAACGCCCAGGTGCAGGCCGACCAGCTGCGCCAGGACGCCGAGCGGGAGCTGAGCCAGGCCCGGGCCCAGACCCAGCGCATCCTCCAGGAGCACGCCGAGCAGGCCGCCCGGCTCCAGGCGGAGCTGCACCAGGAGGCGGTCACCCGGCGCCAGCAGCTGGACCGGGAGCTGGCCGAGCGCCGGCAGACCGTCGAATCGCACGTCAACGAGAACGTGGCGTGGGCGGAGCAGCTGCGCGCCCGTTCCGAGGCCCAGGCCCGCCGTCTGCTCGACGAGTCCCGCGCCGAGGTGGAGCAGGCTATGGCCGCGGCCCGTGCCGAGGCCGAGCGGCTGACCGCGCAGGCCCGGCAGCGGCTCCAGGCCGAGGCCGAGGCCGCGCGCACGGAGGCGGAACAGCTGCTGCGCCGGGCCCGCGCCGATGCCGAGCGGCTGCTGAACGCCGCGTCCACGCAGGCCCAGGAGGCCACCGACCACGCCGAGCAGCTGCGCTCCTCCACCGCCTCCGAGTCGGACGCGGCGCGCCGGCAGGCGAGCGAGCTGAGCCGGGCCGCCGAGCAGCGCATGGCGGAGGCCGAGACCTCGCTGCGCGAGGCGCGCAGCGAGGCGGAGAAGCTCCTCGCCGAGGCGAAGGAGGCCGCCACCAAGGCCCTCGCCACCGCGGAGGCGACCAACGAGCAGCGCACGCGCACCGCAAAGGAGCAGGTCGCGCGGCTGGTCAGCGAGGCCACGAAGGACGCGGAGAGCACCCGGGCCGAGGCCGAGCAGATCGTCGCGGACGCCCGCGCCGAGGCCGAGAAGATCGTCGCCGAGGCCGGCGAGAAGGCCCGTACCGTCACCGCCGAGGAGGCGGCCTCCCAGCTGTCGAAGGCGGCGAAAACCGCCGAGGACGTCCTCGACAAGGCGGCCGAGGAGGCCAAGCGGACCACCAGGGCCGCGGCCGAGGAGGCCGAGCGGATCCGCACCGAGGCGGAGAGCGAGGCGGACCGGCTGCGCGCCGAGGCGCATGACATCGCCGAGCAGCTCAAGGGCGCGGCGAAGGACGACACCAAGGAGTACCGGGCCAAGACGGTCGAGCTGCAGGAGGAGGCGCGCCGGCTGCGCGGCGAGGCCGAGCAGCTGCGGGCCGACGCGGTCGCCGAGGGCGAGAGCATCCGCGCCGAGGCCCGGCGCGAGGCGGTCCAGCAGATCGAGGAGGCGGCGAGGTCCGCCGAGGAGCTGCTGGCCAAGGCCAAGGCGGACGCGGACGAGCTGCGCCAGACTGCCACCACGGACAGCGAGAAGGTCCGTACGGAGGCCATCGAGCGGGCGACGACACTGCGCCGGCAGGCCGAGGAGACCCTGGAGCGCACCCGCAAGGAGGCCGAGCGGCATCGCTCGGAGGCCGCCGAGCGGGCCGAGGCGGTCACGGCGGACGCCGAGCGGGCCGCGCGCGAGCTGCGCGAGGAGACCGAGCGGGCCGTCGAGGCGCGGCGCGAGGAGGCGGCCGGGGAGCTGACCCGGCTGCACACGGAGGTCGAGGAACGGCTCGCCGCCGCCGAGCAGGCGCTGGACGACGCCCGTGATGAGGCGGCCCGGCTGCGCCGCGAGGCCGCCGAGGAGACGGAGCGGCTGCGTTCCGAGGCCGCCGAGCGGATCCGCGCGCTCCAGCAGCAGGCCGCGGCGGAGGCGGAGCGGCTGCGCACCGAGGCCGCCGCCGACGCCTCCGCGTCCCGCGCGGAGGGCGAGGCCGTCGCGGTGCGGCTGCGCTCGGAGGCCGCGGCCGAGGCCGAACGGCTCAAGGCGGAGGCGCAGGACACCGCCGACCGGGTACGGGCCGAGGCGCAGGCCGCCGCCGAGCGGCTGGGCACGGAGGCGTCGGAGACGCTGGCCGCCGCGCAGGAGGAGGCCGCCCGGCGCCGCCGCGAGGCCGATGAACTGCTCGGCGCCGCCCGCCAGGAGGCCGGCCAGGAGCGGGAGCGGGCCCGCGAGCAGAGCGAGGAGCTGCTGGCGTCGGCCCGCAAGCGGGTCGAGGACGCGCAGGCCGAGGCGGTCCGGCTGGTCGAGGAGGCCGACCGGCGCGCCACCGAGATGGTCTCCGCGGCCGAGCAGCACGCCCAGCAGGTACGGGACTCCGTTGCGGGGCTGCACGAGCAGGCGCAGGAGGAGATCAGCGGCCTGCGCTCGGCGGCCGAGCACGCGGCGGAGCGGACGCGGCGGGAGGCCGAGGAGGAGTCGGACCGGGTCCGCGCCGACGCCTACGCCGAGCGAGAGCGGGCCGGCGAGGACGCGAGCCGGCTGCGGCGGGCGGCCCAGGAGGAGTCGGAGGCGGCCCGGGCTCTCGCCGAGCGGACGACGACGGAGGCGATCACCGAGGCGGAGCGGCTGCGTTCGGAGGCGTCGGCGCACGCCCAGCGGGTGCGCACCGAGGCGTCGGACACCATCGCCGAGGCCGAGCAGGCCGCCGCCCGCACCCGTGCGGAGGCCCGCGAGGACGCCAACCGCATCCGGTCGGACGCGGCGACCCAGGCGGACACGCTGATCTCCGAGGCGCGCAGCGAGGCCGAGCGGCTCCAGGCGGAGACCGTCGTCGAGGCCGACCGGCTGCGCGCGGACACGGCCGCGGAGGCCGAGCGGGTGCGGGCCGAGTCGGTCGCCACCGCGGAGAAGCTGGTCGCGGACGCGAGCGGGGACGCGGAGCGGCTGCGCGCCGAGTCTGTCGCCAAGGCGGAGAAACTGATCGCCGACGCGAGCGGGGACGCGGAGCGGCTGCGCGCCGAGGCCGCCGAGACCGTCGCCTCCGCGCAGCAGCACGCCGAGCGGATCCGCTCCGAGTCCGACCGGGTCAGGACGCGGGCGGAGGCGGAGGCCGAGCGACTGGTGTCCACGGCGCGCGAGAAGGCCGACCGGACGCTGGACGAGGCCCGCAGGGACGCCAACAAGCGGCGGTCCGAGGCGGCCGAGCAGGTCGACACGCTCATCACGGAGACCACGGCGGAGGCCGACAAGCTGCTCACCGAGGCACAGCAGCAGGCCCACAAGACCACCGCGGACGCCGAGGGGCAGGCCGACAGGATGGTGGGCGCGGCCCGTCAGGAGGCCGACCGACTGATGTCGGAGGCGACGGTCGAGGGCAACTCGATGGTGGAGAAGGCCCGTACGGACGCGGACGAGCTGCTGGTCGGCGCCCGCCGGGACGCCACCGCGATCCGGGAGCGCGCGGAGGAGCTGCGCGAGCGCCTGACCAACGAGATCGAGGAACTGCACGAGCGGGCCCGCCGCGAGGCCACCGAGACGATGAAGTCGACCGGGGACCGCTGCGACGCGCTCATCCAGGCCTCCGAGGAGCAGCTGGCCAAGGCGCAGGCGAAGGCCAAGGAGATCGTCTCGGAGGCCAACTCCGAGGCGGGCAAGGTCCGTATCGCCGCCGTCAAGAAGGCCGAGGGGCTGCTCAAGGAGGCCGAGCAGAAGAAGGCCACACTCGTCAGGGAGGCCGAGGAACTGAAGGCCGAGGCGATCCGCGAGGCCCGGCGCACGGTCGAGGAGGGCAAGCGCGAACTGGAGATCCTGGTGCGCCGCCGCGAGGACATCAATGCGGAGATCTCCCGTGTCCAGGACGTCCTGGAGGCGTTGGAGTCCTTCGAGGCCCCGTCGTCCGGCAAGGACTCAGGGGTCAAGGCGGGCGCGACGGTCGGCGCTCCCCGATCGGGTGGCAGGTCGTCAGAAGGCTAGCGGGCCGGGAGCGTTCCGGTATGTTGTGGGCTCTTTGCCCGAGTCTGTGGCAAGCCGTCTGACGGTTCGCCACCCAAAAGGGGTGTCATTCTCCAGATCAAACACGCATCCGCTCGATGACACACCGCTTCGGCCCCTAGGATTCCCCCTATCACCTCACCGGTCTCTTTCGACAGGAACCCCATGAGCGACACTTCCCCCTACGGCTTCGAGCTTGTGCGGCGTGGGTACGACCGCGCTCAGGTGGACGAACGGATCTCCAAACTCGTCTCCGACCGTGACAGCGCGCTCGCCCGCATCACCGCTCTGGAAAAGCGCATCGAGGAACTCCACCTCGAAACGCAGAACGCCCAGGCACAGGTAAGCGACGCCGAGCCGTCGTACGCAGGTCTCGGCGCGCGGGTCGAGAAGATCCTCCGTCTCGCCGAGGAGGAGGCCAAGGACCTGCGCGAGGAGGCCCGCCGGGCGGCCGAGCAGCACCGCGAGCTGGCCGAGTCGGCGGCCCAGCAGGTCCGTAACGACGCGGAGTCGTTCGCGGCCGAGCGCAAGGCCAAGGCCGAGGACGAGGGCGTCCGGATCGTCGAGAAGGCCAAGAGTGACGCCTCGCAGCTGCGCTCCGAGGCACAGAAGGACGCGCAGTCCAAGCGCGAGGAGGCGGACGCCCTCTTCGAGGAGACCCGTGCGAAGGCCGCGCAGGCCGCCGCCGATTTCGAGACGAATCTCGCCAAGCGCCGCGAGCAGTCCGAGCGCGATCTGGCCTCGCGTCAGCAGAAGGCCGAGAAGCGCCTTGCGGAGATCGAGCACCGGGCGGAGCAGCTGCGCCTGGAGGCCGAGAAGCTGCGCACGGACGCCGAGCGCCGCGCCCGCCAGACGGTGGAGACGGCCCAGCGCCAGGCCGAGGACATCGTGGCCGACGCCAACGCCAAGGCCGACCGCATCCGCTCGGAATCCGAGCGCGAGCTGGCGGCGCTCACCAACCGCCGCGACAGCATCAACGCCCAGCTGACGAACGTCCGCGAGATGCTCGCCACGCTCACGGGCGCCGCGGTGGCCGCGGCCGGCTCCCCCACCGAGGACGAGCCGATCTCCCGTGGTGTGCCGGCCCAGCAGTCCCGGTAACGCCCGGAGTACGCCGACCCAACAGTTCTGAAAAGTGTCGAAGCCCTCTGCCGCTCGGGTGGCAGAGGGCTTCGTCCCGTCTTAACGTGTCCGCATGATCGAGCTGGAGGGGCTGACCAAACGGTACGGCGACAAGGCCGCGGTGCGGGATCTCACCTTCGCCGTGCAGCCGGGGACGGTCACGGGCTTCCTGGGGCCCAACGGCGCCGGCAAGTCCACGACGATGCGGATGATCCTCGGTCTCGACCGCCCCACCGCGGGCGACGTCCGGATCGACGGCAAGCACTACGACCAGTTGAAGGACCCGCTGACGTACATCGGGGCGCTGCTGGACGCGAAGGCCGTGCACGGCGGACGGAGCGCCTATCACCATCTGCTGTGTCTGGCGCAGAGCAACGGGATCCCCACCCGCCGGGTGACCGAGGTGCTGGACACGGTGGGGCTCACGGCGGTGGCGCGGAAGAAGGCCAAGGGGTTCTCGCTCGGCATGGGGCAGCGGCTCGGCATCGCGGGCGCGCTGCTCGGCGACCCGCGGATCCTGATGTTCGACGAGCCGGTCAACGGGCTCGACCCCGAGGGCATCCACTGGATCCGGAACCTGATGAAGACCCTGGCCGAGCAGGGCAGGACGGTGTTCGTCTCCAGCCATCTGATGAGCGAGATGGCGCTGACGGCCGATCACCTCGTCGTCATCGGACAGGGCCGGCTGCTCGCCGACACCTCCATGGCGGGCTTCATCCAGCAGAACTCGCGGTCGTACGTCCGGATCCGCACCCCGCAGCGCGAACGGCTGCTGGATGTGCTGCACGAGGCCGGGATCACGGTCGTGCAGGCCGGTGACGGGGTGCTGGAGGTGGAGGGCGGCAAGGCCGAGCGGATCGGTGAACTGGCCGCCCAGCACGGGGTCGTGCTGCACGAGCTGAGCCCGCAGCAGGCCTCTCTCGAGGAGGCGTTCATGCAGCTGACGGCGGAGTCGGTGGAGTACCACGCGCACTCCGACGCCACCCCGGTCCCGCGGGACTGGGGTGCCGACTGGAAGGGAGCCTGAGCCATGACGGCCGTCCAGGTCATCCGGTCCGAGTGGACGAAGATCCGGTCCGTGGCGTCGACGGTGTGGACGCTGTCCCTCGCCGTGGTCGTCACGATCGCCCTCGGCATGCTGATCTCCGCCCTGTCGCGGAGTCAGTTCGACGACATGCCCGCCCGGGAGCGGCTGTCCTTCGACCCGACGTATGTGAGTTTCGCGGGCATGAGCCTCGGGCAGCTCGCGATGATCGTGTTCGGGGTGCTGGTGGTGTCCAACGAGTACAGCACCGGCATGATCCGCACCTCGCTGGCCGCGGTGCCGCGGCGCGGCACATTCCTGTTCAGCAAGATCGCGGTGGCCGGCGGGCTGGCGCTCGTGGTGGGCATGGCGACCGGCTTCGCCGCGTTCTTCCTCGGGCAGGCGATGCTCGGCTCCCACCGGACGCAGCTCGGCGATCCCGGAGTGCTGCGGGCCGTCGTCGGCGGCGGGCTCTATATGACCCTCATCGCGGTGTTCTCGATGGGCGTCGCCGCGATGCTGCGCTCGCCGATGCTCTCGCTCGGCATCCTGATGCCGTTCTTCTTCCTGATCTCGAACATCCTCGGCAACGTCGACGCGACGAAGAAGATCGGCCGGTTCCTGCCCGACCAGGCCGGCAGCCGGATCATGCAGGTGGTCCCCCGCATCGACGACAACCCCCCGTACGGGCCCTGGGGCGGCCTCGGCATCATGGCGCTGTGGGTGCTCGCGGTCCTGATCGGTGGTTACGTCCTGCTGAAGAAGCGGGACGCGTAGTGACGACGGGCCTTTGCTGTGTCTTGGGCGGAACCGTCAGCGCCCGGATAAGGTCCTAACCCTTACGGGGGCGTGTGCCCCGCCGTCCTGAAGTTTTCGAGGCATACCTTCCGATGAGGACCGGAGCATGATCGAGGCTGTCGGCCTGACCAAGCGCTACGGCGACAAGACCGCCGTCCACAATCTTTCCTTCCAGGTGCGGCCGGGAGCCGTCACCGGCTTCCTCGGGCCGAACGGCTCGGGCAAGTCGACGACCATGCGGATGATCCTGGGTCTGGACAACCCCACCGCGGGCTCCGTGACGATCGGCGGCTACCCCTACCGCAAGCTGCCCAACGCCGCCCGTCAGGTGGGCGCGCTGCTCGACGCCAAGGCGGTGCACGGCGGCCGGCACGCCCGCAACCATCTGCTGTGCCTGGCCCAGCTGTCCGGTATCCCGGCCCGCCGCGTGGACGAGGTGCTCGGTGTCGTCGGCCTCCAGGACGTGGCCAAAAAGCGCTCCAAGGGCTTCTCGCTCGGCATGGGGCAGCGGCTCGGCATCGCGGGCGCGCTGCTCGGCGACCCGCAGGTGCTGCTGTTCGACGAGCCGGTCAACGGGCTCGACCCCGAGGGCATCCTGTGGGTGCGCAATCTGATGAAGGCGCTCGCCGCGGAGGGGCGGACGGTGTTCGTCTCCAGCCACCTCATGAGCGAGATGGCGCTGACCGCCGACCATCTGATCGTCATCGGGCGCGGGCAGCTGCTCGCCGACATGAGTGTGACGGACTTCATCTCGGCCAACTCCGCCGACTTCGCGCGCGTCAGGACCCCGGACACCGAACCCCAGCTGCGCGAGAAGCTGACCTCGGCGCTCACCGAGGCGGGCGGGCACGTACTGCCGGAGCAGGACGGCGCGCTGCGCGTGACGGGGCTGCCGCTGCCCCGCATCAGCGACCTGGCGCACGAGACCGATGTGCGGCTGTGGGAGCTGTCGCCGCACCAGGCGTCGCTGGAGGAGGCGTACATGCGGATGACGCAGGGCGCCGTGAGGACGCCCGCCACCTCTATCAGGACGCCGTCCGCCTTTACTCACCCATCGGCCGACCCGACCGCACCCGCGTCCTGGAACGCCTCGGCGAACT
>NZ_JBEPAP010000080.1:0-38036 GCF_040298665.1 Streptomyces sp. NPDC001508
CCCAGTACGCGGACGACCCTCCGCCTTGCGATGCACCGCACCAGACGCCGCGGGCCCCACCCTCCGGGCGGACGACGCTACTTTCGAAACACGCCTTAGGCCTGCCACGCCAAGGCCACCACCACGATCCGCAGCCGGCTCGTCCACGTTCCGGTCCGGATCGCCCGATCAACACACTCAGCGGCCCACCCCCTTCTGGGGCGGCGGCTACCGGGTTGGCAGGGGGGCGTGCCAGGTCAGGGTGGTGCCGCCCGTGGGGGGATCGGTCAGGGCCAGGTGGCCGCCCAGTTGCTCGGCGCGTTCCGCCATGTTGCTCAGGCCGCTGCGCCGGCCCCCGGGCGGGATGCCCACGCCGTTGTCGGCGACCGTGAGCCGCACCTCCCGGCCGTCCGTGGTCAGCACCACCTCGGCCCGGTCGGCGTGCGCGTGCCGGGCGACGTTCGTCAGGGCCTCGGAGAGCACGGCCACCACATGGTCGGCGATGTCCCGCGGCACATCGGTGTCGATCAGGCCCTCCATGCGCACACTGGGCGCGAACCCGAGGACCGACGCGGCCTCCCCTGCCGTCCGCACCACGCGGGCCCGCAGTCCCCCGCCGTCGGCCGCGCCCTCGCGGGCGCGCAGCCCGAAGATGGTCGACCTGATGATCTTGATGGTCTCGTCCAGGTCGTCCACGGCCCGCAGCACCCGTTCGGACGCCTCCGCGTGCTCGATGAACCGGCCCGCGCTCTGCAACGTCATCCCGGTGGCGAACAACCGCTGGATCGCCAGGTCGTGCAGATCGCGGGCGATCCGGTCGCGGTCCTTGAGCACCGCGATCTCCTGGGCGTCCTGGCGTCGCTCGGCCAACTCCAGGGCGATCGCGGCCTGGGCGGCGAAGCCCTGGAGGGTCTCGGTCTCCTGCGCCGAGAACAGCGGCTGCCCCAGCTCGCGCACCAGCAGGACCACGCCCCGCACGCCGCCGCCCGTGCCGATGGGGACGGCCACGGCGGGCCCGAGCCCGTGGAACCGCGGGGGCTGCTGGGAGACCCGGTCGTCGTCGGAGACATCCGCGCTGGTGACCGGCGCGGCGGCGGAGAAGGCGAGCCCCATCAGGCTCTCCTCCATGGGCAGCACCAGACCGCGGTGCGCGTCCGAGTCCGTGCCGACGGCGATCTCCACGGTGAGCGACCCGGTGTCCTCCATCGGCAGCGCCACCGCCGCCAGGGCCGAGCCGGTGATCTCCCTGGCCCGGTCGGCGATCAGACCGAGGGCCTGGGCGCGCTCGCTGCCCGCCATCAGGCTGTGGGTGATCTCCGCGTTGGCCTCCAGCCATCGCTCGCGCAGCCGGGACTCCTCGTACAGCCGGGCGTTGTCGATCGCCACGCCCGCCGCCACGGCGAGCGTGGACAGCACCGCCTCGTCCTCCGCGTCGAATTCCGCACCGCCGCGCTTCTCGGTCAGATACAGGTTGCCGAAGACCTGGTCGCGTACCCGGATCGGGACGCCGAGGAAGGTGTTCATCGGCGGGTGGTTCGGCGGGAAGCCGTAGGACGCCGGGTGCTGGGAGATCTTCGCCAGCCGCAGCGGTTCGGGGCGGCGGATCAGCTCGCCCAGGATGCCGTGCCCTTCGGGGAACGGGCCGACCTCGGCGATCTGCTCCTCGGTGACGCCGACCGTGTGGAAGGCCGACAGTCGCCGCCCGTCGGGTCCGATCACGCCGAGGGCGCCGTACTCGGCGTCGACCAGCACCAGGGCGGCCTCCACGATGGAGTGCAGGGCCTGTTCGAGTTCGAGTTCCCGGCCGACCGAGAGCACCGCCTCCAGCAGGCTGTGCACACGGTCGCGCGTGCCGCGGGCCGCGTCGATACGGCCCTGCAGTTCCTCCAGCAGTTCGTCCAGCTTCAGCTGCGGCAGCCGGACGCGGGCGTCCTGGAACTCGTCTGAGCTTCCCACCTGCGTTCCTCCAGCTCCCCTCGTGGGCACCGCCCGGCCCGTCATGTGCCACGGTAATGGTCCACGGCTCCGGGCGGTACGGGTACGCCGTTCCCGGCAGGGCCGCACGGCGCACCGGGCAGGGCCGGTCGGCCCTGGTGGCGGGGGCCCGGCAGCGGGGACAGTGAGATGAGGAGCGGCACCGATCCCCCGCGGTGTCGCTCCGTCCGTACCCGGTGCCCCGGCGCGGCCCGATCCCGGTGCCGCGGCACCGCCGCTGACCGCCCGGCCGCCCCCGGGCGGGACCGGTCGGCGGGACTCGGCCGGCCGGGCCAGGGTCGCTTCCTGGGCCGAAAGACCCTAGCGAAACCGCCCGTGGCGCGGTTCGAATGATCTGTCCGATCCGTCCAGGGCCGCTCGCGATGTCACCGCGGCACCGCCGAGCGCGCCGCGCACCCGTACGGAAAGCCGCGATGACCAGCAACGACGACCGACCGCGCCGGAGCGTGGAACTCGACCGGGCCGAAGCCCTGCGGCTGCTCGGCAGTGTGCCGCTGGGCAGGATCGTCTTCACCCGGCACGCGCTGCCCACGATCCGCCCGGTCAATCACGTCCTGGACGGCGGTGACATCGTCATCCGCACCCATGAGGGCGCGGAGCTGACCTCGCACGCCCGGTGGGCCGACGGGTCGGGCGTGGTCGTCGCCTACGAGGCCGACGCCATCGACCCGGCAACCCGCCTTGGCTGGAGCGTGGTGGTCACCGGCTACGCCCAACTGGTCACCGACCCGGACGAACTGGCCCGCTACCAGCGGCTGCTGCACCCGTGGGTGGCGCGCGCCATGGACCACGCGGTCCGTATCCGGCCGGACCTGGTCTCCGGAATCCGTCTCACCGCCGACGGCGCACCGCCGTCCCGGCCCGTGCCCGGGTGACGCGGTTCAGGGGGCGAGGTCCAGCCCGTAGAGGGTGCGGCCGCCGACCAGTTCCCGCCCGGTGACCAGTTCCGGCGCGATGCGTACAAAGACCTCGTGCGGCGCGGGCGCCCAGGAGCGCGGGCCGGTGCGCACCAGCCGTTCGTGTTCGGCGGCGTCGGTGACCACGGTGGCCGAGCCGGTGACGACGACGCTCCAGCCGGACTGCCGGTCCGGGTCGACCTGGTCGGCCTCGAAGGCGACCACCGACCCGTGGATCGCCCGCACGAGTTCCGAGGCGGCGGAGGTGCGCAGCAGCACGGTGCCGTCGGCGTCCAGGGAGAAGTTCACGGGAAGCACCGCCGGCAGCGCCTGCCGCGTGTGCACGATGCGGCCGACGGGCACCTTCGCCAGCAGCCGCAGGCACTCCTGCCGGTCCAGCTCGCGGAATCCGTCGTTCGCGTACATCTGTGTCCCGCCTCTCGCCTGGGTACGGCCGTGGTGGCGCGTCCATCCTGTGCGGGGGTACGGACCGGGCACGAGGGCCGTCGGTCCCCAGGGCCCCGGCGAAGGACCCGGACCGGATCCGGATCGGTCCGGGCCCGGGCCGGTCCCGGTTCAGACGGCGATCCGGCGTCCGGTGAGGGTGTACGGGTCGATGCGCACCCACAGGGTCCGGCGGCCGCCCGCCCACGGTGTGCTGTAGGCCCGGGCCACGAGCCGGCGTTCCTCCTCCGGGTCCGTGACGGCCCGGGCGTGTCCGCGCGCGAGGACGCTCCAGCCCCGGCTGAACGCGTCGTCGATGCGGTCGACCTCGAAGGCGACCTGGCAGCCCGCCGCCAGCGCCGGTGTGGTGCCGTGCGCGGTCCGGAAGACGATCGTGTCGTCGACGACGCTGTAGTTGACGGGCACGATGACCGGGCCCGATGCCGTGGGCACGCCGAGCCTGCCCACGCCGTGCGACGACAGCAGGGAGCGGCACTCGTCCGTGCTCAGCTGCGTGAACTCGGGGGTGCGTGCGGCCCGTCCGGGGCCCGGCGGCAGGTTCACGGTGCCGCCCGTGAGGTCGTTCACCGTGGTCTGCAGGACCTCGGCGAGCCGCATGAGGGTGCCGCTGCCCGGTGCCGCGCCGGGGTGCTCCTCCAGGTAGCGCAGGTAGCTGGGCGCCATGCCGGCCCGTGCGGCCGTCTGCCGCCGCGACAGGCCGAGCTGGGTGCGCCGGGTCGCCAGCCGCCGGCCCAGGTCGCCCAGGGGCGTGCCCTCCGCCACGTTCGTCAGGGAGTGTTCGGCCATGGCCGTCACGTCCTCTCGTCAGGCGTCCCGAACGGCCACGTCGTCGCGGTCGGGCACCGAGCCCGCCTTGAGCGGGCGGTCTCGGCGGCCCGCGCCAGCCGGCTGCTTCGGGGCCGGGACTGCCCCCCGGATTCAGCTTGGGCGCGGGCCGGTGGCCGCGCTTGGGCCGGTCGGGCCCCGTTGCCCGGCCGACGGGGCCCAGTCGTTGGCGGGCCGCCGGGACCGATGGACCCTGCGGTCCCCTCGTCGGGTACCGACCGGCCCTTCCGTAAGGCCGACTCGACGGGCTTCCCTCGTTGTATGACGCAGAACCGGACCGGTTCCGGCCCGTCGCCCGCGGCGCGGGTCGCCGACGGGGCGATGGTCGTGACATTGCACGGCGAGATCGATCTGCTGGTCGCCTCCCGGCTGTCGGCACGGCTCGACGCACTGACCGCCGGGCCCCGCCCCGACCTCGTGCTCGACCTGCGCACGGTGGAGTTCATCGACTGCGCCGGGCTCGGCGTGCTGTGCCGGACCCGCAACCGGGTGCGCGACCGGGCCGGCCGGCTGCGGCTGGTGACCGACAGCGCCGCCTTCCGGCGGCTGCTGAAGGCCACGGGTCTGAGGGACGTCTTCGAGGTGTACCCGCGGCTGCCGGCCTTCGGCGACGACTGACACGGCCGGGACGCGGCCCGCTGCCCGGGCGGAGCGCGCCGCCTGTGGCAGGGGCGGTCGCCTGCGGGGCGGGCAAGGAGGTGCCGCATGCGATTCGAGGACCGCACCGACGCCGGACGCCGGCTGGCCCGGCGGCTGGAGCCGCTGCGCGGCGCGAACGTGATCGTGCTCGGGCTGCCCCGTGGCGGCGTCCCGGTGGCGTACGAGGTGGCCCGGGAACTGGCCGCGCCCCTGGACGTGCTGGTGGTGCGCAAGCTCGGCGTGCCCTGGCAGCCGGAACTGGGATTCGGCGCGATCGGCGAAGGGGGCGTGCGGGTGCTCAACGATGATGTCGTCGCGGCCACCGGCCTCGGACCGGGCGAGCTGACCGCCGTCGAGGAGTGCGAACGGGCGGAGCTGGAACGCCGGCTGCACCGGTACCGGGCCGGCCGCGACCCGGTACCGGTGCCCGGGCGGACGGTGGTGGTCGTGGACGACGGCGTGGCCACCGGTGCCACCGCGGAGGCCGCCTGCCGCGTCGTGCGGCACGCGGGTGCGGCCCGGACCGTGCTCGCCGTCCCGGTCGGTGCGCGGCGCACGCTCGCCCGGCTGCGGGGCGTGGCCGACCAGGTCGTGTGCCTGGAGACGCCACGCCATCTGGGCGCGGTCGGCGCCTGGTACCACGACTTCACCCAGACCGGTGACGACGAGGTCGCCGCGCTGCTCGGGCGGGCCGCGCGGCCCGCGCCCGCCGGGCCGCACCCGCCGAACCGGGAGGTCGAGGTGCCGGCCGGGAGGGTGCGGCTGGCCGCCCGGTTCGTGCTGCCCGACCGTGCCCCGGCCGTGGTGGCGTTCGCGCACGGCAGCGGCAGCGGCCGGCACAGCCCGCGCAACCGGTATGTGGCCGCCGTCCTCAACCGGGCCGGTCTGGGCACGCTGCTGCTCGACCTGCTCACCGAGGACGAGGAACGCGACCGGCACAACGTGTTCGACATCGTGCTGCTGGCCCGCCGGCTGCAGGGTGCGTCCGCCTGGCTGCGCCGGGAGACCGGCCTGCCGGTCGGCTACTTCGGCGCGAGCACCGGTGCCGGGGCGGCGCTGGAGGCCGCCGCCGACGATCTGGGCGTCGCTGCCGTGGTCTCCCGCGGTGGCCGTCCCGACCTCGCCTCCCCCGCCGCGCTGGCCCGGGTCCGGGCGCCGACGCTGCTGATCGTCGGCAGTCTCGACACCCGGGTGCTGAGCCTGAACCGGCTGGCCGCGGACTGGCTGCGCTGTGAGCACCGGCTGGCCGTCGTGCCGGGGGCGAGCCATCTGTTCGTCGAGCCCGGCACCCTGGCCACGGCGGCGGTCCTGGCCCGCGACTGGTTCGGCGCGCACCTCGGCCACCCGGGGGCGGCGCGGCCCGAACCCGAGAAGTCCGAAGCGCAGGGGCCGGGAGCCGAGTCGTTCGACGCCGAGGCCGACGGACCCGGCGCGGGCCGCCCGGACGCCGACCGTCCGCCGCCGCGCTCGGCCTGATCCGGCCGGACGCTCCCCCGGCCCACTCCGTCCACTCCATCCGCCCTGCCCGCCCTGAATCTGTCCGCTCTGTCCGCTCCGTTCGCTCTACCCGGTTTGCCGTGTGGCGCCGGACAATGGACGTACCGCGGGAGTGCTCCGCGGGGACCGGGAGCCGGAGGGCGAGGCGAGAGGTTCGTGAAGGAGACGCTGTCCCTCGGCCGGATCGCCGGCGTGCGCGTCGGGCTGCACTGGAGCGTGCTGGTCATCGTCGTGCTGGTGACGCTCGCCCTGGCCCGGGGCCGCTTCCCCGCGGCCCACCCCGGCCACTCCGCCACGGTCTACTGGGCGCTCGCCCTGCTGACCGCGGTGGTCTTCCTCGCCTCCCTGCTGGTCCACGAACTCGCGCACGCGGTGGTCGCGCGGCGCAACGGCGTGCAGGTCGACGGCATCACCCTGTGGATGCTGGGCGGCGCGGCCCGGCTGCGCGGCGAGACACCGTCGCCGGCCGCGGAGCTGCGCATCGCGGGCATAGGGCCGCTGACCAGCGCCGTGGCCGGCGGTGTGTTCGCCGGGCTCGCGGAGTGGCTGGCGGCGCTGCGGGTCTCCGGGCTGCTGGTCGAGGCCGTGGCCTGGCTGGCCGCGATCAACATCGTGCTGGCCGTGTTCAACGCGCTGCCCGCCGCCCCGCTGGACGGCGGACGGCTGCTGCGGGCGTTTTTGTGGCACCGCACCGGCGACCGGCTGCGGGCCACCCGGGGCGCCTCGGCCGCGGGGCGGGGGCTCGGCTGGTTCCTGGTGGCGGCCGGTTTCGCCGCCGTCCTGTTCGCCGGGAACCTGTCGGGCCTGTGGTCGGCGCTGATCGGCTGGTTCCTGATCGCGGCGGCGACCGCGGAGGTGCGGCAGGCGGAGATGCAGGGCGCGCTGAAGGGCGTGCCGGTCGGCCGGGTCATGACCGCGGACCCGGTCACCGTCCCGTCCTGGACGACCATCGCCGGCTTCCTCGCCGAGGGGCCCTTCGGGCCCTACCGGCACTCCGCCTTCCCCGTCGTCGCGCCGGACGGCTCGGTGGCCGGGCTGTTCACCATGGCCATGGCCGACCGGACCCCGGACCGGGCCCGGTCCCGGACGACGGTGGGCGACGTGATGCGCCGCCTGCCGGACGTCGTGACCGTCGCCCCCGACGAGCCGGTCGTGGACCTGCTGCCCCGGCTGCAGGACGGCGGCGTCCGCCGGGCCCTGGTCCTCGACGGCGACCGGCTGGTCGGCATCGTCACCCTCGCCGACATCACCCGCGCCCTGACCTGGCCGACCGCGACGCCCCGGCAGCCGCTGTGACCCGGCACCGCCGCCCGCCGCCCGCCGCTTCAGCCGGGGGCTCACGAGCGGGGGCATGAGCCCTGGCGTCGTCCGTCCGCCCGGCCGCCCCGCGACGCCCGGCACGCTCCCCACGCTCTTCGAGCAGAAGGACGCCCACCCGAGCGCCGCCGCGAGGGGTGACCCGGCGAGGCGGCGCCGTCAGCCGGTCCAGCTCCACTCCGCGACCTCGGGCAGGTCCGCGCCGTGCTCACGGATCCAGTCGTGATGACGGGTCCGCGCGTCCACCATCGCCTGACGCACCCCGGCGGCACGCACGGCGAGCCCCGGGACCCGGTCGATGACGTCCATGACCAGCCGGAAGCGGTCGAGGTCGTTGCGGACCACCATGTCGAACGGGGTGGTCGTGGTGCCGGACTCCTTGTAGCCCCGTACATGCAGATGCCCGTGGCCGTTACGGCGGTAGGCGAGCCGGTGGATCAGCCACGGATAGCCGTGGTACGCGAAGATCACCGGCTTGTCGGCGGTGAACAGGCCGTCGTACTCGAAGTCGGTCATGCCGTGCGGATGCTCCTCGTGGGGCAGCAGCCGGGTCATGTCGACGACGTTGACGACGCGCACGGCGAGCTGGGGCAGATGCCGGCGCAGCAACTGAGCGGCGGCCAGCACCTCCTGTGTGGGCACATCGCCCGCGCAGGCGAGCACCACGTCGGGTTCGTCGCCGTTCTCGGTGCCGGCCCACTCCCAGACCCCGGCGCCGCGCGCGCAGTGGACACGGGCCTGGTCCATGGACAGCCAGTCGTAGCACGGCTGTTTGCCGGCCACGATGACGTTGACGTAGTCGCGGCTGCGCAGGGCGTGGTCCGCGACCGACAGCAGCGTGTTGGCGTCCGGCGGCAGATAGACGCGGACCACGTCGGGGCTCTTGTTGAGTACGTGGTCGACGAAGCCGGGGTCCTGGTGGGAGAAGCCGTTGTGGTCCTGCCGCCACACATGGGAGGTCAGCAGGTAGTTGAGGGAGGCGACCGGCGCCCGCCAGGCAAGCTCGCGGGACGTCTTGAGCCACTTGATGTGCTGGTTGACCATCGAGTCGACGATGTGCACGAACGCCTCGTAGCAGGAGAACAGCCCGTGCCGGCCGGTCAGCAGATAGCCCTCGAGCCAGCCCTGGCACACATGCTCGGAGAGGATCTCCATCACCCGGCCGTGCCGGTCGAGGTGTTCGTCCACCGGAAGGGTCCGTTCCTGCCATGCCTTTCCGCTGGCCCCGAAGACGGCCGCCAACCGGTTGGAGGCGGTCTCGTCGGGGCCGACCAGCCGGAAGTCCCGGCGCTCCCGGGTGTCCGCCATGATCTGTTCGAGGAGGTCGCCGAGGACCCGGGTCGGTTCGTGCAGGCCCCGGCCCGGCTTGTCCACCGGTACGGCGAAGTCGTCCAGGGAGCGGATCGGCAGCTCGCGCACCAGCAGGCCGCCGTTGGCGTACGGGGTGGCGCCGAGCCGGGCCCGGCCGGCCGGGACGCAGGCGAGGACGTCGGCGACCGGCCGGCCGTCCGCGCCGAACAGTTCCTCGGGCCGGTAGGAGCGCAGCCACGCCTCCAGCTGCCGCAGATGCCCGGGGTTCTCCCGGACGCCGGGCAGCGGAACCTGGTGGGCGCGCCAGGTGCCCTCGACCGGTACGCCGTCGACCTCGGCGGGCCCCGTCCAGCCCTTGGGGGTGCGCAGCACGATCACCGGCCAGTGCACGCGTTCGGTGCTGCCCTGCTCGCGGGCGGCACGCTGCGCCCGCCCGATGCGGTTCAGGGCGTCGTCGAAGGCGGCGGCCAGGGCGCGGTGCACCTGCGCCGGGTCGTCGCCGGACACATGGATCGGTTCGTGTCCGTAGCCGCGCAGCAGCGCGTCCAGTTCGGGCTCGGGCAGCCGGGCGAGCACGGTCGGGTTGGCGATCTTGTAGCCGTTGAGGTGGAGGATCGGCAGGACGGCGCCGTCGTGCACCGGGTCGAGGAACTTGTCGGAGTGCCAGGAAGCGGCCAGCGGGCCGGTCTCCGCCTCGCCGTCACCGATGACGCAGGCGACCAGCAGATCGGGGTGGTCGAACGCGGCCCCGTAGGCGTGGGCGAGGGAGTAGCCGAGTTCGCCGCCCTCGTGGATCGAGCCGGGCGTCTCCGGGGCGACATGGCTCGGCACACCGCCGGGGAAGGAGAACTGCCTGAACAGCCGCGCCATCCCGGCGGCGTCCCGCGGCACGTCCGGATAGGTCTCGCTGTAGCTGCCCTCCAGCCAGGAGTTGGCCACGACGGACGGCCCGCCGTGCCCGGGGCCCCACACGCACAGGGCGTCGAGGCCACGCGCCTTGATCACCCGGTTGAGATGGGTGTACACGAGGTTGAGGCCGGGTGAGGTGCCCCAGTGGCCGAGCAGCCGCGGTTTGATGTGCTCGGGGCGCAGCGGCTCGGTCAGCAGCGGGTTCGCGAGCAGGTAGATCTGCCCGGCCGCGAGGTAGTTGGCGGCCCTCCAGTGCGCATCCAGGGTGCGCAGTTCGTCGTCGGAAAGTACGGTGGCGTCCTGGTGTTCGGCAGGGGACATGAGGGCTCCGGAAGTCATCGGCACGGGTCAGCGGGGGTGGAGGCGGCATGGCCGGCAAGCAGGCGGAGAGGCTGCCGCGCAAGACGTACGAGAGGGAACTGCTGCGGCTGCAGACGGAGTTGGTCAAGCTCCAGGGGTGGGTGCGTACGCGGGGCGCGCGTCTCGTCGTCATCTTCGAGGGGCGGGACGCGGCGGGCAAGGGGAGCACCGTCAAGCGGGTCACGGAGCACCTCAACCCGCGGGTGGCGCGGATCGTGGCGCTGCCCAAGCCGACCGAGCGCGAACGCACCCAGTGGTACTTCCAGCGGTACGTGGAGCATCTGCCGGCCGCCGGGGAGATCGTGCTGTTCGACCGGTCCTGGTACAACCGGGCCGGTGTCGAGCATGTGATGGGCTTTTGCACCAAGGAGGAGTACCAACTCTTCCTGCGGCAATGCCCGGTCTTCGAGCGGATGCTGGTGGAGGACCGGATCCTGCTGCGCAAGTACTGGTTCTCGGTGAGCGACACGGTGCAGGAGGAGCGGTTCCGGCGGCGGCTTACGGATCCCGTGCGGCGCTGGAAACTGTCGCCGATGGACCTGGAGTCGATCACCCGCTGGGAGGCGTACTCCCGGGCGAAGGACGAGATGCTGGTGCACACCGACATCTGCGAGGCGCCCTGGTACGTCGTCGAGAGCGACGACAAGCGCCGGGCGCGGCTGAACATGATCGCCCATCTGCTGGACTCGGTGCCGTACCACGAGGTGCCCCCGCCGGTGCTTGAGCTGCCGCACCGGCCGCCGCCGACGGGGTACGAACGCCCGCCGCGCGCTCTGCAGAGCTACGTCCCGGACCATGCGGCGAGCCTGTGAGCCGCTCATCCCGGCTGTGGGACGACGGCGACCGGGCAGGCGGCGTGGTGCAGCACACCGTGGGCGACCCGGCCGAGCCTGAGGCCGAAGTGACCGTCGCGCTGCCTGGCCCCGACGACCAGCAGATCGGCGCCGTCGGAGAACTCGGCCAGCACCCGCCGGGCCGGCCCCTCGACGGTGTGCCGGTGCACCCGCACGTCGGCCGGTGCCTGCCGCAGCGCCTCCTCAACCGCCTCGTCGGCCAGTTGCGCGTACAGCCGGGCGGGTTCGTCGGCGAACAGCGGGCTGTCGGCGCTCGCCAACGCGGGGGTCCGCCAGGCCCGTACGACGTCCAGCGGCACCCCGCGCAGCCGTGCCTCGTCGAGGGCGAAGCGCACGGCGGCCGAGTCGGCGGGCTTCTCGCCGACGCCCACGACGATGCGGCCGCGCGTCCCGGATCCGGTGCGGTCGCCGGGGCCGGCGCGCACCACGATCACCGGGCCGTGCGCGCGGCCGGCGACCGTCGTCGCGACCGAGCCGAGCAGCGCCTCGGCCAGGCCGCCGCGCCCGCGGGAGCCCACGACCACCGCGGCGGCGAAGCGGCTCTCCCGGATCAGCGCGTACTCCGGTTCCTCCGGTACCGACTCGGCGCTCACCCGCAAGCCGTCCTGGCGGCGCCGGGCGCGCTGCACCGCGCTCGCGAGGATGTGTTCGCCGGTGACCTGCCCGGACGGCCTGCCGAGGTCCTGGGCGAGCGCGGCGCCCTCGTACCGCTCCCACAGGGAGCCGTACACCACTTTGAGCGGCGCCCGGCGCAGCGCGGCCTCGTCGGCGGCCAGGTCGACCGCCCGCAGGCTGTGCTCGGAGCCGTCGACGCCCGCGACGATCGGCCGGTCCATCGCGCTCACCGTCCCGCGCTCGAATCGAAGACGCCTTGGCCGGGGGCGCCCGGGGTACGCGGGCCGATGATGCGGGCCATGTTCGTCCACCTCCGCGGTAGGGGGCTGCGGGCTGCCGTCCGGTCAAGCCTGGTGGTCGCGGGCGCCGCGCGGCAGGGGCCGCTGGTCCCGCGGCGGGCCCGCCCGGCCCGTGCGGCGGCCGGGGCGAGGGGGCCGGTCGGCCCTAGTTGCCGACGGGACGGGCGAGCGATGATCCTTGTCGTGGGCAGCCGGCCGTCTGCCCTCAACCCGGGAACGAGGGACGCATGACCGAGACACGCACCTTCACAGAACAGGACCCCATCCGCGTGTTCCTGCTGGACGACCATGAGGTCGTACGCCGCGGACTGGCCGATCTGCTCGATTCCGAGCCCGACATCACGGTGGTCGGCGACGCGGACACGGCCGAGCACGCGCTGGTCCGCGGGCCGGCGCTGCGCCCGGACGTCGCCGTGCTCGACGTGCGCCTCCCGGACGGTGACGGCATCACGGTCTGCCGCGAACTGCGCGACCGCATGCCGGATCTGGCCTGTCTGATGCTGACGTCGTTCGACGACGAGGACGCGCTGCTCGACGCCATCATGGCCGGTGCCTCGGGCTATGTCCTCAAGCAGATCAAGGGCTCCGACCTGATCTCCGCGGTGCGGACCGTCGCCTCGGGCCAGTCGATGCTGGACCCGGCGACGACGGCCCGGCTGATGCGCTCCCTGCGCGCCGATCCCGCGGAGCCTCCGGCGGTGCCGTCCGAACTGGCGAGTCTGTCGCCGCGCGAGCGGGACATCCTCGCGCTGATCGGGGACGGGCTGACCAACCGGGAGATCGGCAGGCGGCTCTATCTGTCGGAGAAGACCGTGAAGAACCACATCTCGCGGCTGCTGGCCAAGCTGGGCGTGCAGCGGCGGGTGCAGGCCGCGGTGCTCGCCTCCCATCTGGATCAGCCGGAGCCGGGCGGACGCCCGGCCAGGTGACGGCGCGGGCGCCCGGCCACGTGACGGCCCCGAGGGCCCGGGGCGGTCCGGCGGGACGGCCCGGGCCGCGGGGCGGCGGGTCAGGCGCCGTGGTGGATCTCCACGTGCCTGGCCTCGGCCTTCTCGCTGCCCAGCCCCACGCTGACGGTGAGGATCCCGTCGGCGTAGTCGGCCCTGACGTCGTCCTCGTCGGCGCCGGGCGGCAGGGTGACGCTGCGGCTCATGCTGCCGTAGCGGATCTCGCTGCGGTTCTTCTCCACGTCCCGTTCGCTGCGTTCTGCCTTGACGGTCAGCATCCCGTCGCCGATGACCACGTCGATGTCCTCCGGGGACATGCCGGGCAGCTCCGCCCGCAGGACGTAGCGGCCCTCCTCCATGTAGTCCTCGACGCGGACCGTGTACAGGTCGCCCATGGTCGGCATCGCGAACCGCGCGGGGAAGGTCTCGAACCAGTCGGGGATCTCCGGGAAGGAGAACCTCTGCCTGCGTGTCAGTGACGTCATCGTCGTACCTCCTCGGCCGTGGTTGCGCCTGTTGGCCCTTCCAGTGCACCGCGGCGGCCCGTGGGCCGCTGAGGCCGAACAGCCCATGCCCGGGGCCCCAAGGTCCCTTTGCGGTGCGGCGTGCGCGGTCATGGCCTGTCGGGGCGCACGATCACGACGGGACAGCGCGCGTGCTGTGCGATGTGCTGGCTGACGGAGCCCAGCAGGGCGCGGGTGAAGCCGCGCCGGCCGTGGCTGCCGACGACAAGCGCCTGAGCGCCCTCCGCCGCCCGCAGCAGCACGTCCACCGGATGGCCGCGCACCAGCAGTGCCCTGACCGAGCCCGCCGGGTCGGCCCCCAGGGCCTCGCGCAGTTCCTCGGCGAGCCGTTGCCGGGCGTTGTCCTCGTCGAAGTCGCTGTCGACGGGAGGAGCCGACCAGGTCTCGATCCCGGGCATCTCCCATGCGGCCACCGCGTCCACCCGGCCGCCGACGAGTCCGGCGTAGCGTACGGCCCAGCGCACCGCCGCGTGCGAGGACGGCGAACCGTCGACGCCCACCACGATCCGCGGCCCCGCGGCCTCCGTTTCCATCCGTCCCACCTCTCCTGCGGCCCGCTGCCCGCCGCACCGTGTGTCCCCCCTCCCTCCACCTTCCTCCCTCTTTCTCCACCTTCCTCCACGCTGCGCCGCTCCCGGCCGTACCGCCACGGAAGAGCGGCCGGGAGCAGCGCATCCGGGCGGCCCGGCGCGGGGTCAGCCGGCCCGGGCCGCCGGCCGCGACCAGGTGACGGCGAGCCGCTCGCCCTCGTCGACGACGTCGGTGCCCAGTTCGGCGCAGGCGCGCACGAGCCGGTCGGCGATCCAGGCGTACTCCGCCCGGTCGGCGAGCCGGGTGTGGCAGTGGTCCAGGGCGAGGGGGACCGCCTCGGTGCGCAGCGGGCCGTGCCCGTCGAGGGTGACCAGCCAGAGCAGGCCGAGGTCGTTGCGGAGCGCCGGATGGACGGCGTAGTCGTCGATGAAGTCGCCCAGATCGAACAGGACATGCCGGGTGAAGCCGTGGAAGACGTGTGCCGAGTGCCCGACGACCAGTCCGGCCCCGGACCCGGTGAGCGCGGGCGCTGCACGCAGGACGTGCCGGACCGGGCGGGCGGTCATGTTGGGCCCCCAGTGCGCGCTGACCAGCACCAGGTCCGTCTCCTCGGCCAGGGCGCCGATCGTGCCGGTGAGCCAGGCGGGTACGTCCTTGCGCCAGAGGTCGGCGAAGGCCACGCCGGGGCGGTCGGTGTCCGCGGCGAACTCGGCGGGGTGGTCGGTGACGGCGACGATGCCGATACGCAGCCCGCCGACGTCCAGGCGCAGCGGTGCGCGGGCCTCGGTGACGGTCGGGCCGGCCCCGACGCTGCGGATGCCCGCCCGGGCCAGCCGGGTCCGGGTGTCCAGGAGCGCGTCGGGGCCGTAGTCGAGGGCGTGGTTGTTGGCCAGGACCGCCACGTCGACGCCCAGTGCGGCCAGTACGTCGGCGGCCCGCGGCGGGGCCCGGAAGAAGAAGGTCTTTCCGGGCAGGTCCACCGGGGCGCCCCGGTCGGAGACACAGCATTCGAGGTTGAGCAGGAACAGATCCGCGTCCCGTACGACGTGGTGCACCGCGGGGGTGAACAGGGGGCGGGGCGCCTTGTGGGCGAGCGTATGGGCGACGTCACGGCCCAGCATGGCGTCGCCCGCCAGGGCGAGGGTGACGGCCATGACACGCACCTCCGCTCGCTCGCCCGGTGCCACCCGCCGCGGGCGCGGGATCGGGCCGCGTCCCGCGTGCGGGGGCGGGAGCCGGGCCCGCGCGGCCGTCCGGGGATCACGCGACGACGGACACCGTCGTCCTTGCGTTCCCCCGCGCGGGCCCGGCCCGCCCGCGATCACCGCCGCTCCGTGCCGTCGGCGTGCACGGACGGAGCGAGGTGCCGAGGAGGCAAGGGGCGCTCGACGGACGGGCGCCCGCACCGCGGATCTCCCGGGCCTGTGGCCACCCTCGCACCCGGTGCCCCACCCGCGCAGGGGCCGATCGGCCCGCACTCCGGGCCGATCGCCCCTACCGTGCCCCACGCATCCCGTCGGCCCCCGCCGTGACCGTGCCGGTCAGTGGTCGGCGGGCCCCGGGGCGGCGCCCGGTCCTCCCCCGGCGCCCGGTCCTCCCCCGGCGCCCGGTCCGCCTCCCGCGCCCGGTCCGGCACCGGCGCCGTGGCCGGTCAGTACCAGTTCCTTGGCGCGGCGGAACTCGTCGTCCGAGATGTCGCCGCGGGTACGCAACTCGGAGAGCTTGGTGAGTTCGTCGGCGCTGCTCGGGTGCGTCGTGCCCGCGGCGGTCCGGCGGACGTAGCGGTCGAACGCCTCCTGCTGTGCATGCGCCTGCGCCAGCTCGCGGCGCCCCATGTCCTTGCCGCGGACGATGAGGTAGACGAAGACGCCGAGGAAGGGCAGCACGATGACGAAGATCAGCCAGCCCGTCTTGGCCCAGCCGTTCAGGGCGTCGTCGCGGAAGACGTCCAGGACGACCCGGAACAGCAGGACGAACCACATGATCCACAGGAAGAACCAGAGCATCGTCCAGAACGCGCTCAGCAGCGGATAGTCGTACGCGAGGTACGTCTGCGCGGTCATTGCCGTCCTCCGTCCCGGGCAGCCGCCCACCGGGTGCCGCTTCGTCGTGTACCACTCAGTCGCCAGCGTGCACGGGGCGGAGGTGGGACGGCCTCACCCGGGACGGGTGAGCGTACGCGTCGGTGACGGGCGCTCGGACCCGGCCGAACAAGGCCGTGCGGTGCGGGCGCTGGCCCCGGTCACCACCCGCTCGACTCGACCGCGACCACCGGCACGAGGTCGTTGCGCAGGGTCTCCAGGAAGGTGACGGTCTCGGCCGCCACCGAGCGGTGCTGCACATCGTTGAGGACGTCGTGGTGGGCCCCGCGGACCACGGCGAGACGGGCACGGGGAAGGGACTTGACGAGGTGGGCGACGGCGTCGCGGTCCGCCAGCGGATCGGCGTCGCCGGCCAGGAGCAGGGCCGGGACGGTGATGCCGCCGCCGTACGCCGCCGCGAGCAGCGCCTCGGGCACCGGGGCGGCGAGCCGGCCGCGCCGCACCAGGGGGTCGTCGGTGAGGGTGGCCCGATGGACGGGGCAGGAGGTGCGTACGTCCAGCTCGTCCGCCCAGTCGCCGCCCGCCGCCGCGGTACGGCCCGGCAGTCCGGCGAGGACGACGGCCTGCGGCAGCCGTGCCGCGGCGAGGTCCGTCCGGCTCAGCAGCGCGGCGACCGCGGCGGCGCCGGTGTCGGCGCCGACCAGGACGACGGGCTGGACCACTCCGTCGTCGGACGCGGTGGCCGCGACGGCGTCGGCGAGCCCGGCGCCGAAGCGGGCCAGCGACCCGGACGGATCGTCCGGGTCGATGTCGGGCGCGTCGACGACGCGGACGCGGTAGGCGTCGGCGGCGAGCCGCCTGCCGAGCCGGGCGTAGGTCGCCGGGCTCTCGCCCCTGCCGGGCACCACGACGACGGTGCCGCGGGTGCGGATGCCGTCGGGGGCGTGGTGGTCGGCGTGGCCGGCGGCCTCGGTCGGCTGCTCGGTGTTCTCGGTCATCTCGCGCTCACACTCCTGCTTGCTCGGGCTCGGTCGCGGGCCGTCGGCCCGGGGCGTACGCCGTGTCGGTCGCGGCGCGTTCCGGGACGCGGATCGGCGCGGACCGCGGCGTGCCGGTCGGGGACGGCGGTTCGAAGGGGGTGACTGGGTGGATGGCGGCGGCGCGGACCCGCTCCCGCGGAGGCCCGGCCCCGGTCTCCTCGGCGCCGCCCCCGTACGAGAAGCGGCACCCACACGGCGCCTCCGGCACGCCGAGACCCCGGAGACAGGCGCCGTGGCGGGGCGTGCGCCGGGCCCTCGCCGGAAACATGGAACGGGACAGCCCGGTCCGCGGCGACTCCCGCGCGTCGAAGCACCGGGGACAGGCGCCGCGCCGGGCCGGGCGGCGGGGCGGGTGGCACACGACGTCGCCGGCCCACCGCCTCACCGGGCACCGCGCCCTGACCGGAGGCACGGAACGGGACAGCCCGGTCCGCGACACCTCCTGCACGTCGAGACCCCGGGGACAGGCGCCGTGCCGGGGCGGGTGGCGGGGCAGGTGGCGCACGATGTCGCCGGTCCGCCGCCGCACCGGGCGCCGCACCCTGACCGGAGGCACGGAGCGGGACAGCCCGGTCCGCGGCGACTCCCGCGCGTCGAAGCCCCGGGGACAGGCGCCGTGGCGGGGCGGGTGGCGCACGGCGTCGCCGGTGCCTCGCCGCAGCGGGCGCCGGGTCCTGGCCGGGTGCATGGAGTGGGACGGTGCGGCCGGGGGCGGGCACGGTTGCCGCCGGGCGGCGGGGTACGCGTCAGCCCACGGGCGCCGTATCTCGTCGGCGGGCACGCCGAACCCGTACGCCGCGCGGCCGGGCGACGGGATCGGGCCGCGCCCGGCCGTGTGGGCGGCCCCGGCGGCGCCGACCGCGCGGTGCCGGATCCGGGCGGGGAAGTCGCCGGCGGCCACGCACGGGCCCTGCGGCTCGTTCGCGAGGGTGGCCCTCATGCCTGGGCGGGGCGGCTGTGCCGGTTGGCGGGGACCGGAAGACCGAGGTTGCCGCGCAGCGTGTCGGCGGTGTACTCGGTGCGGAACAGCCCGCGCTTCTGCAGCAGCGGGACCACTCCGTCCACGAAGAGGGCGAGGTCGTCGTCGGTGCGGAAGGCGAGGTTGATGCCGTCGAAGGTGCCGGCGGCGAACCAGTGCTCGATGGCGCCGGCGACGGTCTCCGGCGCCCCGACGAACGGCGACCGGCGGAACGCGCTCAACGAATCGGCGACTTGACGAAGTGTCAGGTTCTCCGTACGGGCCCGCTCGATGAGCTTCGTGGCGCCGGTCCGGCCGCCCTTCTCGGCGAGGTGCGCCACGTCCGGGAACGGCGCGTCCAGGTCGTGCGCGCTGAAGTCGTAGGCGCCGAAGGAGCGACCGAGGAGCGCGAGGTTGCGGTCGAAGTCGTTGTCCTCCTCGAAGATCTCCCGTTCGCGCCGCCGGGCCTCCTCGTCGGTCGGGGCGACGACCGGGCCGCCGTGGATGAAGATCTTGATGTGTTCGGGGTCGCGGCCGTGCAAGGCGGTGCGGCGCTTGATGTCCGCGTAGTACTCCTGGGCCTGCTCCAGCGAGCCGCCGGGCGCGTAGATGCCCTCGGCGACCCGCGCGGCGAGGTCACGGCCCTCCTCGGAGACCCCGGCCTGGAAGATCACCGGCTGGCCCTGCGGGGAACGGGCGATGTTGAGCGGCCCGGCGACCTTGAAGTGCTCGCCCTCATGGTTGAGTTCGTGCAGCTTGGCCGGGTCGAGGAAGAGGTTCCTGGCGACGTCGGCGGGGAAGGCGTCGTCCTCGTAGGAGTCCCACAGCCCGCGGGCGACCTCGACGAACTCCAGGGCCCGGCCGTAGCGGGTGGCGTAGTCGGGGTGCTCGTCCAGCCCGAAGTTGCGGGACGCGCCGGTGTCGAAGCTCGTGACGACGTTCCAGCCGGCCCGGCCGCCGCTGATGTGGTCGAGGGAGGCGAAGCGGCGGGCCAGGTTGAAGGGCGAGTTGTACGTCGAACTCGCCGTGCCGACCAGCCCGATGTGCCGGGTGTGGGTGGCGACGGCCGACAACAGGGTGAGCGGTTCCAGCCGGTTGAGGTAGTGGGCCGGGTAGGTGGCGTTGATGAACTGGCTGTCCACGATGAACAGGGCGTCGAACAGGGCGTGTTCGGCGGCCTGGGCCTGGCGGATGTAGTAGTCGATGTCGATGCTGGCGTTCTTCGCGACGCGCGGGTCCTTCCACAGGCCGTGCTGTCCGGGGCCGCCGACGCCGTAGGGGTGCAGCGCGAGGTGGATCGTGCGGGACATGGCGTTCCTCTCCATGGTGGGGTCAGGCGTTCAGCAGGGCGCGCAGCGCGGCGCGGCCGGCCCGGTCGGTGGATGCCGCGCGGAGTGTGGGGGCGGAGCCGACGAGCAGGCGTGTGTACGGGTGCCGGGGGTGGTTGACGACCTCCCGGGCGGGCCCGGTCTCGACGAGTTCGCCCCGGTACAGCACGGCGATGCGGTCGGAGGTCCCGACGACGGAGCCGAGGTCGTGGGAGATGAGGACGAGGGCGACCCTGGCGGCCCGCAACTCCTTGAGGATCTCCAGGACTTGTACCCGGTTGGCGGAGTCGAGGGCGCTGACCGGCTCGTCCAGGATGACCAGTCGTGGCTCGGTCACCAGGGCACGGGCCACCGCGACGCGCTGCCGCTGCCCGCCGGACAGTTCTCCGGGCAGCCGGTCGAGCAGGTCCGCGGGGAGCCGGACGCGGTCCAGGAAGGCGCGCGCCCGTTCGGTCGCCGCGGCGGCCGGGACGCCCTGGACGAGCAGCGGCTCCGTCAGGGACTGTGCGACGGTGAGGTCGGGGTCGAGGCTGCGCAGCGGGTCCTGGAAGACGTACTGGACGAGACCGCGGCGGCGCAGCCCGCGCCACTGGCGGCGGCCGTATCCGCGGACGTCCTCGCCTGCGATGCGGATCGAGCCCGCCGAGGCGGGCACCAGGCCGAGCACGGCGCGGGCGAGGGTGGTCTTGCCCGAGCCGGTCTCCCCGATGACGCCGACGGTCTCGCCGGCGGCGACGGTGAGCGACACCCCCTTCAGCGCGGGCCGGGACCGGCGGCGCGGGCCGTAGCGGACGTCGAGGCCGGTGACCTCCAGGACGGGGTCGGTCGTTCGTCGCCGGTCGCCGGTCACGATGCCTCCCGGGGCGTCAGGAACTTCTCCAGGCCGTACTGCTCGTGTTCGGCGATGAGCAGCCGGGTGTACTCGTGCCGGGGATCGTGCAGGACCTGCCGCGTCGGACCGTGCTCGACCACCTCGCCTTCGCGCAGGACGACGACCTCGTCGCACAGCTGGGCGACCACGGCCAGGTCGTGCGAGACGACCACCAGGGCGAGGCCGGCCTGGTCGCGCAGGTCGGCGAGCAGGTCGAGGATCTCCGCCTGCACGGTCACGTCGAGGGCCGTGGTGGCCTCGTCGGCGATGAGGACGCGCGGGTCGGCGGCGACGGCCGCGGCGATCAGCACGCGCTGGAGCATGCCGCCGGATAGTTCGTGGGGGTACTGGGTGTAGACCAGCTCCGGATCGTGCAGCCGTACCGCGGCCAGCAGTTCCACGGCCCGGTGCCGGGCCGCCCGCCGTTTCAGTCCCTTCTTGACCCGGACGACCTCGGCGATCTGGGGGCCCACCCGTATCGACGGGTTGAGATAGGACGCCGGGTCCTGGAAGACCGCGCTGATCGTGGCGCCGCGCAGGGCGGTCCACTGCGCGGGCGTCAGGGTCGCGATGTCGGTGCCGGCGATCTCGATGGAACCGCCGGACACCTCGAAGTGCGGCGGCAGGATGCCGAGTGCGGCCCGGCAGGTGAGGGTCTTGCCGCTGCCGGACTCGCCGACGATGCCGACCACCTTTCCGGGGGTCAGCTCGAAGCTCACTCCATGAACGATCTCCCGACCGCCGGCCCGGTCGCTGATCCGGACATCACGCACGGCCAGCACGGGCTCGCCGGCGACACCGACGGCGCCGGGGACCCCGGTGACACCGTCCAAAGCCCCAGCGGCGACACCGGCCCCACCGACTACGGCGACATCCACCCCGACGGCAGTGGCCTCGCCCGGCCCGACAGCGGTGACACCGTCCGGCCCGGCAGCGGGAGCACCGTCCGGCCCGGCGGCAGTGGCACCGTCCGGCCCGGCAGCGCTGCCGGCAGGGGCAGCAGCGGCAGCGGCAGCGGCACCATCCGACCCACCGGCGGCACCTACCGCAGTGGCACCGGCGCGGTCCGGCCCGGCAGCGGCACCGGCCGACGAGCCGGCGGCCCCATCCGGTCCCGCGGCGGCGCCGGCCGCTCCGGCAGCGGCGACATCCGACCCGGCGGCGGTGTCGGCCGACCCGGCGGCAGCGCCGACCGACGGGCCAGCGGCACCACCCAACCCCCCGACAGCACCACGGGCACCACTCGGCCCACCACCGACACCCGCCGACACACCAGCGGCACCATCTGGACCGGCGCCGCTGTCGTCCGGCCCGGCAGCGACACCACCGGAACCCCCAACAGCACCAGCCACCCCAGCACCGGCACCTACCGACGCGCCACGCGCACCACCCGGCCCTCCACCCGCACCCGCCGACTCGGCGTCAGTGTCGTGCGGCCCGTCGTCGGCGGTAGCCGATCCGGTGGTGGTGTCGGTGGGCTCGGCGTCCCGGAGGGAGTTCGTGTTCTTTGACAGGGTCGTCATCGCGCACCTCCGGTGGAGACGGTCTCGGCCGCGGCGCGGCGGTTGGCGCGGGCCTTGCGGGAGTTGACCAGGGCGCGCCCCGCCTCGCCGGAGACGTCGCGGATCGCGTCGGCGAGCAGATTGGCGGCCCAGACGGTCGCCATGATCAGCAGCGCGGGCACCACCGGCGCCCACGGCTGGTGGCTGAGGTAGCCCAGGTCGGAGGCGAGCAGCCCGCCCCAGGTGGGCTCGGGCGGCTGCACGCCGATACCGAGGAAGGTGAGGCTGGAGACGATGACGAAGCCGACGCCGATCGTCTGCGCGAAGGCGACGGCGACGGGCGGAAGCACCTTGACCCACACGTGCCGGCGCACCACCCAGCCGATGGACGCGCCCGAGATGACCGCCGCCTCCACATACTGCGAGCGGGCGACGGAGAGCGTGGCGGCGCGGGCGACCCGGTAGAAGAGCGGGGAGACCAGCACGCCCGTGACGAACATGGCCTGGGTGATGCCGTTGCCGAGCAGCGCGATCACGGCGACCGCGAAGAGCAGGAACGGCAGCGCGACCAGGGTGTCGGCGAGGCGCAGGGTGACCCATTCGAAGGCCCGGCCGAGGTAGACCGACAGGATGCCGGGGATCGCGCCGACGACGAGGGCCATCACGGCGACCTCGAGCGATCCGAGCACGCTGACGCGGGAGCCGTCGAGCAGCCGGCTCAGCACGTCGCGGCCGAGGTAGTCGGTGCCGAGCCAGTGCGCACCCGACGCGGCGGCGAGTGTGTTGTCGCTGGTGGCCAGGGGGTCCTGGGGGGCGAGCAGCGGGCCGAGGAGCGCGAGCAGCGCGATCGCGGCGAGGATGCCGACGGCGATCCGGGCGGAGGTCAGGGCGAGGACGCGGCGCACCATGGTCACACCCCCCGCCGGGCGGCCGGCGTCACCCGGGCCAGCACCAGGTTGACGACCAGGTTGAAGGAGACGACCAGGACGATGGACACCACGAGCACCCCTTGTACGGCGGGCACGTCGCCGGCCTGCGCGGAGTCGTTGGCGAACCGGCCGAAACCCTGAAGGCCGAAGATCCACTCCGTTACGACGGAGGCCCCGACCAGCGCGGGGAACTTCAGGCCGAGGGTGGCGAGCACGGGTCCGAGGCCGTTGCGCAGAACGTGCCCGAGGAAGATCCGCCGGGGGCTCAGCCCGCGGACGACCGCGCCGGTGACGTAGTTCTCGCGGTAGGCGGCGATGAGACTCGTACGCAGTTGGCGTGCGACGTCGGCGACGACGTCGAGGCTGAGCGCGAGCGCGGGCAGGGTGATGTGGGCGAGCCAGGGGCCGATCCCCTGCCGCGCCGGGACGTATCCGGCGGACGGGAACAGGTGCAGCCCCACTGCGAGGGCGGCCACCAGGACGATGCCGACGACGAACGCCGGCATCACCGAGATCACGGTGACGAATCCGGTGATCGCCCGGTCGATCCACGTGGTGCGGCGCAGCGCCGCGACCGTGCCGAGGACGAAGCCGAGGAGCACGCCGAGGATCAGGGCGAACGTCGCGATCGACAGGCTCACGCCGAGGCCGAGGCCGATGAGCGTGGAGATGTCGGCCCCGTTGACCCAGCTGGCGCCGAGCTGTCCGTGCAGCACTCCGGTGAACCAGTCCCAGTACTGCGTCAGGAACGGCCGGTCCAGCCCCCATTGGGCCTCGACCCGCTGGATCGCCTCGGGAGTGGCGTTCTCGCCGAGCTGGATCCGTGCCGGGCTGAGCCCGCTCAGCGAGCGGAGCGCGAACGTCACGAACGTCGCGACCAGGAACACGGGTACGAAGATCCCGACCGACCGGGCGACGGTGGCCAGGACGCGGCCGAGCCCGTGCCGTGCCCGGATCGCGGCGGCCCCCCGGCGGCGGGCCGGTGTCGCCGGTGCCGCGGTCGTCGTCATGGGGATCGCCCCCTTTCTGTTGCTGTCTGTCGTGGACGGGTTGTCGGTGGTGGGCGGTCCGGGTCAGCTGCCGCCGATGGTCACGCCGGTCCAGTCGAGGTGTGCCGGGTTCTTGGGCAGGGCGGAGACCGACTTGCTCTTGGCGAAGAGGTTCGGCGAGGAGTACGTGAACACCAGCGCCCTGCTCTGCAGACCGGCGCGGGTCGCCGCCTGCAGGACCTTCGGGTAGGCGGGCGCCTCCAGCGGGGTACGGCGCACCTTGGCGACGGCCGCCGCGAAACCGGCGGGCTGGTACGGCGAGCTGAGGTTCAGCGGGCCGTCGGGGCCGAAGTGGGCGGTGAGCGTCTGTACGGCGGAGTCACGGCCCGTGGTGCTGTACAGGGAGAACGTCAGGTCCTTGGCGAAGAACGGCGTGGCCCAGTTCTTGTCGATCTTGATGGTGACCTTGATCCCGACGGCGGCGAGCTGTGACTGGACGATCTCGGCCGCGGGGTCCTCGGAGGGTATGACGAGGTCGAGCCGGATCTCGCCGCTGCGGTAGCCGGCTTCGGCGAGGAGCCGCTTCGCCTTTGCGGGGTCGTACGGGTAGGCGTCCGCCGACCGCGGGTCGTAGGCCACGTACCCCTTCGGGAACGGCTGGTCGGTGGCCTCTCCGTAGCCGAAGGTCAGTTTGTCGACGAACTCCTTGCGGTCGACGGCGTAACGCACGGCGTCCACGACCTTGTCGTTGTCGAACGGCGCCTTGTTGACGTTGAGGCTGATGTTGGAGGCGTTGAACCCCGGCTGGATGAAGACGTCCAGGCCGGCCTGTTTCGCCGACTTGGCCTGGCTGGGGTCGATGTCGGCGAAGTTGTAGACGCCGGTCTGCAGGCCGGAGACCACGGTGGTGGCGTCGGGGGCCGAGGTCAGTTCGACGTTGTCGATGTGGATGTTCTTCGCGTCCCAGTAGTCCGGGTTCTTCTTCAGCAGCACCTTGGTGCCCGGCACCAGTTGTTCGACGACGAACGGTCCGGCGCCGACCGGGTTCTGGTCCAGCTTCGACGGGTTCGCCGCGGCCTTGGGGCTGGCGATCTGCAGCACGCGCTCGCCGAGCAGTTGGGGGATCTGGTAGTCGACCTGGGTGAGGTGGACGACGGCGTCGAGCCCCTTGGCGTCGACCGACTTGATGGAGGTCAGGTCGCCGAAGAGCGCCGAGTTCTGCTGCTTCTTGGCCCGTTCGACGGCGGCCTTGACCGCGCTCGCGTCGAGGGGGGCGCCGTCGCTGAACTTCAGGCCGGGGCGGAGGTGGAAGGTGATCTGGTCGCCCCTGGCGTTGTACTTCCAGCTCTCGGCGAGGTCCGGGACGGCCTTGCCGCTCGCGTCGGTGCGGGTCAACGAGGCGTAGACGAGGGCGAGTTCACGGAACTGGGCGCCGCTGCCCGAGACCACCGGGTCCCAGTGGGCGGGGAAGTAGGAGGAGGCCCACTTCAGCGTGGCGTTGCCGGACGCGGAGGCGGTGTCGCCGCCGCAGCCGCTCAGCGCGGGGGCGAGCAGGGCGAGGAAGGCGGTGGCGAGCGCGGCGGGCCGCAGGCGGCCGGCCCGTCGGGCCGGGCGGGCACCGGATCCGGGGCGGCGGGAGGTGACTGGTGCGGGCATCTCATTCTTTCTGTGACGGTCCCGGGCCGGGGCGGGCGGTCCGGGTGCGCGGGACGGCCCGACGGGCGGGTGAGGGCGTCGGCACACACCCGGGCGGGCGGGGCCGGGGAGGCTCTGCGGCACACGTCGGACGCCGCCGGGGCGGCGGGCAGGACGGGTTCACCGCCGGGCGGGTACCGGTGGCCGGGCGTGCGCTGCGCGGCGGCGGGCGACAGGCGGGGGGAGGACGGACACGGACGCGCCCGCCGCGTACGGCGCGGGCATGGGCGGCGGCCGGCGGTCGGCGTCCGTGGGCGGAAGTGGACGGCGGTCAGCGACAGAGGGCGCTACAGGTGCGCCGCAGGTCCACGTAGCGGCACACCACACCGGGGTGCGTCGTGAGCATGGTGTTCATCCTGGGGGCAGCCGCAAGCCACTGTCAATGGACACCAATTGATGTCTCATTCGGTGGAACGGATCGGAGGGGCGGCACACGAAAAGCCCCCTGACCGTGGGTCAGGGGGCCGGTGGGTCCGGACGGACGGGGAGCCGCGCCGCCGGCGGCAGTCGCCGACGGCGCGCGCGCGGGGCAAAGGACACCTCACGGCATCCTTGCCGGCGTCACTCCGGCTGCCGCTCCGTATCCAGCACATACAGCTCGGGCAGGTTGACGACGATCGCCTCCTGGGTGCTGCGGGCGATGACCACGACCGCCTCGGTGTCGGGGCTGGGGTTCTCCTCGCGGTGCGGCACGAACGGCGGTACGAAGATGTAGTCGCCGGGTGCCGTGCGGATCCGGATCTCCTGCGGCGTCCCGGAGGAGTCGTCGAGGAAGACGAACTCCGGGTTGCCCGCGACGACATGGATGGCGGTCTCGGAGGCGCCGTGGTGGTGGTTGGAGGAGGCGGTGCGGGGCGAGACATGGGTCTGGCCCATCCAGATGCGCTCCGAGCCGACGGTGGCGCCGCTGACGGCGGCGAAGCGGCGCATGCCCTCGGTCTGCGCGGTGCCGTCGTCGAGCGCGTCGGCGCGGATGTGGTGCAACCGCGCCCGCAGCGGCCCGACGGGTCCGGCGGGCCCGGTGAGGTCGGGGTGGAACGCGTCGCGCTCGCCGTCCTGGCAGGACGCGGCGGCGGAAGGTGTCTCGTGCGAGGTCATGGCGGTTCCTGCTCGTCGACGGTGCGGGGCGGCCGGGTCGGGCGGGACGCGCGGCCAAAATGGACGGGATCGGGCAGCTCGGGCGGCCTGGGCGGTCGGGCCGCGTGGCCGACCGCGGCGACGCGGGTGCGGCCCGGCCGTCTGCGCGTACGCACGATCCTGCGGTGACGGTAGAGAGCCCGCGAAATGGATGTCAAGATGTGTCCAATGCCGCCTCGCCCGTTCGGCGGCCGGGACGCGGTCCGGCGCCGCAGCGGGCGACCGATGAGACGGAAGACGGTGCAGATGCATATCTCGGCGAAGGCCGACTACGCGGTGCGGGCCTTGGTGGAGCTGGCCGCGGACAGCACGCGCCCCCTGACCTGTGAGGGGATCGCCGCGGCCCAGGAGATCCCGTTCCGGTTCCTCAAGTCCGTCTTCCGCGATCTGCGGGCCGCCGGACTCGTGCGCAGCCAGCGCGGCTGCGAGGGCGGTTACTGGATCGGGCGGGACGCCGGCCGGATCACGGTGGCCGAGGTGATGACGGCGGTGGACGGGACGTTCTTCACGGTGCGCGACGAGGCCCCGGCCGATCTGGTGTATCCCGGCACGGGGCGGGCGGTGCCCGGCGTGTGGCAGGACGTGGAGGCCGTCGCCCTCGCGCTGCTGCGGCGCACCACGATCGCCGAACTCGCCCGGCGGGGCGCCGCGGGCGCGCAGGACGAGGCCGGTGCCGGCGCCCCGCGGCGGGCGGTCGGCGTATGACGGATGCGTCGCCGGACGCCGAACCCCTGGTCGCGGTGACCGAGTTCACCGACCCCGCCTGCCCGTGGGCCTGGGGCTCCGAGCCCGCCGTACGGCTGCTGCGGACGGTCTTCGGGGACCAGCTGCGCTGGCGGCGGGTGTTCGGCATCCTCTTCGACGACACCGACGACCCGCCGCCCGATCCCGCGGCCGAGGCCCGCTGGTACGAGGGTTTCGTGCGGGACGTCACCGCGCACACCGGTGCCCCGCGCCCGGCACGGCTGCACTGGCTGACCCGGACCAGCTGGCCCGCCTCCCTCGCCGCCAAGGCCGCGCAGCGGCAGGGCGCGCAGCCGGCCGAACGGGTGTTGCGCCGGCTGCGGGAGAGCACGTTCGTCGCGGGGACGCCCGCGGACTCGGCGGCGGGCGTGGCCTGGGCGGTGCGCGGGGTTCCCGGGCTCGATCCCGACGCGCTGCGCGCCGACTCGGCCTCGGCCGGGACACGGGCCGCGGTGGCCGCGGACCATGCCGAGACCCGCAGACCGTGCCGCGAGGTGCGGCTGCTCGACGCGCCCGGACCGCATCCGGGCCGGGCCAAGGAACTGACCGACGGCGTGCGCTACGCGCTGCCCACACTGCTCTTCGACGGCCCCGGCGGACGGGTCTGCGTACCGGGCTGGCGTCCGGCGCGGACCTACCTGGACGCGGCCGGGACCGCGGCCGGCACCGCATTGCGTACGGCGGGACCGGTGCGGGCCGAGGCGGCGCTCGAGCGGTGGCGCACCCTCACACTGCCCGAGCTGGAACTGCTCACCGGCGACCGCACCCCGCCGGCCGGCGCGGTCGAACTCACCACCGCGCACGGGGTGCTGTGGCTCCACCCGGAGGAGGCGGCCTGCCACCCGGCGCTGCGCGAGCCGCACCCGGAGGCGCCGGCCGGGCCGGGGAACGGGCGGCGCAGGGCGGCGCCGGTCTCGCCGAATGAGACACCGTGAGGTGTCCATTGACAGCGCCATAAGGGCGACGTGAAGATGTTGACCATGCATCTGTTGCACCCGGGCGTCGCCTGTCGTCACGTCGACCACTGCCGCACTTCCAGCGCGCTCTGTCGCTGAGCGACCGCATCGTCCCTGCGCCCCCGCGTCCCGACGGGACGACCCTCGCCTCGCGTGCGACCGGTCGCCCCCGCACCCGCCCCGACGCGGGCGCCGCGAACCCGGGCCGCCCCATCCGATGCACGACCGTCCCCGGACACCGCTGCCCATCGCGCCGACCGCCGCACGCCCACCGGACCGCACACCCGCGCGTCACCCGCACCGACGGCCCGCCGCCGCGCCGTCGATGACCCGTGACGGTCGACGACCACTCCGCTCCTGTCCCGCACCGGCCCGGTCCCAGGGCCGGCCGCCGTACTGCCCGAAGGGAAGCCGCGTGACCACCTCCGCCAGCCCCCGTCTCACTCCTCGTGCCACCGGTCCCGAATCCGCCGAGATCCTGCGCAGCACCCTGCGGCGCCATGCCGCGGGTGTCACCGTGATCACCGTCCCCGGCCCGGCCGGCTTCACCGCGACCTCCTTCACCTCGGTGTCCCTGCGGCCGGCCCTGGTCTCCTTCTGCATCGGACTCACCGCGTCGACGGCACCGGCCGTGCGGACCGCGGACCGGTTCGCGGTGCATCTGCTCGGCACCCGGGACACCGCCCTCGCCGACCGGTTCGCCACCAGCGGCATCGACCGGTTCGCGGGTGTCCCCTGGCGCCACGACACCGCCGGAGTGCCCCTGCTCGACGGAGTGAGCGCCTGGCTCACCGCGCGGGTCACCTCGCGCCAGACCCTCGGCGACCACCTCTTCGTGGTCGGCCAGGTCGACGACGGCACCGTCGTCGACGAGGCCACACCGCTGGTCCACCACGCGGGTTCCTTCGCCTCGGCGCTGCCCCTCGCCTGACCGCCCGCCTGCCCGAGCACCCGCCCGGACACGGGCGGGCCTGACGGGGCGCAGTCCCCGGCCGGACTGAGTACGCGTGCTCAGGACACGGACGGCCACGGCTTCTACGGTCGGTCCCGACGGGCGGCCACGGACATGCGGGCCGCGGGACCACGGGGGAACCATGAGCGCCGGCGACCACCACTACGGCTACCACCAGCACGCGTACACCGTGGCCCCCGCCCGTGCGCGGTGGCCGGCCGCCTACCTCACCGCGGTGGGGCTGCTGGCCGGCTGCGGCGGCCTGATCGACGCGATCGCCTTCTACATCTCGATCTTCGCGACGGACAACTGCTCGGCCGAGCACCCCGCGTTCCGGTGCACGACGTCCGGGATCCTGACGATGCTGGGACTGCCCTGGCTCGGTCTCCTCCTCGCGGTGGCCGCCGCGGTGGTGCCCGGCCTCGTGGTGTACCGCGGCGGCGGCTCCCCCTGGTGGTTTCTGCCGCTCGGCGCCGCGCTGTACGTCGCCTCGCTGGGCGGCACCTGGCTGGTGATGACGTCCTGACCTGCCCGTGCTCGCGCGTCCGACCAACGCGGTGCACTGTGGGAGACATGTTCTCCTCGCAGCAGCCGTTCGCGCGGCCCTGGCAACCGTGGCGGCCGAGCCGCCTGCTGCTGTTGGTCCCCGTGGGACTCATCGTCGTGATCACCGTGGCCGACACCGCGTCACCGGACGACATCGTGCTCGGCCCCCTGCTGGTCATCGCGCCCGCGGTCACCGCGTGGTTCGAGGGCCCGGTGCTGACGGGGGTCATCGGGGCCACCGCGGCGGCCGCCCAGGCGTTCATCGGCTGGCATTCCGGCATGCTGTGGTCGCGGAACATCATGGTGCAGATCGTCGCCCTGATCGTGCTCTCGCTGCTGATCGTGGTGTTCGCCGCGGTGCGTGAGCGACGCACCCGCGAACTGGCCCAGGTGCGGTCCGTGGCCGAGGCGGCGCAGCGGGTGCTGCTGTGGCCGCTGCCCCAACGGCTCGGCACCCTGCAACTCGCCTGTGTCTACATGGCCGCCGAGGAGGAGGCGGAGATCGGCGGCGACCTGTACGCCGCCGCCCGCAACGCCGAGGGCACCCGGGTGGTCATCGGTGACGTACGCGGCAAGGGGCTGTCGGCCGTCGGGGAGGCGGCCCTCCTGCTCGGCGCGTTCCGCGAGGCCGCGCACCACAACGCGGCCCTGCCCGAGCTGGCCGCCTCACTGGAACAGAGCGTCACCCGGTATCTGGCCGATTTCGAACCCCCGGACGAGGCGGGAGAGCGGTTCGCCACCGTCCTCCTGCTAAAGATCCCCGACCGTGATCCCGTCGCCCGGCTGACCAGCTGCGGTCATCCGGCGCCGCTGCTGCTGACCGCCGGCCGCCCGGTGGCCGCCCCCGACCTGGTTGCCTCGCCCCCGCTGGGGGTCGGCCTGACCGGACCCGATGAGATCTCGGTGGCCGTGCTGCCGTTCGCCGCCGGGGACACGCTGCTGCTGTACACCGACGGGGTGGTCGAGGCCCGGGACGGCGGCGGCGCCTTCTACCCCCTCGCGGAACGCGTCGCCCAGTGGGCCGGGCACTCCCCGCAGTCGCTGCTCCACCACATCCGGCGCGATCTGCTCGCCCACACCGGCGGCCGGCTCGGCGACGACGCCGCCCTCATCGCCATCCGCCGCGCCCCGGCCCCGGACCACCTCACCGGACCGGCCCGGCTGCTCCCCCACACCCGCTGAACCACCGCCCGCACCGCCACGGCCCGCACCGGCCCGCGCCCAGCAGACGATCACCGGTTCCGCCGTACGGCGAGACCGACACCGCACCCGCGGCTTCAGGATGGGCCGCTCGCCGCCGGATCCGTCGAGGCACCGTGGCGCGGCGAGCCCGTCGAGCCGGCGAAGGGGCTGCGGACCGGTCGGCGCACCGGCGAAGCGGCTTGCGGACCGGTCGGCGCACCGTGCGGCCGGGATTCTCGCGCCGGTCGCCCCCGGCGGGCCCCGTCGTCGCCCCGCGAAGGAGGTCAGCCGAAGCGGCCGGCCACATAGTCCGCCGTCCGCTGGTCCTTCGGGGTGTGGAAGACGTCGTCGGTGGCGCCGTGCTCGACGACGGCGCCGGGTGTGCCCTGCTCGGCGAGGAAGAACGCGCACTGCTGGGAGACCCGGGCGGCCTGCTGCATGTTGTGGGTGACGATCACGATCGTCACCTGGCCGGCCAGGTCGTGGATGGTCTCCTCCACCCGGCGGGTGGAGGTGGGGTCGAGCGCCGAGCACGGCTCGTCCATCAGCAGCACCCGGGGCCGTACGGCCAGCGCGCGGGCGATGCACAGCCGCTGCTGCTGGCCGCCGGACAGGGCCCCGCCGGGCCGGCGGAGCCGGTCGCTGACCTCCTTCCACAGGCCGGCGCGGGTCAGGGACTCCTCCACCAGGTCGTCCTTGGCGCGGCGGCTCACCTTGGTCCCGGTCAGCTTCAGCCCCGCCACCACGTTGTCGTAGATCGACATGGCGGGGAACGGGTTGGGCTTCTGGAAGACCATGCCGATGCGGCGGCGGGCGTCGGTCAGCCGCCACCCGGGGTCGTAGATGTCCTCGCCCTCGAACAGCACCTCGCCGCCGAGGGCCGCGCCGGGGATCAGCTCGTGCATGCGGTTGAGGGTCCGCAGAAAGGTCGACTTGCCGCATCCCGAGGGACCGATCAGGGCGGTCACCTGGCCCGCGGGCATGGTCAGCGACACCCGGCTGAGCACCTGGTGGCTGCCGAACCACGCCGAGACGGCCCGCGCCTGCAAGGTGGCGGGAGCGGCGGACGGGGCGTCGGTCACGGGGAGTACGGCGGTGTCGGTCACGGTGGGCTACCTCGGTTCGGGCGGCGGTGCGCCGGGTCAGAGCAGGTTGGGAAGCAACTCGGTGGTGCGGGTGGCGACCTGGAGGCCCAGCACGGCGACGACCGGCGCGAAGACGATCCAGGTCTGGTGGCGGCCCCAGCGGTGCCACGCCCACACCGCGGCGACCGCCGTCAGGAGCAGCGCCTGCAGCCACATCACCAGGGGCCACGGGATGCCGGAGAGTCGGGCCAGCGGCTCCTCGGCGGCCGGCAGGGTGCCGGCCCGGATGACCGCGGCCGGGGTCTGGAACGGCGCGGACACCAGGTCGGCGTCGACGCGCAGCACGCCGCCCGGCGCGAACCGCGGACCGGTGGCGGTCACCAGCACCAGCCGGCCCTTGCCTGCGGCCAGGGTGGGCGGCGCCGGGTCACCGGCCCGGCGTACGTCACTGACCCGGAACGCGGCCTTGCCCTGGCCGGTGGTCACGGTGAGGGTGTCGCCCGCGGCGAGATCGGCCAGCCGGCCGAACGGACCGCCGTACGCGGCGGCCCGGCCCATCAGGACGCTGGTGCCCGTCTGGCCGGGCAGCGGGGTGTCCCGGCGGTGGCCGGGCCCGTCGGTGAGCACGCTGGAGTCGGTGCCCTCCAGCACCACCTGGCTCAGGCCGAGTTTGGGTATGTCGATCAGAGCGAGCGGCGTGCCGGACGCCAAAAGGTCACCCCGCAGGTCGGTCTGGGACACCGGCGCGGTGCCCAGGGCGAGTTCGCCCCGCAATGCGTCGAAGGCCGCGTGCTGCGCGCTGTGCTGCTGGATCCCGCTGACCAGCAGGAGCTGTGCGGTGATGCCGAGCAGCAGCGCGGCGAGGCTGAGCAGGCCGCCGCGGGCCAGATGGCGGACGGCGGTGACGCTGCGGACCCGGGTGAGCGGCGCGGCCGGGGCGAGCGTGGTCGGTGCGGCGACGGTCACGGCGGCCCGCCTCCTTCGCTGGTCGTCGGGTGGAGCCGGCGGGGGAACCACCAGGGCGCGTGGTCCTCCCGCCGGCGTGGGTGGGTCAGGTGGACTTGATGGTGAAGTCGGCGCCGGCCTTGTGGTTGACCGTCGAGGAGCCCGCGTAGGAGGCGTGCAGCACGTGCTTGCCGCGGCTCAGCTTCGGCAGGGTGATGGTCACCTTGCCGCCGCTCAGCGTGCCGGTGGCGCGCAGCTTGGTGCCCTCGTAGATACGGACAGTGCCGGTCGGGGTGGTGCCGGTCGGGGTGGTGCCGGTCGCGGTGACCTTGACCGAGACCTTGGCCCGGGCCGTGTGGCTGACGGTGGCGGGCGCAGAGGAGGTGACGGTCGGCATCGCCTTGGTGATCTTCAGGGTGGCCGTCGTGGCGGACGCGTTGAGCTTGGTGTTGCCCGCGTAGGAGACGGACAGCGTGTGCGTGGCGACCTTGAGGTGGTTGGACAGGGAGACGGTGACCTTGCCGCCGCTGAGCGTGCCGCTGCCCAGGACGGTGCCGCCCTCCTTGACGGTGACCTTTCCGGTGGGGGCGACACCGTGCGAGCCGGTGACGGTGACGGCGACCTTCGGCGTCCTGCCGTAGGCGGTCGTCGCGGCGGTCGCCTTGGTGGTGCTCACGTACTTGACGGAGCCCTTCCATGTGGCGGCCGGGCCCGTGCCGTTGAGGTTGGCGGCGGCGACGGTCGCGGTGTAGCTGCCGACGGCCAGCCCGGAGAAGGTGTACGAGGTGGTGCCGGCCGTAACGTCCTTGGTGGCCACGACGGCGCCGTCCGAACCGGTCAGCGTGACGCGGTAGTCGGTGAGCGGCAGTGCGGTGGCGGCCGGGGCGGTCCAGGACAGCTTCAGGCTCGCGTCGCCGGGGGTGGCCTTGAGGGCGGGCGCGGCGGGCGTCGACACATCTAGGCCGGACTGCTCAAGGCCGCCCAGCTTGGCGTGCCTGGTCAGGTTGACGGAGCCGTTGTACGACTCGTTCACGAAGCCGAAGTCGGCGATGACCTTCTCGGCGGCGTCGGAGGCCATGGCGGCGGTGTGGCTGCCGCTGGTGACGAAGACGTCGTAGAGGTCCTTGTCGAAGAAGATGCTGGTCGGGTCGATCGCCCGGCTCGGCACGACGTTGTAGACGTCGCGGCCGAAGGTGGCGTTCTCGTAGTAGGCGTTGACCGGGGCGAGCTTGCCGTTGACGGTCGTCACCGGGGAGGTGGCGCCGTTGTCGCCGGGCAGCTTCACGGCGGCCAGCTGACCGCCGGCGGCGGCCGCGGACTTGCTGTAGTCCGGGGAGACGCCGTTGATCTGGGCGATCCAGCTGCCCACGGAGAACGGCACCAGCGCGCCGTCCTGGGTGAGCGCGGTGTCGGCCTGGTTCTCCTGGACGGCCGCGACGGTCGGGGACAGCGTGGCGTCGCTGAGGCCGATCGACGCCAGGAAGAACTTGCGGGTGCCGGAGCCGCTCTGTGGGATCTTCGGGTACACGGTCTGGCCGTTCACCTTGGTGAGCGAGCCGGAGTAGATGTCGTGCAGCTGCTCCACCGTCAGGGTGCCGAGCGCCGGGCCCCGCACCGCGACGCCGACCGCGTCCCGGGCGAACGGGATGTAGGTGAGCGCGCCGCCGGAGGCGCTGGGGCCGCTGGAGGAGCGGGCGAAGTCGATCTGGCCCTTGACGGACACACCGGCCGAGTCCGGGTACTTGTCGCCGGACAGGGACTCGGTCAGGGCCAGCCGGCCGGCGCCGGATCCGTTCGGGCGCAGGAAGGTGGGGCCGCCGGAGCGGGTGGTGATCTTCGACGTGGTGGAGCCGGTGCCGGGCTCGATCGCGTCGTAGGAGGCGATCCGGGCGCCGCTCGCCGCCTTCACGGCGGTGCCGGTGTAGCTCTTGCCGTTGACGGTGTCGCCGGCCAGGGCGTTGAGCACGTCCTGGGTGGTGTCGGAGCCCACGCCGACGAGCTGGCGGAAGGTCCCCGCGGGAGTGGGGTCGGCGTACGCCGGGCTGGACAGGGCCAGGCCGCCGGCCACCACGGCGGCGGCGACGAGCGCCGCCGTAGAGCGCGTTGTGCGCATCGAGTGTCTCCTGAGGGTAGTGCGTAGCGGGGGAAGAGAGGTGAAGAGGGATCTGGCAGGGTGGTACCGGCCGTCCGCCCCGACTGCCTTTCGGGGCGGACGGCCGTCTGGGGAGCGCCGCGCGGGCGCTGGGCCTCAGGGCAGCAGGCGCCTGAGCCGTTCGGGCAGCGTGATGGCCGGTACGACGGTCAGGGTCCGGCCGCCGGGCAGCGGCACCCGCAGCGGGTGCCGTGGCCGGCTGCCGCCGGCGAAGGGCGCGCCCGCCCCGGCGACGGCGCCGAGCGCGGCGCCGACCGGGACGGCGTAGCGCAGCGGGTTGCCGGGGTCGTCGGGCGTGGTGCCGGTGGCGGTGGTCTGCACGGCCTTGCCGCCGTCGAAGGAGGCCGCGGCGCTGGGCCGGGCGCTCGCGCCGCCGGCCGCGGCGCCGTCCGCGTCCGCCGCGCGGCCGTTGCCGGTGCCGGTGCCGGTGCCGGTGCCGGTGCCGGTGCCGGTGCCGGTGCCGGAACTTCCGCCGCTGCCGTCGGGGATGGTCTCCGAGCCGCCGGTGACCGAGCCGGTGCCGCCGTCCCCGGTGCCGCCGCCGGGTGTGGCCGAGGAGGTGGGCCCGGTGTAGTGGAGCAGCGCGTCGGCGGCACGGGCGGTGCGCTCGCGCAACTCGGTGGACAGCGGTGCGTAGCCGTCGGGCAGCCGGCCCGGGTCGGCGCCGCTGATCTGGCCGCTGCCCGCCGCGTACGTCAGCAGGGCCGCGTAGTCCTTGCGGGCTGCCGCGTCCAGCGTGCCGGGCCGGACCGCCGCATACACCAGCTGGGCCAGCGGGTAGGCGCCCGGTGCCTTGGCGGTCGCCGGGGAGATCTCGGCGACGCCCTTGCCCGAGGCGCTGTCGGCCGCCGCGGTCAGGGTCGTGGCGCTCGGGGCGACGAAGCGGTCCGCGGCGTTGCGCAGCTTGGCGGTCTGCAGCCCGTAACGGGCGGCGGAGGCCGCGTCGGTGACGGTGATCATGAACCGGGAGCCGACCGTCTGCGGGCCGGGGTTCTTGAAGGCGGGCGGATTGGCCAGCCCGTCCCAGCTGGACTTCCACAGCGTGTCGGCGCGCCGGGCGTGCAGGGCGCCGGAGTGCATGCTCTCGACGTAGGGGTGGAAGTCGGTCATGCACTGCTGGACGGTGGCGTCCGTGCCCGGCGGGATCGTGCACCACGGGTCGCTCTTCGGGTAGCTGTCCACATGGGCGGGGTCGAAGCCGAAGCCGTTCGGGTTCAGGTCCGCGTTGGTGCTGTAGTACGGGTTGACGCGCATGCCCCAGTCGTCGGACACCCCGGCCAGGAACTGCCGGGCGTCCTTGTCGGACGTGATCCACTGCCACAGCGCGCGGGCGGTGTCGGTGTGCCCGAGCGAGGTGATCAGGTCGGTGTCGGTGGCCGGGGTCTCGGCGACCGAGAGATGGGCGAACTCCGGGTTGAGGGCCACGAATTCGGGGTCGCTCGCGAGGCCCGCCGGGTTGCCCTTCGCCCAGCCGTAGCCCTTGGCCGCCCGGTCGCCGAGCACGGCGCCCCAGGGCGAGTTGCGGTAGGACTCGGTGAGCAGCTTGGCGACCAGGCGCGGGGTGAGATCGATCGAGTCCACCTTCGTGCCGGCCAGTTCGCGGATGTCGTCGGGTGCGTCGGACCTGGGTCTGCGTTCGACGGTGAAGCCGATGACGGCGCCGGAGAGCGCGACCGGCGCGTAGGACGTGGGGCCGGGCGGGGTCGTGGCGCCGTCGTCGGCGCCCAGCGCGCGGGTGGTGAAGGCCAGTCCCAGCGAGCCGTCGGCGCCGAGGCGGGCGCGGGTGTCCGGCTCACCGAGCTGGGTGAAGCCGTAGACCCGTCCGGCCGGGCACAGGGCCGACTGCCAGCTGGTCATCGCGTCGGCCACCAACTCGCTGCCGAGGGTGGGGCGTTCATGGGCGCCGAGGGCGCAGTTGGTGCCGACCGGGTTGAAGCCGAGCGGGATCGCGATGCGGTTCATCCAGTTGCTGGAGGACACCGGGGAGCCCGCGTTGACCTGGCTGTGGTCGGCGTAGGGGCGGCCGTCGAGGTCCAGGTGGCCCTGGGGGACGATCACCAGCCAGCAGGGGCGCGGCCGGGTGGTGCCGCCGGTGGTGACCGGCGCGCCGCAGCCCAGGTGCGGGGCCTCGTTGGCGGTCTGCACCTCGACGTACTCGCGGCCGGTGCCGTCGGCGCCGGTGCGGGCGAAGTCGACCTCGTTGGTGGTGTTGCGGTTGAAGAAGGCGTTGTTCTGGGTGCCGGTGGTGATGACCGTGCCGTCCACCGACTTGAACGGGACCTCGGCCGGCGCGTTGGGGTTGGCCGCGCCGAACCGATCGTCCTGGCCGTAGTTGGCGGGGTCGGCGCTGTAGAAGACCTGGCGGGTGTCGTCCTGCCCGTTGCCGGGCCAGTTGCCGCGGTCGGTGGTCGGGGAGGCGCCGTACTGGCACTGGGTGCGCGGCGGTCCCGGATTGCCCGGGACGCTGCCGTCGTCGTCGCCCCAGCACTGCATGATCTGTACGAAGTCCGTGTTGAACAGCGTGCCCGCGAAGGTGGTCGGGGTGCCGCCGGTCCAGGAGACCGTGATGGCCTGGCTGGTGAGGTGGGTGGTCTGGCCGACGGTGAACTTCATGTCCTTGAACTCGCCGCGGCCCGAGACGGTGACGGCGGAGTCGGCGGCGCCGGCCGCGGCCGAGGAGGGGGCGGCGGCCTGGGTCACGGCGAGCCCGGCGAGGGCGCCGACCGCGGCACCGGCGACCAGGCGGACGAGGGCGCGGCGCAGCCGCGTCCGGATCGGCTTCACCAGGAGTCCCCCTTCGTGCCGTCGCCGTCCCGGTGTGCGCCGGCGTCGGTCCGGGAGCGGGCGCCGACCAGCCGGGACACCGTCGACGGCAACAGCAGCAGGCCGAGGACGAGGAACGCGGCGAGCAGCATCAGGGTCTGGGCGGTGGCGGGGGTCCAGCGCACCTCCCAGCGGGAGGTCAGCGCCTCGGCCCCGCCCGTGCCGACGACCTCCTTGGCCTCCGCGTACGGCACGCC
>NZ_JBEPAP010000081.1:0-37804 GCF_040298665.1 Streptomyces sp. NPDC001508
GGTGTGGGTGGGCTGCTCGGTGGTGGGGGTTGGTGGTCGGCGGGGTGTGGGTGGGCTGCTCGGTGGTGGGGGTTGGTGGTCGGCGGGGTGTGGGTGGGCTGCTCGGTGGTGGGGGTTGGTGGTCGGCGGGGTGTGGGTCGGCTGCTGGGCGGTGGGGGTTGGTGGTCGGCGGGGTGTGGGTCGGCTGCTGGGCGGTGGGGGTTGGTGGTCGGCGGGGTGTGGGTCGGCTGCCCGGCCGTGAGGTCGGTGGTCGACGGGGTGTGGGTCGGCTGCCCGGGGTGACGGTGGCGGTCGGCGGGATGTGAGTCGACCCACAAGTGCCCGTCGCGCCACCGGCGATACGCCCTGTTCGCCCCCAACGCCCCTTTGAGCCCTCTGTGTCGGCCACCCGTCGGCGGTTACCGTGTCCCCAGCAACGATCTGCTCCAGGCCGGGGCGGAGCAGAGGAGCCCAAGGGGGACGCGCCGTGGGGCGTCTGAGGGGCGGGGCCGCCACCGCCGCCGTCGTGATGCTTGCCGTGGCCGGCTGCACGGAACTGCAGACGGACGGATCCTCCGGGGCCGAGAACACGGGCGGCGGGGGCGCGGCCCTGGCCGCCGCAAAGTCACTGACCGTCAAGGGGCGCGCCCCGAAGACCGGTTACGCCCGCGACCGGTTCGGCACAGCCTGGGCCGACACCGACTCCAACTCCTGCGACACCCGCGACGACATCCTCCAACGCGACCTGAAAGACGTGAAGTTCACCGACGGCGACTGCAAGGTCTCCTACGGCCTGCTGGAACCCGATCCGTACTCCGGCAAGGACATCACCTACCGGCGCGGACGCAGCCAGGTGGACATCGACCACATCGTCGCCCTCTCGGACGCCTGGCAGAAGGGCGCCAAATACTGGGACGCCGGCAAACGCATAGCCCTCGCCAACGACCCGCTCAACCTGATCGCCGTCGACGCGAGCACCAACCGCGGCAAGGGAGACGGCGACACGGCGACCTGGCTGCCGCCCGACAAGTCCTACCGGTGCGCGTACGTCGCCGCCCAGGTCGCCGTGAAGAAGAAGTACGGGCTGTGGGTCACCGCCTCGGAACAGGCCGCGATGAAGAAGGTCCTCGTCGCCTGCCCGAACCAGAAACTGCCCTCCGGCGGCAACCCGACCAAGGCACCGGAGCGCTTCCACGCGCGCTGACCCTCAGCCGCCGAGCGTGTCCAGGTCGAGGATCTTGCCGGCCGGCTTCTTCGCCGGCACGGGCCGGTCGTAGTCGCTGAACGTGAGGCGCACCGCGTCCTTCGCGGACCCGCCGTCGACCTTCAGCAGATACGGCTCGCCCTCGGTGGCGACGTACAGCGTGTAGCGGTCCTTGCCGTCCTTCTCGTGCAGGACGATCGCGGGCGTGCCCCCGACGGTGGACGCCTTCCCGCGGGTGGCGTCCGAGTGGACGTCGTCCGCGCCCGAGAGCACCGAACCCAGGTCGCAGAAGCCGGCGATGTCCTTGGCGTCCTGGCCCTTCGCGGACATCTTGGTCCACTTGCCGGCCAGCATCGCCACGGCCGCGTCGGTGTCGGCCTTGGACTCGCCCTTGCTCTGGGCGCGCAGGAACGCCTCGTCGTACTTCATGTAGACGGTGCCGCCGGTCTTGATCAGCTCGGCCTTGCCCTGCCCGCCCAGGCCCAAGGTGCCGGTGCATTCGCCCTTCTTGTCCAGGGCCATGTCGATCCGGATGGTGCCGTCCGACGTGTCGTCGGCGATGTCGCCCGTCATCCGCAACGACGAGGCACCCGTGGTGGCCTTCATCGCCCGGTCGGCGATCTCCCCGCCGGTCAGTCCGGCGAACGGCTCCTTCGGTTTGTTGTCCGCCTTGTCGTGACCCGGTTGACAGCCGGTGAGCCCCGCGGCGCTCACGGCGGCGAGACAGAGGACGGCGAGTGCGGTGCGACGCATGGGAGTTCCTCGGTGAAGTGAGTTGGGCTGACGACGGCGGACGACGGCCTGGACGGCCACGGTCCCGTTCGTCACCCCACATAAGAGCAGAGCCTGTGAACCGAGTCAACATGAATCTCATTGAGTCATGTGTACACGAGCGTGAAGGGGTGGATCATGTAAACGTGGGTATGCTCGGCGTCACACGCGAACGAGGGGAGTGGGGCGGGTGCAGGACCACGCGACGGAAGTGACCGCGGCGGGGATCGCTCGGCTCGCCGGCGTCGGCCGTGCCGCCGTCAGCAACTGGCGCCGCCGGCACGCCGACTTCCCCAAGCCGGTCGGCGGTACCGAGACCAGCCCGTCCTTCGCCCTGGCCGAGGTCGAGGCATGGCTGCGCAAGCAGGGCAAACTCGCCGAGGTCCCGCTGCGCGAACGCGTCTGGCAACAGCTCGCCGGACACCCCGCGGGCCCGGTCACCGCCCTGGTGCACGCGGGGTGCGTACTCCTGCTGATCCATGAACAGCCTGCCCTCTGGCGGGACGCGAGCACCGGCACCGACGAGCGCCTGGCCGCGAAACTACCCGGCGCGCTGGAGCAGGTGTTGACCCCGCGCTTCGGCGCGCCGGGCGGAGCGGCACCGCACGCGCGCTCCTCGGCCGACGTCCCGACCCGTGTGAACCCCTGGCCGACTGTGAACCCCCGGCCTACTGTGAACGCCCGGCCCGGTGTGAACTCGCAGCCCGATGTGAACAGCCGCCCCGCTGTGAACCCTCAGGTGACTGCGAACTCGCAATCGGCCGTGAACTCGCAGTCGGCTGTGAACCTCCGGGCTGCTGTAAACCCCCTGGCTGCTGTGAACGCCCGTGCCGCCGGGAACCCCCGGGCCGCCGTGAACGCTCCGGTCGCCGTGAACCCCCAGCCCGCCGTACATACCGCCCCCGCGGTTCACACGCCCACCGGCCCCGAACTGCTCCCCTCCGCCCCGCTGCTCCGCGGTGTCGCCGAGCTGGCGGCCGAGGCGGGCGCCCCGCAGACGTTCGAGTTCCTGCTGGGGCGGCACCTGGACGCCAACCCGCGCCAGTACACGCTCACCCCGGCCGAACTCGCCCGGCTCATGGCCGATTTCGCGGGCCCCGCCCGTACCGTGCTCGATCCGGCCTGCGGCACCGGCGCCCTGCTGGGTGCCGTGACCGCCCGCCCCGACCAGGAACCGCACGCCCAGGACAGCGCCCCCGACCTCGCCGCGCTCACCGCGCTCCGGCTCGCCCTGCACACCCGCGCCACCGTCCGCGGCGCCGCCGGCGACAGCCTGCGCGCCGACGCGTACCCGTGGCTGCGCGCCGACGCCGTCCTGTGCCATCCGCCGTTCAACGAGCGCAACTGGGGCCACGACGAACTCGCCTACGACTCCCGCTGGGAGTACGGCTTCCCGGCGCGCACCGAGTCCGAGCTGGCCTGGGTGCAGCACGCGCTCGCCCGGCTGCGGGACGGCGGCACCGCCGTGCTGCTCATGCCGCCCGCCGCGGCATCCCGCCGCTCCGGCCGCCGGATCCGCGCCGACCTGCTGCGGCGCGGTGCGCTGCGGGCCGTCGTCGCGCTGCCGGTCGGGGCGGCGCCGCCGTACAACATCCCCTTGCACATCTGGGTGTTGCGCCGCCCCGACCGGGCCGTCGCGCAGCCCGAGGCGCTGCTCGTGGACACCGGGCGGTTCGCCGCGCAGGGGCGGGGCGGGCCGGACTGGCAGGCGGTGCGGGACGCCGTCCTGGACGCCTGGCGTGCCTTCGAACGCGCGGGGCGGCTCGACGAACGGCCGGGGCTCGCGCGTTCCGTGCCGGTGATCGAACTGCTCGACGACGATGTCGACCTCGCCCCGGCCCGGCACCTCCCGCCGCCCGCCGCGGCCGACGGCGCGGAGCAGCTCACGGCCGTACGGGAGCGGCTGGGCGAGACACTGCGCTTGGCCGCCGGGCTCACCCCGCCGCCCGCCGACCCCGCGCGGCCGGTGCGCTGGCCGCTGACGACGATCGGCGAACTCGCGCGCGGCGCAGCCCTGTTGATGCGCACGGGCGGAAACGGCGGCCACACGCGTGTGCCCGTCCTCACCGACCATGACGTCCTTGCCGGAACTGTGCCTTCCGGGACGCTCCCGGAGAGCGACGAGGAAGCCGTGCTGACCGAGCCGGGCGATGTCGTCGTCCCGGTGCTCGGCGGCGGCTCGGTGGCCCGTGTGATCGACGACGCGACGGCCGGCGCCGCGCTGGGCCGCAACCTCGTGCTGCTGCGCCCCGATCCCGCGGCGCTGGACCCGTGGTTCCTCGCCGGCTTCCTGCGCGGCACCGCCAACAACCGGCAGGCCAGCAGCTACGCCTCCACCGCCACCCGCCTCGACGTGCGCCGCCTGCACCTGCCGCGGCTCCCGCTCGACGAACAGCGGCGCTTCGGGGCGCGTTTCCGCGCCCTCGACGAGTTCGAGCGGGCGCTCGGGCGCGCGGGCCGGCTCGGCGAACAACTGGTGCGCGGGATGTACGACGGCCTGACCGACGGCACGGTGGCGCCCGACTGAGCCCGGCGGTACTGGATATCCCGATATGCCGCGCACCGTCCCCGGCTCTGTTCCGGCCCGCCGTGTCCGCGGAGCGGTGCGGTGCGGGCGGGCGCGGGCGCTGCGGGTCGACAACGGTTCGGTAGCTCCCTGTCCACATCGTTGGACCGCTTGTCCCCGGTGGGCCATATGCTCGAAGCGACATCGCCCGACCGGCGTCGCCCGCGCGGCGGACCGTGCCGGTAGGCAGGTACGCCCATTTCAGGCACCACAGGAGCAGCCATGCAAGGCCACGGCGACACACAGCCGGTGAAGCAGCCGCCGCACCCCGCGGTGCTGGTCTTCCTGCGCGTGCTGTTCGTGGGGCTCACCTTCGCCAGCATGGGCTTTCTGAGCTGGGCGATGATGCTGCGCCTGGCCGCCGTGACCCGCAGGGCACTGGACTGGGGCCTGCTCGTGGCGGTCCTGGTGGCCGACGTGCTCAGCGTGGTGCTGCTGGGCAGCGAGCCGGGCGACGAGATCCACACCGCCGGTGGCTATCTGGGTCTCACCGTGCTTCTCTTCACGCTCGTGGCCTCGACCGCGTACTACCTGGTCGCGGACATACGCCACTTCCAGCGACTCCAGGACGCCCACAGCGGGCCGCGGACACCGGCGTACGGCTACGGGCAGCCGCCGTTCACCGGGACGACCGTACCGATCGTGCCGCAGCCCGCGGTGCCGCAGCCCGCGACGCCGCACGCGCCCGTACGGCACACGCCGGTACCGCACGCGCCCGTACCGCCCGCGCGCGCACCTCACACGCCCATACCGCGCGCGCCCGCTGCCCGCCCGCCGGTGCCGCAGCCGCCGATACCCGCGCCGCCCGCGCGTCCGGCGCCCGCGCGCATCGACCAGGTGCGCGCCGAACTCGACGAGCTGAGCGACTATCTGCGCAGGCACGACGGGCAGCCCACGGGCGGCAACGACGACAACGGCGGCGACCGCGAGGGCGGAAGGTGAGCGTGGCGACGGGACGCGTCGTCGCCGGGCGCTACGAACTGTCCACGCTGATCGGGCAGGGCGGCATGGGCCAGGTCTGGACGGCGTACGACCAGCGGCTTGACCGGCGCGTGGCGGTGAAGCTGCTGCGCCCCGACAAGGTGGCCGGACAGGAGGCCGACGAACTGCGCCGCCGGTTCGTACGCGAGTGCCGGGTGACCGCGCAGGTCGACCACCCCGGCCTGGTGACCGTGCACGACGCGGGCAGCGAGGGCGAGGAGTTGTTCCTCGTCATGCAGTACGTGGACGGCGCCGACCTGTCCGACCACCTCGCCGAGCACGATCCGTATCCGTGGCAGGGGGCGGTCGCGGTCGCCGCGCAGCTGTGCGCCGTGCTGAGCGCCGTGCACGCGGTGCCGATCGTCCACCGGGATCTGAAGCCGCGCAACGTGATGGTGAAGCAGGACGGCACGGTCACCGTCCTCGACCTCGGCGTCGCCTCCGTGATGGACACGGACACCACGCGTCTGACCCACACGGGCTCGCCGATCGGTTCGCCCGCCTACATGGCGCCCGAGCAGGCGATGGGCGGTGCCGTCGGCCCGTACACCGACCTGTACGCGCTCGGTGTGCTGCTGCATGAACTGCTCAGCGGCGACGTGCCGTTCGTGGGTTCTACGGCGCTCGGTGTGCTGCACCGGCACCTGTACGAGCCGCCGCTGCCCGTGCGCCGGATCCGCCCCGAGGTGCCCGAGCCCCTGGAGGCGCTGGTGCTGCGCCTGCTCGCCAAGGACCCGCAGCACCGTCCCGGATCCGCGCAGGAGGTGTACGAGCACCTGGCGCCGCTCCTGCCCGGGCGGGGCACACCGACCGGGCAACCGCTGGATCCCACGCGCCCTTTCCTGCGCCCGCACGCCCCCTGGCCGGACGTCGCGCGCACGCCCGTGTCCTCGCCCGCCCCGGTGCCGGCCGTCCCCGGCAGAACCGATGTCGCCGCCGCGGTCGACGAGGTCAAGCGGCTGCTCGGCGAGGGACGCATCACCCAGGCCGTCGACATCCTCGGCGCGATCCTGCCGGCCGCCGCCGAGCAGCACGGCGAGCATTCCCCGGTCGTGCGCACGCTGCGCAAGCAGTACGCGGCCACGCTGATGGACGACGGCCAGTACCGGCGCGCGCTGCCCGAACTGCGCCGCCTGGCCGACGAGCGCGCCGCCGAGGCCGGCCCGTCCGATCCGCAGTCCCTGCGCTTCCGCTACGAGGCCGCCCAGTGCCTGGAACAACTCGGCGATGCGGCGGCGGCGCTCGCCGAGTACCGTGCGCTGCTGCCGTACTACGAGAACCAGTACGTGTCCGGTGACCCGCGGCTCGGCCACGACGTGCGGCGCCGCATCGGTCATCTGCTGCTCGCGCTCGGCGACCGGCCCGCCGCCCACGACACGCTCGCGCGGCTGCTGATCGACGTGGAGCGGGTGCACGGCCCCGGCCACCCGCTGGCCGCCGAGGTCAGGCGGAGCCTGCAGTGGCTGGGACAGGTGCGCGGCTAGTCTTTGCCGACTCCTGTGGGAATCTTGTGATCTTCTGGGGGCGGAGTTTTCCGAAGGCGGGGACGCGGCCGGATAGGTTGCGGTTCGTTTTTGCCAGTCAGTGCGTGCCAGGCAGTGCGCGCCGGACAGCGCGTGCACGGCGGGTGCCGGACAGCGTGTGCCGGCCGGCGGGCCGTCGCGGGCACCGAGCGATCAGGGGTGGGGTCTTCATGTCCAGCCATCGGCAGTCCAAGAAGCGCAGATACATCACGTGGGCTGCGGCGGGCGCCGTCATCGCGGCCGGCGCGGGCATCGCCGCGCAGACCTCCATGGCCGCCACCACCTGGCCCGCGCAGAAGACGTACACCGGCCGCGCCTTCGACACCTGCGCCGCGCCCTCGCTGGCCGCGATGAAGGCCTGGCACACCGGCTTCTACGGGGCCGCCGCCGTCTACGTGGGCGGCAAGAACCGCGGCTGCAACCAGCCCAACCTGACCGCCTCCTGGGTCAAGTCCGTCAAGGCCGTCGGCTGGAAGCTCATCCCGATCTACGTCGGCGCCCAGCCGCCCTGCCAGACCGGTTCCAGCCCGGAGAAGATCACGGCCACCACCGCCGCCTCCCTCGGCGCGCACGACGCCGCCGACGCCGTGGCCAAGGCCGCCGCGCTCGGCATGAAGGCCGGCAGCCCGATCTACCTGGACATGGAGGCGTACGACGTCACGAACAAGGCGTGCAACAACGCCGTCCTGACATATGTGCGCTCCTTCACGAAGACGCTGCGCGGCAAGACGTACCGCGGCGGCATGTACGGCTTCACCAGTTCCAGCGCGAAGGCGATCGCCACCGCGACGGACAAGACGGACCTGCCGGGCAACCTCTGGTACGCGCTGTGGGACAAGAAGAACACCACGACCACGGACTGGCCGTGGGGCCCGACCCAGTACACCGACCACAGCCGCGGCCACCAGTACATGGTGAACAGCAAGGAGACGCGGAACGGCTACACGATCACCGTGGACCGGGACGCCTGGGACGCACCGGTGGCCATCGTCGGCTGACATCGCCGCGCGGGGACGGGCCGGTGCCCGAAGAGCAGGTGAATCGTTGGTCCGATGGGTTGGCCAGAGGCTGCCCACTGCCTACCATCGATCACCGCAAGACCTTGTGCACCGTCGCACAATCTCCTCGGGAGGCTTCCTTGCACCGCCGCCGTCGCACCGCGCTCGTCCTGTCCGCCGCGATCGCCGCCGCGGCACCCCTGCTCACCGCCTGTGGAAGCGAGGCGCATCCCGGCGCGGCGGCCGTCGTGGGCGGTCAGCGGATCACGGTCGCCCAGCTGGAGGACCGGGTGAACGAGGTACGCCGGGCGCAGCGGGCGGCGGTGCCGGACGAGAGCCAGTACCAGCAGGTCCTCGCCTCCACCAGCAGCCTCACCCGCGACACCCTGCACAACATGGTCCTCGACCGGGTGCTGCACCGGGCCGCGCAGGACGAGGGCGTCACCGTGAGCCGCAAGGAACTCCAGCAGATGCGCACCGGCCTGGAGCAGCAGGCGGGCGGCGCGAAGGTGCTGGAGACGACGTGGCTCCAGCGGTACGGGGTCGCACCGGACCGGCTCGACGACAACCTCCGGATCCAGCTGGAGGCCCAGAAGCTCGCCCAGAAGCTCGGCACCGACACCTCGGCGCCCGCCTTCTGGAAGGTCATGTCCGCCGCCTCCGCGGAACTGCGGATCGACCTCAACCCGCGCTATGGCACCTGGAACGTGGAGAAGAGCAGCCGCGTCGACGCGAAGACACCATGGGTGCGGGAGATCACGGCGAGCGGCACCCCGCAGCAGACGGCCTGACACCGCGGGTACGAGCCGACAGCCGGTGAAGGCCCGCGTGGCCTGACACCGCAGGTCAGGGCCGGGCCCGCTCGCAGCGCAGGTGTGCTGGGCCGCAGCGCAGGTGGGCTGGGCCGCGGGTGACGGTCTGGGGCGTCTGAGTCGGGCCGCGGTTGACGACGCGGGTCGCTTGGGCCGGGCGCCGGTGACGACGCGGGTTGCTTGGGCCGGTCGCTGGTGACAATGCGGGTCGCTTGGGCCGGTCGCTGGTGACAATGCGGGTCGCTTGGGCCGGTCGCCGGTGACGATCTGGGTCGCTTGGGCCCGGGCCGCCGGTGACGGCTTGGGCCGAGATCCGCCCGTGGCGGTCATACGATCGCATCGGCCGACCCTGCCTGTGGACAACTCACGGGGCGGTCGGCGGGTGTGCGTTACGTTCGATGCGTGAACACCACCAGCCTCGAATCCGCCGCACCGGAACCGGGCCCGGACGCCGCCCCGGGCCGCGTCGTCCTGCTCACCACCAGCCACCGCGTCGCGCCCGGCCTGCTGTCCTGGCCCGCCTGGCAGGCGCTGCGCGCCGCCGACCGGGTGCTGTGCGCGGACGGCGCGCATCCGCAGCTGCCCTATCTGCGGGAGGCCGGCATATCCGTTCAGGAGGCGTCCCCGAGCGCCCCGGAACTGGTCGACGCCTGCGCCGGCGGGCACACGGTGGTGGTCGTGGCGACCGGTGAGGGCGAACCGGCCCTCACCGACGGACTGGCCCGCCTCGCCGGCTCCGGCCGCGTCCGGATGCCCGCGCTGGAACTGCTCCCCGCCTCCTACGACCTGCCGGGCGCCCGGCTCCTCGACCTCGTCCAGGTCATGGACCGCATCCGCGCCGAGTGCCCCTGGTCGTCCCGCCAGACCCACCAGGGCCTGGCGAAGTACGGCATCGAGGAGGCGTACGAACTCGTCGAGGCGATCGAGGCCGGCGACCGCGACGAACTCAGGGAGGAACTGGGCGACGTCCTGCTCCAGGTCGTCTTCCACTCCCGCATCGCCGAGGAGGACGCCGACGCACCGTTCTCCATCGACGACGTGGCCGGCGGCATCGTCGCCAAGCTGATCCACCGGCACCCGCATGTCTTCGGCGACGAGACCGCCGAGACCCCGGAGGACGTCAAGGAACACTGGCTGCGCACGAAGGCGGAGGAGAAGCGGCGCGCCTCCGTGACCGACGGCGTCCCGCTCGGCCAGCCCGGGCTCGCCCTCGCCGCCAAGCTCGCCTCCCGCGTGCGTACGGCCGGGCTGGAGGTGCCGCTGCCGCGGGGCGAGGGCATCGGCTACGAACTGCTGGCGCTGGCGGCGCGGGCCGAGGCGGAGGGCGTCGACCCCGAAGCGGCACTGCGGGCGGCGGCCCGGGCCTACCGGGACGCGGTGCGTACGACGGAGGGGGTGGACGCCTAGGTATCGCAGGCATCGCTCGGCCAGCGGGGGACCGGCCAGGACCGGCTCGGGGACCGCCCGGCGGACAGACCGCTAGTACCGTGGGTCACACGGGTGGCCGCTATGCGTGGGGGCGTTGCATGGAGCGGGAGTTGGAGTGGCTCGTGGGCAAGCTCCAGGAGATGCCCGCCGCACAGCGGGAGTTACGGTTCCCCGGGTACGCGAGTCCGGAGTCGATGCGCAGCTATCTGCTCGCGCTGCGGGAGCAGAGCCCGGAGGCATACCGGCAGTTCGTCGACCGGATGAGGACCACCGGCCGCCCCACGGACGCCCCCGAACGATGGTTCCCGCCCTACCCCGACTCCCCACACACCGCGCCCTCGCACCCCAACTCCCCGCATCCCGACTCTCCGTACCCCAACTCTCCGCGTCCCGACTCCCCGCACCCCAACTCCCCCCGTCCCGACTCTCCGTACACCGATTCCGACATCCCCGGCTCCGACATCCCCGGCTCCGACAGCGCCCGCTCCGACAGCGCCCGCTCCAACATCCCCGGCTCCAACAGCCCCGACTCCGACAGTCCGGCAGACGCCGACCCCTACGGCACCGACCCCGACGCCCGAAGCAACTCCCTTTTCAGCGCGCCCCTTTCCAGCGCCTCCAACTCCACCGACGCCCGCGCCGCCGATGCCCGCGCCACAGACGCCCGTGCCGCCGACACTCATGCCACCAACCCCCTCGCCGTCGACGCCCGTGCCGCAGCCGACTTCCTCATCGGCGACATCCGCTCCGAACGTGCCGGCCAGGCACCCGCCCCCTTGGACGCCCTCCGCCACGACCACCCCCACCCGGCGCCGCCCGCGGCCCCCGCGCCCGCAGGTGTCGACGCCCCCGCTCCCGCCCCGCTCGCCGACCACGTCGACTTCCGCGACGCCACCTTCCACGCCGATGTGATCGGCGTGCAGCACCGCCACTATCCGGTCGTGCCGATGCCCACGCCGGTGCAGTGGAGCCCCGTGGACGAGGTGGACCCCGTGGAGTTCGGGGTGCAGCCGACCCGGCTCGTCCCAGGGCTGCCGGAAGTACCGCCGTACGTCCCCCGGGACTGCGACGGACAGCTGCGGGACCTGCTGCTGGAGGGCGGCGGGCTGGTGGTGGTCCTGGGCGAGCGGTCCGTCGGCAAGTCGTACACCGCGTGGAACGCCGTGCGGTCGCTGGCGGAGCAGGGGTATCTGCTCTACGCCCCCGATCCGCACGAGGACCTGCGCGCGCTGCCCACCGGGCCGAAGGGCGACGCGGGCAAGCGGGTCCTGTGGCTCGATGAACTCGGCGACCACCTCGGCGGCCGGAGCGGACTGGACCGGCGGCTGCTGGGACGCTTCGCCCACCGGGGCGTGGTGGTGCTCGGCACGATGGAGCCGGAGGAGTACTACCGGCGCAGGTCCGGGACCGGGCCCGGCGAGAGCGTGCTGACGCGGGCGCGCACGGTCCCGCTGGCCCGCGAGTGGAGCGAGTCCGAGCTGGCGCGGCTGGCCGGGCACACCGACGACCCGCGTGCCTACCCGGCCTATATGTGGAGCGGGCGGGAGGGCGCCGCCTCCTACTTCGCGATCGGGCACCTGCTGTTCGACGAGTGGCAGCGCGCCGGTACACAGGCCGAGCATCCGCGCGGGCGGCTGCTGGTCCGGGTGGCCGTCGACCTGGCGCGATGCGGTGTCACGGAGGCCGTGTCGGTGGAACTGCTGCTGCGGGCGGCGGGCTGCTATCCGGCCGAGGGGGTGGAACGGGAACCGTTGGAGGCCGCGCTGGCCTGGGCCACGGCGCCGATGTTCGGGATATCGGGGCTGCTCGTGGAGGGGGAGACCAGCGGCACCTGGCGGGCGTACGGGGCGCTCGTCGCGGAGGCGCTGCGGGCGGGGGACCTGCCGCCCGTTCCGGACGGGGTGTGGTGGACGCTGCTGGGCGACCGGGAGGTCGACCGGGCGGCCGTTTTGGACGCGGCGAAGGCCGCGCTGCGTGCGCGGGTCGAGGGCGGCGACGTCCCGGTGATGATGCGGTTCGCGTCGCTGACCGAGGGTGAGGAGCGGGAGGGCTGGTACCGGCGGGCCGCGGACCTCGGGCACGACCGTGCGGCGCTGCGGCTGGCGACACTGCTGCTGCGCCGCGGCGAGGACGGCGAGGCGATCCCGTACCTGGAGGTGGCGGCGCGGCGGGGCGTGGTGGAGGCGGCCCGGCAGCTCGCCGTGATCTACGAGGTCCGCGCCCGGTACTGGCGGGACCGGAGCCTGGCCCACCCCTCGCCGCCCGATACGGTCGGGGAGTGACCGACCAGCCCCACCCCCCGAAGCCCGCCCCCGCCGCGCCCGACCTTTTCACCTGGGAGTTCGCCGCAGACCCCTACCCGGCCTACGCCTGGCTGCGCGAGCACGCCCCGGTGCGCCGGACGGAGCTGCCGAGCGGGGTCGAGGCCTGGCTGGTCACCCGTTACGCCGACGCCAAGCAGGCCCTGGCCGATCCGCGGCTGTCGAAGAACCCGGCGCACCACGACGAGCCCGAGCACGCCCGCGGCAGGACCGGCATCCCGGGGGAGCGCAAGGCCGAGCTGATGACGCATCTGCTGAACATCGACCCGCCGGACCACACCCGGCTGCGCCGGCTGGTCAGCAAGGCGTTCACACCACGGCGGGTCGCCGAGTTCGCCCCGCGCGTGCAGCAGCTCACCGACCGGCTCATCGACGGGTTCGCGGACCGGGGCTCAGCCGACCTCATCCACGAGTTCGCCTTCCCGCTGCCCATCTACGCCATCTGCGACCTGCTCGGCGTCCCGCGTGAGGACCAGGACGACTTCCGGGACTGGGCGGGGATGATGATCCGGCACGGCGGCGGGCCGCGGGGCGGCGTGGCCCGGTCGGTGAAGAAGATGCGCGGCTATCTGGCCGAGCTGATCCACCGTAAGCGCGCGGCGCTGCCCGGCGAGCCCGCCCCCGGCGAGGACCTCATCTCCGGGCTCATCCGCGCCTCCGACCACGGCGAGCACCTGACCGAGAACGAGGCCGCCGCGATGGCCTTCATCCTGCTGTTCGCCGGGTTCGAGACGACCGTCAACCTCATCGGCAACGGCATGTACGCGCTGCTCACCCACCCCGAGCAGCGGCGCCGCCTGCAACAGTCCCTCGCGGCCGGGGAACGGGACCTGCTGGCGAGCGGCGTCGAGGAGCTGCTGCGCTACGACGGCCCGGTCGAGCTGGCCACCTGGCGGTTCGCCACCGAGCCGGTCAGCATCGGCGGGCAGCGGATCGCGCCGGGCGACCCCGTTCTCGTCGTCCTCGCCGCGGCGGACCGGGATCCGGAGCGGTTCGCCGACCCGGACGTGCTCGATCTCGGCCGACGTGACAATCAGCACCTCGGCTACGGCCACGGCATCCACTACTGCCTCGGCGCGCCGCTCGCCCGGCTGGAGGGCAGGTCCGCCCTCGCCGCCCTCCTCACCCGCCTCCCCGACCTGCGACTTGCGGTGGAACCTGCCGATCTGCGGTGGCGCGGCGGGCTCATCATGCGTGGACTGCGTACTTTGCCCGTAGAGTTCACGCCCGTCCGGCAAGAGGCCGGAATGGGAGATTCCGGAGCCCCTTGCCCCGACGGAAGATGACAGACCCTCAAGTTTGTGATCTTCATGTGATCTGCGCGGCATGAACTTGTGACAGGTGATCGTGTGCCGCTACGTTCACCCATCGGTGCGGTGTCCCGGTGTGGCCGCCGCGCCGGTCAGTGCTGTCGCGCGAAAGGCTTCCGCATGCTCTCCGGGAACGGTCGTCACCGGCGCCCCCGTCAGGCTCCGGCCTTCGTCGTCGCGGCCGGAGTGACCGGCTCCGCGATCGCCATCCCGCTGCTCGGCGCCACCGGCGCGAGCGCCGCCGACGGCACCACCTGGGACCGGGTCGCCGAGTGCGAGAGCGGCGGTTCATGGAGTGCCAGCACCGGCAACGGATACTTCGGCGGGCTGCAGATCTCGCAGCAGGACTGGGACGGACACGGCGGTCTTGAGTATGCGACGACCCCGGACCAGGCCAGCCGTTCGCAGCAGATAGCCGTGGCCGAGAAGATCCTCGCCGACCGGGGCACCACCCCGTGGGCGACCTGTGCCCTGCTCTCCGGGCTCACCTCGAAGTCGGGCTCCGTCGGCGTCGACACCGGCGTCACGGACGGCGGTTCGTCCGGCTCGACGGGCTCCACGAAGTCCGCCGGCCCGTCAGACACACAGAAATCGCTGGATTCCACCGATTCGCCGGAAGTATCTGAATCATCCGGCTCGACCGACTCGTCCTCGCCCTCCGACCCCGCGGCTTCCGGCACGGAGACCTCGCCGTCCACCTCGCCCTCGTCGAGCGCGAGCCCGAGCCCGAGCCCGAGCGTGAGCGCGAGCGCGAGCCGCGATGTGACGGACGGTCGTACGGATTCCACCGAGCCCGGCGGGTCGGCCTCGTCCGAGCCCGGCGCCTCGCCCAAGGACGACTCGCCCACCGAGGACCCCGAGTCCGCGGACTCGGACAACTCCTGGCGCAGCGGAGGCTCCTGGAGCCTGGTCGACACCGGATCCCTCGGGGGTGGTCGCCACCGGGGCGACAGTGCGGACGAGAACGGGGCGAGCGGGACGGCTGACCCGGGGTCAGACCCCTCCGGGCGGCACGCCTACACCGTCCGCGTAGGCGACACCCTCGCCTCCATCGCCGACTCCCTTGACGTGGACGGCGGCTGGCGTGCGCTCTACGCCGTCAACGAGAAGGCCATCGGTGCCGACCCGAACCACATCGCCCCCGGTCAGGCCCTGGATGTCGGGGTCGAAACGGGCGAAAAGTAGCGGGAGCTGACGTCCCGTTTCATGCGTCATGTCCGGTTTGTTGAAAGTGTGGGATGAGTCTCAGAAGCCCTGATCGTCTTTGAAATTCCGGCGATCGCGTGCCTACGGTCATGACCGCTCGCCACCGCGAGCCCCGGCTGCCGCAACGCCGAGTCCTGCCAGCGGCCGTACGGGAACAGTCGTCGCGTCAAGCGCCGTAGGCAGGAGCGGGGGACCCAAGGTAAGTGCCGCGCCGGTCGGTTGACCGAAGCGGCTCGGGGTGAAGCCACGCCTCCACACGGAGACGTGGCCGGGCAACTCAACCGGCCCGAACCCGACAGCTCACCTCGCAGGCGTCGGTGAGGGGATCCATCCATGCTGTTCTTCGGCAAGGGCAAGCACCGTCAGTCGTCCAAGGTCACCCGTGTCGTGGCGCTCGCCGGTGTCACCGGCGCCGCCGTCGCCGCCCCGCTGATGGCGGCCGGCAACGCCTCCGCCGCCAGCGCCTCCGAGTGGGACACCGTCGCCCAGTGCGAGTCCGGCGGCAACTGGTCCATCAACACCGGCAACGGCTACTACGGCGGCCTGCAGTTCTCGGCCTCCACCTGGGCCGCGTACGGCGGCACGCAGTACGCGGGCACCGCCGACAGGGCCAGCAAGTCGCAGCAGATAGCGATCGCCGAGAAGGTCCTCGCGGGCCAGGGCAAGGGTGCCTGGCCGGTCTGCGGCAAGGGCCTGTCCGGCGCCGCCTACAACGGCGGCGGCTCCGCGTCCGGCGGCAACACCGGCTCCTCGAACACCACCACGGGCGCCGGCTCGTCGAACGCCGGCTCCGGCGCCGGCTCGTCGAACACCGGTTCCGGTGCCGGTACTGGTTCTTCGAATTCTTCGAACGCCGGCACCGACCGTTCCACCGAGCGGCAGTCCGCCTCCCGTTCCGCCGACCGTCCGGCCGCGGACAAGACGGTCACCACCCCGACCGGCGAGAAGGTCAAGAAGGGTGACGGCGAGTACAAGGTCGTCAAGGGCGACACCCTCAGCTCGATCGCCGAGCGGCACGGCGTCAAGGGCGGCTGGCAGAAGCTGTTCCGGCTGAACCAGGACATCGTCGAGAACGCCGACCTCATCTACCCGGGTCAGCTGCTGCACCTGAAGTGACAGCCGGCCGACAGTCCGGCCACAGCCCCCGCACAGCGGCGCCCTCCACCGTGGAGGGCGCCCCGGGGCCGCCCCCGTCCCCACGGACCCCCCGCCCCGGCGCGTCTTCCCCCGTACGCGCCGGGGCGGGGCCTTTCCACACCGCGGTGACCAGGCGGACGGCATGGGCGCGGGCGGCGGCCGTGGAGACCTGCCGGCCCCCCACGCTCACCGCAGCCCCCTCACCCGCAGCCCCCTCACCCGCAGCCCCCTCACCGGCAGCCCTCTCACCCGCAGCCCCCTCACCGGCAGCCCTCTCGCCCGCAGCCCCCTCACCGGCAGCCCTCTCGCCCGCAGCCCTCTCGCCCGCAGCCCCCTCACCGGCAGCCCTCTCACCCGCCGTCCCCTCCCCGTCGCTCCCCTTGCTCCAGCCGCCCCAGCGCCCCAGCCGCCCCAGCGGCCCCCGGCCCCGCCCCCGCCTCCCGTCCCGCGTCTGAGGCGCCTCGGTCTCCGGCTGGTCGTCCGCGGCAGCTTCTTCTTCTCGTCCTCTCCCTGTCTCTCCGGGTCTTCCGTCGCGTCGTCTCCGTCTGCTGCGGCCCACGGTTTTCGCACCGCGCTTTGTTCCGGTTGGAAACAATGTGTACCGTCAGCCTGTCGTCACCCCGTCCACGGGGCGGTCGGCGACCGGCCGGGGGCCCCGGTCCGGTTAGGCTCTAGTCGCAAGGCGCACAGCCCCGCACTTCCAGCGTCACATTCCAAGAAGGAGATGCTCGTGCCGTCCATCGACGTCGTCGTAGCCCGGGAAATCCTGGACTCCCGAGGCAATCCCACGGTCGAGGTCGAGGTCGGCCTCGACGACGGCAGCACGGGTCGTGCCGCCGTCCCGTCCGGCGCCTCCACCGGCGCCTTCGAGGCCATCGAACTGCGTGACGGTGACCCCAACCGCTACCAGGGCAAGGGCGTCGAGAAGGCCGTCCTCGCCGTCATCGAGCAGATCGGCCCGGAGCTGGTCGGCTACGACGCCACCGAGCAGCGTCTGATCGATCAGGCCATGTTCGACCTGGACGCCACCGACAACAAGGGCTCGCTCGGCGCCAACGCCATCCTGGGCGTCTCCCTCGCCGTCGCCCACGCCGCCTCCGAGGCCAGCGACCTCCCCCTCTTCCGCTACCTGGGCGGCCCGAACGCGCACCTGCTGCCGGTGCCGATGATGAACATCCTGAACGGCGGCTCGCACGCCGACTCCAACGTGGACATCCAGGAGTTCATGATCGCCCCGATCGGCGCGGAGTCCTTCTCCGAGGCCCTGCGCTGGGGCGCCGAGGTCTACCACACCCTCAAGTCCGTCCTGAAGTCCAAGGGCCTGTCCACCGGCCTCGGCGACGAGGGCGGCTTCGCCCCGAACCTGGGCTCCAACCGCGATGCCCTCGACCTCATCCTCGAAGCGATCAAGCAGGCCGGCTACGTGCCCGGCGAGCAGATCGCCCTGGCGCTCGACGTCGCCGCCTCCGAGTTCTACAAGGAGGGCAAGTACGTCTTCGAGGGCAAGGAGCGCTCCGCCGCCGAGATGACGGAGTACTACGAGGAGCTGGTCGCGGCCTACCCGCTCGTCTCCATCGAGGACCCGCTGTTCGAGGACGACTGGGCCGGCTGGAAGGTCATCACGGACAAGCTCGGCGACAAGGTCCAGCTCGTCGGCGACGACCTGTTCGTCACCAACCCCGAGCGGCTGGCCCGCGGCATCGAGGAGGGCAGCGCCAACGCCCTGCTGGTCAAGGTCAACCAGATCGGCTCCCTGACCGAGACCCTGGACGCCGTCGAGCTGGCCCAGCGCAACGGCTTCAAGTGCATGATGTCCCACCGCTCCGGCGAGACCGAGGACGTCACCATCGCCGACCTGGCCGTCGCCACCAACTGCGGCCAGATCAAGACCGGCGCCCCGGCCCGCTCCGAGCGCGTCGCCAAGTACAACCAACTGCTGCGCATCGAGGAGATCCTCGACGACGCCGCGGTGTACGCGGGCCGCAGCGCGTTCCCCCGTTTCAAGGGCTGATCCGGTAAGGGCCAGGGCTCAGCCAGTCGTACGTACGTCCCCGTACCCGGTCCCGTACCGTGTCCGGGGACGTACGCGCGTATGACGCACGCAGGCAAGGGGAGGCGGGAGATGGCCGCGAAGGACCGGGACCGGTTCTCCACCGCGACCAGGCTGCGGCTGCTCGGGGAGCAGACGGCGGCCCGGGTCTACCGCTCCCAGACCCGTCGCCAGGCCCGCCGTTCCCGGCTCACCGGCCGGGCCGCGCTGCTCGCCCTTGTCCTGTGCACGATGGTGGTGGCGCTCGCCTACCCGATGCGGCAGTACGTCTCCCAGCGGTCCGAGATCGCCGACCTGGAGCGGCAGCAGCGGCAGGCCGAGGAGCGGGTCGAGCAACTGCGCGACCTCAAGGCGCGCTGGCAGGACGACGCGTACGCGCAAGCGCAGATCCGGCAGCGGCTGCACTATGTGATGCCCGGCGAGACCGGCTACGTCGTCATCGACCCGAACGCGGCCAAGCAGGCCCGCGCCGACCACGGGGCCGCCCACCGCCCGTGGTACGCCAACGTCTGGGACGGCGTCGACACATCCGACGCCTCCGACCAGTGAACCGACAGAAAGACACCCCGAACACAGTCATGGAAACGCCTCCGCCGCGCACTGCGCGCACCGAGCCCACCGACGTGGACGTCGCGGCCTTCGAGCAGCAGCTCGGCCGACCGCCCCGGGGGCTGCGGGCGATCGCCCACCGCTGCCCGTGCGGGCAGCCGGACGTTGTGGAGACGGCCCCGCGGCTGCCGGACGGCACCCCGTTCCCGACGCTGTACTACCTGACGTGCCCGCGCGCCTCCTCGGCGATCGGCACCCTGGAGGCGAACGGCGTCATGAAGGAGATGACGGACCGCCTGGCCACCGACCCCGAGCTGGCCGCCGCCTACCGCGCCGCGCACGAGGACTACATCCGGCGCCGGGACGCGATCGAGGAGCTGACCGGCTTCCCGAGCGCGGGCGGCATGCCGGACCGGGTGAAGTGCCTGCACGTCCTGGTCGCCCACGCGCTGGCCGCGGGGCCCGGGGTGAACCCGCTGGGCGACGAGGCGATCGCCCTGCTGCCCGAGTGGTGGCGCAAGGGGCCGTGCGTGACGGTCCCCCCGAAGGACACCGACCACATCCCGGAGGGGGACGACCAGTGACCCGCGTGGCCGCCGTCGACTGCGGTACGAACTCGATCCGGCTGCTTGTCGCCGACGCCGCCGTCTCCGAGGGCGCCTCGGGCGCGGGGGCGACGGGCGAACTCGTCGAACTGGACCGGCGGATGACCATCGTGCGGCTCGGCCAGGGCGTCGACCGCACCGGCCGGCTCGCCCCCGAGGCCCTGGAGCGGACGTTCGCCGCCTGCCGGGAGTACGCGGCGATCATCAAGGAGCACGGCGCCGAGCGGCTGCGGTTCGTGGCCACGTCCGCCTCCCGGGACGCGGAGAACCGGGACGAGTTCGTGCGGGGAGTGCTGGACATCCTGGGCGTGGAGCCCGAGGTGATCTCCGGGGACCAGGAGGCGGAGTTCTCCTTCACGGGGGCCACCGCGGAGCTGAAGGGCCGCACCGACCTGGCCCGGCCCTACCTGGTGGTGGACATCGGCGGCGGCTCGACCGAGTTCGTGGTCGGTGACGAGCGGGTGCGCGCGGCGCGCTCCGTCGACGTGGGCTGTGTGCGGATGACCGAGCGGCACCTGGTGCGCGACGGCGTGGTGAGCGACCCGCCCACCGAGGCGCAGATCGCCGCCATGCGGGCCGACATCGAGGCGGCGCTCGACCTCGCCGAGAAGACGGTGCCGCTGCGCGAGGCGCGCACGCTCGTGGGGCTCGCGGGGTCCGTGACCACCGTGTCGGCGATCGCGCAGGAACTGCCCGCGTACGACTCCGCCCGCATCCACCACTCCCGGATCTCCCGCGACCGGGTCGCCGAGATCACCGGGTGGCTGCTGCGCTCCACGCACGCGGAGCGGGCCGCGATCCCGTCCATGCACCCGGGCCGCGTCGACGTCATCGGCGCGGGCGCCCTGATCCTGCTGACCATCATGGACCGCACCGCCACCCCCGAGATCGTCGTCAGCGAACACGACATCCTCGACGGCATCGCCTTCAAAGTGGCAGAAGAGGCCGAAGAGGGTAAGAAGGGTGACTGACCTGCGGTGATACACCGAGACTAGGTACACGACGGCCCAGTTCCTCGCAGTGAGGAACTGGGCCGTCGGTCCTTGGGGGAACCGTACTGTCGCGCACTGGATTGCCGGGGTGCGAAAACCGGCTGCCGAGTTCTCGGCAGGCCGTTAGTGTTCGGCAATGGCTACCAGCGAGGAGCATGGCGCGCCGCGTGGCGCAGCCGAGGGAAACCGTCCCGACTGGGCAATCATTACGCCAGACGCGAGGATGCGGCCCTTGTTCGACGTGGTAGATGAGGTAATCGTTGCCGCTGAACAAGCTGTGGAGGCGGTAGCCGACACGGAAGATCACTTCGTTCGCTCCGATAGTTACGTCCTCGCGCGTGGCATCAACGGCGTCAAGTCCGCCCGGCTTTTGATCAGTGCGGGGCATTGGGAGCATGCTACGGCGTTGGCGCGCCAGTTGTTTGAGCTGCTTGTGAACATGGAGCACTTCGGTTCGTTCGGTGATCGCGTAGAGGCACAGAAGCTCTATACCGGGTTCGGTCTGCTTCAGTTCTTTTTGGCGGAGTTTCGACGTATCGAATTCGAGAAGGGGCGAGGGCGCCCGGGAGGCTCTCCGTGGGAATTGAGCGTTAAGGATTACCTGGAGAACCATTGCGCCGAATTTAAGTTGCCGCCGCGAGCTGATGGTGTGGTGCGGTGGCGCTCAAGCTGGAGCGGGAAGACGATCCGTGCGCTGGCGGAGTCGTCGCCGGATCCGATGCGGGTGCCGCAGTACGAGCTGTTGTTCTCGGCGTGGTCCGAGCAGACTCATGCGACTCCTGGGGTCTTCGCGAATGATCTTTTCCTTCAGTACGAAGAGGAAGTGATCGCTGAGGCGCTTGCAGAAATCGAGGGGATACCGCCGGAATTTATTCCGCCGATCGGTGGCGCGGCTCGCAGGGAAGTTCAGACATTGAGTATGGCGACTGTGCTATTTATGCAGCTGTGGCAGCAGCTGCCGAACGTGAATCAGCCGGGTTCGCGATGGCCTGATTGGCTGGAGAGGATAAAGGATTTCGCCGGGGGAAAGGGGCTCCCGATTGCTGAGTAAGTGTGCCCGGGCGTGGGAATGTTCCCGTGGCCTGTCTATGGGAATGGCACGGTCTCGCGGTGCATAGCCCAGGTCCGGGCGGCGGCCGTGAGGGCGGCTCTGTGGGGCATAGGGCGAGTGCGTTCCCAGCTTTCCCACGCGGCGTAGACGGTGCGTGCGAATGTGGTGACGATGTCAGGGGCGGCTGCATGGTACGCGGGAACCTGCTGGGCGATCGTCTCGGCCTGTTCTGGTGTGTGGCCAGCGGAGATGAGTCGGGGGATGGTAAGCGCGGTGTCCGCCCATGCAGGGGCTGGGCAGGACAGGGCCCAGTCCAGTAGGAAGAGCTCACCGGATTCGGTCATCAGCATGTTGTGGGGGGACATGTCCGTGTGGGCGAGTGCTCGGCCTTGCAGCCCGCTCGGGGTTTCCTCGGGTAGGAACTCGGCCCACCGAGTGTGAAGCGGCTTCTTGCGCAGACCCTCGGGCCATGGTGATTGGGAAACCACGGTGAGCGTGTGTACGAGGGCGGCAAGATCGTCGGACCCCGGTGTCAGGTCCGGGTATAGGCCCGCGACGTAGGTGTAGCCGTACAACTGCCACCCGCCGGCGTCGACCTCCCACAGCACGTGGGGCGCGTGAGGTGCGAACTGTGTGACCTTGGCCTCATGTCGGTAGACCCACGCCTGCGGGTCGTCCTCGCGGGTGCCCTTGACGAAAGCCTGACCCGTTCGGGTGGTGATGGTGCAGGCGAGCCGGGACATGACACCGTGCGGCGCGGTCTCAGCGGTGCCGATCGGGCCTGTGTGGCGTTCGACGGCGGCCCGGGTTTCTGCTGGTAGGTCATGCCATTCGATGCGATCCACCCGCGGTCTCCTGCGTTGATCAAGCAAAGGGGCCGGCCCCCGGCCTGGCCACAGCGTGGCACAGGCCAGGGACCGGCGGGGGCGCCGTTACGGATGTAACTGGGCGACGGCGAGACCGTCACTGATCTTGTGGATGGCGGTTACGGCAGCGACGGTCGCGACGAAACCAGGGCCCGGAGGTACGTCGAGGTACGGCGCGGTCATTGGGCGGTCACCTTGGCCCACACCTTCTTGCCGGATGGCGTGTCGGTGACTCCCCAGTCTGAGCACAGAGCGTCAAGGATGATCAGGCCGCGGCCTCCCTCGTTTTCGTGCGACTCGGGACGCGGCTGGGGACGGCGTCTCACAGGGTCTTCGACCTCCACTCGGGTGCGGGCGTCTTGCACATCGATTTCGACTCTCATCAAGTCGCCGGCGGCCGTGCCGTATCGGATGGCGTTGGTGACCAACTCGCACGTCACAAGCTCAACCGCGTCGATGTACTCAGACGACGCGTCCGGTAACTCGAACTGGAAGTGATCGCGCACGAACTTTCGGGCGATGCCGGCGGACACTCCCTCACCCGCCAGCAGCAGTACCGGCGGGGGACCGTCGGCGGGTGCGTAGCAGACGGGCGCGGTGGCCCGTCGTCGATCGATCATGTGTCTCCCCTTACGGGTTGACCGTCCCGGCCCGGGGCGCGGACCGGATGGTTCATCCGACTAGGCAACACGCGTGGCGCGGGTCGGGGTACCGTCGAGGGGGGTGTCGAAGGGTGTCGCTTTCGGTACCCACAGTCGTGAAGGGTGCGGGGATGACGTCACCGAATGAGGCTCTTGCGTACTGGCTTGGGCGTTCCGGGATCAGCCGGAAGGATCTCGCGCGGCGCGTGCAATCCAAGGCGCGGGAGTGGGGCCAGCCGAACATTGCTACGAACGCAACGCGGGTACGGGGTTGGTTGGAAGGCGGAACGCCTCGCGCGCCGATCCCGGATCTGTTGGCCGCGGTGTTCTCCGACCACTTCGGTTTCCGCGTGACGACGTACGACCTTGGGCTCGGCGAGGGAAGTTCGGTCGACGCCGGCCTCGCCTACGACCCGTCGTTCGCCGCTACGGTGGAAGTCGTCGCCGAACTGGGGAGAGCTGACGTGGATCGTCGGAAGTTCCTTGCAGCCGCGCCGTTTGCGGCGGTGGCCGGGGTTGGTCCCTCGCGGGACTGGCTACTCAACACGCTCGATCAGGAACCGGATCCGGGGCCGCGCGTGCGGCTGGAAGATGTGACGGCCGTCCGGAACATGTTCTCGACCTTCCAACAGATGGACATCTTCCAGGGCGGCGGTTCCGGGCGCCTGGTCCTGGCGGAGTACATGAACCAGCACGTCTACCCGCTGCTTCGGCGGTCGCATGACGAGCAGGTGCGGCATGCGCTGTGCGAGGCCGCGGCCGAACAGACGTATCTACTGGGCTGGATGGCCTACGACAACGGTGAACACAGCATCGCGCAGCGCTACTTGATCCAGTCGCTACGCCTCGCCGAAGAGTCGCGGAATCCGGCGCTCGGCGCGCACGTCCTCGCCGGGATGGCTGATCAGGCCACCCTCTTGGGCAACCCGCGCGAGGGCCGGCGCCTCGCACAGGCCGGACGACAGGGCCTGTCGAGGGCTACCTCGGCGGCGTGCCTCGCCGACCTGTGGTGTCTGGAAGCGCGGGCGCTCGCCGTTCTCGGCGACAAGACGGCAGCGGCTCACGCAGTCGTGCAGTCGGAGAAAGCGGCCGAGCAGATCGACCTTGCCGAAGAAGCGGAGTGGGCAGCATTCATCGACCCTGCGTACCTGCATGGCGAGCACGCGAACACCTTCCGGGACATGGGCGACGCGAAGTCCGCGGAGGACCACGCGCGGCGGTCCATCGACCACGCCCGGAAGCAAAACCGGGCCCGCCGCGGCGCCATGTCGCAAGCGGCGCTTGCCGTGTCCCACCTTCAGCGGAAGGACGTCGACGCGGCGTACGCGGCTGGCATGCGCACCCTGCGCCTCACGGGGCAGGTGAAGAGTTCGAGGGCGGTCGAGGCCGTGCAGGACCTCACGCGCCGCATGGAACCCTTCGGCGGGAACCGTCTGGTCGCGGACTTCAAGGATCGGGCGCGCGAGCTGGTCGCTGCGGCGTAGGCCACAGAACGCAGAGACGCCCCCCCCCGCACGGCCGTAAAGGCCGTGCGGGGGGCGTTGTGCTGCTACTTGCCGAGTTGCCAGAGGGACAGGGCGGGGCCGGCCACGCTGACCAGGGCGGCGAGGGAGGGCAGGGGCCAACGGGACCGTTCGAGGGCGTCGAGGCGTTTCGCGTGCTCCTTGATCTCTGCGTCGGTCTGGTCGGTGCGCTGGACCAACAGGGCGAGGGCGCCGTCTTGGCGGGTGAACCCCACCTCGACGGCATCGCCTGGTCCTTGGTCTGATCGCCTACAGGTTGCGGCAGACGTCCCGCCGGCCGCCGACCTCGACGACGAGGATGACGAGTTCGCCCTCGTTGATCTGGTAGGCCACCCGGTGGCTTGCGACCCGGAGCCGGTAGAGCCCGGACGGGCCGGTGAGCTTGTTGACGTCGGCGTCCTCGCGGTACGGATCGTCGCCGAGCGCGGTCAGCGCGGCCAGGATGCGCATGGCGTCGGGTCGGCTGAGGGATCGGAGCCGACACTGTGCCGCCGCGGTGAACCGGAAGGCGTACTTCACGCCGGCTCGCCGTCCTGCTCGGTGAACAGGTCTGCCAGCAGTTCCGCCATCGTCACCGTGGGACCGTCCTCGGCCAGAACCGCTTCGGCTTCGCGCGCCAGCATGACGTCGGCCGCTTCCTCCAGCGCTTCGAAGTCGGCGATCGGGACCACAGCCGCCACCGGAGCGCCGTTGCGCGTGATGACGGTCGCAACGCCTTCCTCGGCCCGGTTGATGTGGTCGGCGAGGTGCGCGCGGGCTTCCCGTACGGTCACGGTGTTCTCAGCCATGAGATTAGTGTACGCATTCGCGTGTACACGCGCCCGGTTCGGGGAGTCGCGTTCGTGAGCGATGCCCGACGGCATCGCCTGTCGGTGGCGCGCGCCTTTCGCTCGGCGGGTGTACTCCGGTGAGCGGGTGGGGGTGGCGTTTGAGCGGGGCGGGGACGGTGTGGCGGGGCGGTGGGCTACATGCCGCCGGGAAAGTTCGTGAAGTTCTTCACAAGGAATTGCCGCCCGGTAGCGGGCCGAATGGGGCCGGTCGGCCCCTTTGCGGGGCTCAACGGCCCTGCGAGCATGCTGGGGAGGCGATTTGAAGGGGTCGCGCGGCGGTGTCGAAGGGGGGTCGGTCATGCCCTCCGCGGGCCCGGACGAGCAGCTCATGCGGCATTGACAACGGCCGGAATCGGACACGGGTTCCGCCGTGCCGTCATGACCTTGATCACGCGGGCCGCGTAGTGTAGCACAGGGGCCGCCGAAGCTTGTGAAGGGGCGCACGAGCCACCCCCCGGGGCCGGGTGGATACTCGATGCCATGAGCACCACGGAGCGTCCCAGGATCCTCGTAGTAGGCGGTGGGTACGTAGGCCTGTACGCGGCTCGGCGCATCCTCAAGAAGATGCGCTACGGCGAGGCGACCGTCACGGTCGTCGACCCCCGGTCGTACATGACCTACCAGCCCTTCCTTCCCGAAGCCGCCGCCGGCAGCATCTCCCCTCGCCATGTCGTCGTCCCCCTGCGACGCGTGCTGCCGAAGGCGGAGGTCCTCACCGGCCGGGTCACCACCATCGACCAGGACCGCAAGGTCGCCACCGTCGCCCCGCTGGTCGGCGAGGCGTACGAGCTGCCCTTCGACTACCTGGTGATCGCGCTCGGCGCGGTCTCCCGCACCTTCCCGATCCCCGGCCTCGCCGAACAGGGCATCGGCATGAAGGGCATCGAGGAGTCCATCGGCCTGCGCAACCACGTCCTCGAACAGCTCGACAAGGCCGACTCCACGACCGACGAGGACATCCGCCGCAAGGCGCTCACCTTCGTCTTCGTCGGCGGCGGCTTCGCGGGCGCGGAGACCATCGGCGAGGTCGAGGACATGGCCCGGGACGCGGCCAAGTACTACACCAACGTCTCCCGCGAGGACATGCGGTTCATCCTCGTCGACGCCGCCGACAAGATCCTCCCCGAGGTCGGCCCCAAGCTCGGCCAGTACGGCAAAGAGCACCTGGAGAGCCGGGGCGTGGAGATCTACCTCTCCACCTCCATGGACTCCTGCGTCGACGGCCACGTGGTGCTCAAGAACGGCCTGGAGGTCGACTCCAACACCGTCGTGTGGACCGCCGGCGTCAAGCCGAACCCGGCCCTGGCCCGCTACGGCCTGCCCCTCGGCCCGCGCGGCCACGTGGACACCGCGCCCACCCTCCAGGTGCAGGGCACCGACTACATCTGGGCCGCCGGCGACAACGCCCAGGTGCCCGACCTGATCGGCCGCAAGGCAGGCAACCCGAACGCCTGGTGCCCGCCCAACGCCCAGCACGCGCTGCGCCAGGCCAAGGTGCTCGGCGACAACGTCATCTCCGGCATGCGGGGCTTCCCGCAGCAGGAGTACGCGCACGCCAACAAGGGCGCGGTGGCCGGCCTCGGCCTCCACAAGGGCGTCGCGATGATCGTCGTCGGCAAGATGAAGATCAAGCTCAAGGGCCGGCTCGCCTGGTACATGCACCGTGGCTACCACGGTCTGGCCATGCCGACCTGGAACCGCAAGATCCGCATCTTCGCCGACTGGACCCTCAGCATGTTCCTCAAGCGCGAGGTCGTCTCCCTCGGCGCCATGGAGAACCCCCGCGAGGAGTTCTACGAGGCCGCCAAGCCCGCGCCGGTCGCCGCCGCGGCCTCGGCCGACAAGACCGAGGCGAAGGCCAAGGCCTCCTGACCGGGGCTTGGTCCAGCCGCCCGAAGGGGCCGCCCGCCATCCGTGGTGCGGGCGGCCCCTTCGGCATGCGGGCCGCGCAGCGCCGGTTCGGCGGTTGAACCGGCGAACCGGGGAACCGGCGGAAACAAGCCGTACACCCACGCGTCGTGGATTGGCTACGCTCATGGCGTGCGGCGCGCGGCCCAACGGGGGGTCGGGGGAGGGGGCGGCACGTGACCGAGGGGCCGGACGGGACCCACGAGCGGGCCCGGGACACGGACGGCGACACCCTGCCGGCCATCCAGCGCAGGGTACGCGGCGAGGTCGTCGACGCCCTGCAGAGCCTCCCGTCGATGCCCTACGACTCCTTCCGCGCCCTGCTCCAGGACGAGTTGGCCGACGAGATCGGACGACCCTTCGCCCTCGGCGACCTGCCGGACTGGCGCATGTGGTGCCGCGCCCTGACCCGGGCCTGCACCCGCGACGGGGAACCCTGTCTGCTGCCCGGCCTCGCGAGGGTCCTCCAGGACCTCGACCAGGACGGCCCGCCGGCCCTGGCCCTGCACCGCGCGGCCGACGAGTGGACCGCCGCGAGCACCCTCGGCCGGTTCGTGCCCCACTGGACCTGGCTCAGGCTGGAGTTGAACGGCCGCCCCGAGGACGACCTCGCAGAGCTGCTGCGCGCCGCCACCGACGCTCGGACGACCCGGCCCCCGGACCACTGCACGAGCGTATGGGACCTGTTCCTGTACCTCGTCGGGCAGGCCGCACGGCCCGGCGGGGTGCCGCCCTGGACCGTGCTGCTGGACCGGGTGGCCCGCGACCGCGGCCCCCGCACCCGGCGCGACCTGCCCAAGCTGACCCGGCACAGCGTCCTGGACCTCGGCGGTCCGGAGCTGGCCGACCGGCTCGACAAGGACCGCTGGGCCCGCCGGGCACCGGCCGCCCTGCCCCGGTCCGCCGTCGACTATCTGCTCATCGGCATCGCCCCCGACCCGCTGACCACCGACTGGTACACCGTGTCGTACTGGCTGCAGTCCCCCGACGAGCACGGACGGCTGGTGACCACCCCGGGCCGCGCGGTGCGCCGGGTGCGGCTGACGGCCGCCGCGCTGGGCGTGCTGCTCGCCGCCGTACCGCTGACCGGGCCGCTGATCCACCGGGTGCGGCGGCTGTGCCCGGCCGCCGCGGAACCGCACGCCCTGGCCCAACTGCTCGCCTACGGCCTGCTGCGGCCGGTCGCGGCACCGCACCGGGCCACCGGCGCCCAGCGGGTGCGCTTCGACTTCGAGCCCGGCGTACGCGAGGAACTGCTGGCCCATGTCCGGCAGGAGGACCTGCGGCGCCTGGTACGGACGGCCACAGCGGCGCTGGGGCCGCGCTCCCGCCCGCTGTGGGACCTGCCCCGGCTGATCGACGATCCCTCGGCGCCGCTGCGCGTCCCGGTCGGCACGGACAGCGTGCCGTGGCTGACCGCGCAGAAGGCCGTCCTGGGCGCCCTGTCGGGCCCCAGCCTGGAACCGGCCCGGCGGATCGGCCAGGCGCTGGCCGAGCACGCGCCGGTGCCCTCGGCACCCCTGCCGGCGTCACCGGCCCGGACACCGGCCGCGGGGCCGGTCACCCAGCGGGCCCGGGCATCGGGCCCGGGCGTCATCGCTCAGCACGGCACACCGGACACCCGGGAACGCCGGGAAGCTCAGCGAACTCAGCGAACTCCGCAAGCTCGGGACATTCAGGAAAGGGGCCAGGAGATGGTCGAGGCCAGCCGGCCGCGCAGCGGTACGCGGTCGGGCAGCACCCCGGTGGTGTGGGGCAACGTCCCGCCGCAGAACGCCAACTTCATCGGCCGTGAGGACCTCCTGGAGAACCTCCACCGCCGGCTGCAACGGGAGCGCGCCACCGCCGTGCTGCCCAACGCCCTGCACGGCATGGGCGGCGTGGGGAAATCCGCGCTCGTCGTCGAGTACCTGTACCGCAGGCTCGGCGAGTACGACGTCATCTGGTGGATCCCCGCCGAGCGCAGCACCCAGATCCAGCGGTCCCTGGCCGAACTGGCGGTGCGCCTCGGCCTGAGGACCAGCGGCGAGGCGGGCACGGCCGTACCCGCCGTCCTGGGGAGGCGCTGCGCCGCGGCGAGCCGTACGAGGACTGGCTGCTGGTCTTCGACAACGCGGAGAGCCCGGAGAGCGTACGCGGCTACTTCCCGGCCGGCGGCACCGGCAACATCCTCGTCACCTCCCGCAACCCGCAGTGGTCGCACGTCGCCCGCCCCCTGGAGGTCGACGTGTTCGCGCGCACGGAGAGCGTGCAGCTGCTGCGCCGCCGCGGCCCCGAACTCACCGGCGCCGAGGCCGACCGGCTCGCCGACGCCCTCGGCGACCTGCCGCTCGCGGTGGAGCAGGCCGCCGCCTGGCTCGCCGAGACGGGGATGACGGCGGACGAGTACCTGCGGCTGTTCGACGAGAAACGGATCGAACTCCTCGACGAGACCGAGTCACCGGACTACAACGCCCCGGTGATCGCCGTCTGGAACGTCTCCCTCGACCAGTTGGAGGCCAAGAATCCGGCGGCCCTGCAACTGCTCCAGGTGTGCTCCTTCTGCGCTCCGGAACCGATCCCGCGGCGGCTGTTCAACCGGCTGCGGGACCGTTCCATCGCCCCGGAGCTGGACACGGCGCTGCGCGACCCGATCAAACAGGCCCAGGCCATCCGGGAGATCGGCCGTTACTCGCTGGCCCGTATGGACCACCGTGCCAACTCCGTCCAGATGCACCGGCTGGTGCAGATGGCCCTGCAGGCCCGGATGACCGACGAGGAACAGGAGCGGATGCGGCGCGGCGCCCACCAACTGCTGGTCGCCAACGACCCGGAGGATCCGGAGAACGCCGGCGAGTGGGACCGCTACGGCGAGCTGACCCCGCATGTCATGGCCTCCGACGCGCTGCACTCGGAGGACCCCTGGGTGCGCGCGCTCATCATCAACGAGGTCAAGTATCTTTGCCGGTGGGGCGACTACGAGACGGGCAGCGACCTGGCCGGCCGGGCGTACGGCATCTGGAAGGAACGCTTCGGGGCCGACGACGTGCAGTCGCTCGGCGTGGCCAAGTGGCTGAGCGTGCTGAACTTCTCGCGCGGCCGCTACCAGGACGCGGCGCGGCTGAACACCGAGGTGCTGGAGGCCTATCGGCGTACCGTCGGCGAGGATCACCAGGACACCCTGGACGCCCTCGGCAACGTCGCCATCGACTACCGGGTGCAGGGGGAGTTCGGTACCGCGCTTGAGCTGTCGGAGTCGGTCCACGAACGGTATCTGCGGATCAACGGCGAGGACGACCCCGAGACCCTGCGCGCCGCCCACAACGTGGGGGTGAGCCTGCGCCTGGCCGGGCTGTTCGAGCGGGCCCGGCGGCTGGACGAGGAGACCTGGAACCACAAGGTGCGGATGTTCGGCGTCGACCACGCGGTGAGCCTGGTGACCTGGCTGGGGCTGATCGTCGACATCCGTGAACTGGGCGACTACCACCAGGCGTTGACCTACAGAGGCGCTGCGCGGGCGCAGCCGCTCCCCTGCGGCAGCGGAACCAGCGACAGCAGGCCCGTCGACAGGGCCGCCGCGCTGTCCGGGCGGTCCCGCACGAGGATCGCCCACGCCTGCCGGGTGCGGCGCCGCCAGCCCTCGTACTCGGCGTCGGTCAGCCGCGTGGGGCGCTGCGCGTGCCCGCCGACCGGGGGCCGCCCCAGGTCGTCCAGCGCGACGTCCAGCAGGTGTCCGTCGCATTCCGCGCGCAGCCGGCGCAGCCCCGACCAGCCGGGCGCGGACGCCGCGGGGTCCCGGGGCACGCGGACGTCCCCGATCCGCAGCCCGCCCGGCCCGCCGCGCACCTCGGCCGTGTCGCCGTGGGGCACGTCCGCGCGGCCCAGGCCGGGCAGCAGGACGGTGCCGTCCTCGACGGGTACCTCGGCGCGGAAGGTGAGGCCCGCGAGGCCGGCCGCCGCGGCGGCCAGCCGGTGCAGACCGCCGAACTCGGCCCAGTACGGGGCGCGTCCGGCCGCGGTCACCCCGGCCGGCCGGGGTCCGGTCGCGGGCAGCGCGCGCAGGGCGTCGGCGACCCAGATCCCGGTCTGCGGGTCGAGGATCACCCGCCGTACCCGGTCGGGGTCCGCGCGCTGGGCCCGGGCCAGCAGGTCCCAGGCCGACCCGGCGGCCGGCAGCCGGCCGGCGGCGTCGGCGGCCGGGCCGCCCCGCTCCAGCAGGATCCGCAACAGCAGCAGCCGTCTGCTGTACTCGGCCGCCAGCAGTTCCGCGGCCGCCGGTGCGCTGTCCCCGGCCGAACTCAGCGCCGTGGAGCAGGTCGGGGACAGCCGGTGGTGTCTTGGTGCCACGTCCGGTTCAGCTTCCCTGGCTGCCTGCCACGGAGCTGAGGGGGCGTTGGACGTCGTGCAGCAGCGCGGTGACGGCCGGCCGCAGTGTCGGGTGATCGAGGGAGGGCAGGTCGTCGATCGGCGTGTCGTTGAGGTCGGGGAGCCAGGGCCTGGCGTCGAGGGCGACTTCCCCCGCCGGCGCTTCGGAATTCATGGAGGGATGGTGTCATACACCCTCGCGGGGCGCTTCTCAAACGACCGCCCGGGCCGGTGTGTCGCGGGCCCGGCCCCGCACGTCTTGGCCCGGCCCGATGCGCCTATCGGGTGTCCTGTGGACGAACGGCGGCGTCGGTATGGCGGCTGTGTGACGGTACGGGCATGGTGACGGCGGTGACGGAGTCCGGGGAATGACGTCGACCGGCACGGTCGTTGCCTGAGGTGACCGAATTCGTGGCCCATTCCTTCACACACGATTTCCCTCCCGGAGGTGTGCATCATGGCCGACGCCGCGTCGCGGCTGACGAGTCTTGCCGAGCAGTTGCTGGGAACCCCACTCCCGGTGGGTGTCCGCGCCTGGGACGGTTCGCAGGCCGGTCCGCCGGGTGCGCCCGTCCTGGTCTTCCGCAGCCGGCGGGCCCTGCGCCGGCTGCTGTTCAAGCCGGGCGAACTGGGCCTGGCCCGGGCCTGGGTCGCGGGCGACCTGGGTGTCGACGGCGACCTGTACACGGCACTGGCGCTGATGTCCCCGCTGGTGTGGGACCGCGGGGAGGGCAACACCCGCAGCCTCGCCCAGGCGTTGCGCGACCCCGGGGTGCGGGCCGCCGCCCGTGAGCTGCTGCGGCTTGCGGGGCCGCCGATCCCGCCGGCCCCGCCGCGCGAGGAGGTCCGCAGGCCCCGGCGCCTGCACACCAGGCACACCAAGAAGAGCGACAAGCGGGCCATCAGCCACCACTACGACGTCGGCAACGACTTCTACGAGATCGTCCTCGGCCCGTCCATGGTGTACTCCTGCGCCTACTGGGAGGAGGCCGGCACCCTGGAGTCCGCCCAGCGCGACAAGCTCGAACTGGTCTGCCGCAAGCTCGGTCTGACTCCCGGACAGCGGCTCCTCGACGTCGGCTGCGGCTGGGGCTCGATGGCGATCCACGCCGCCCGCGAGCACGGCGCCCACGTCGTCGGTGTCACCCTCTCCCAGGAACAGGCCGCCTACGCCCGTAAGCGGGTCGCCGAAGAGGGACTGGCGAACCGGGTGGAGATCCGGGTGCAGGACTACCGGGACGTCGCCGACGGCCCCTACGACGCGATCTCCTCCATCGGCATGGCCGAGCATGTCGGCGCCGAGCGGTACCTGGAGTACGCGACCGATCTGTTCGGCCTGCTCAGGCCCGGCGGACGGCTCCTGAACCACCAGATCGCCCGCCGTCCGCTGCGGGACGAATCGGCGTACCACGTCGATTCGTTCATCGACTCCTACGTCTTCCCCGACGGGGAGCTGGCCCCGCTCGGCAGCACCGTGTCGCTGCTGGAGCGGGCCGGTTTCGAAGTCCGGGACGTGGAGTCGATCCGCGAGCACTACGCGCTCACCCTGCGCCGCTGGGTGGCCCGCCTGGAGGCCGACTGGACCCGCGCGGTGCGCCTCGCCGGGCCCGGCCGCGCCCGTGTGTGGCGCCTGTACATGGCGGCGTCCGCGCTGGCCTTTGAACGCAACCGCATCGGTGTCAATCAGGTTCTGGCCGTGCGTACTCCGGATTCGGGGGAGTCCGGGCTGCCGTTGCGCGCCCGCACCTGGAACTGACGGCACGTCCGCGTCCGCGGGGTGGGACAGGGTGCCACCCGTGGGGTCTCCTCCGGGGCCTGCGCCCGTTCCGCCCCGCGCGACGGCACGAACCCCCTGCTTCCTGAACACGGCGACGGCCTGTACCACCCCCGACGGGGTCGTACAGGCCGTCGTCGCTCAGGTCCCGGATGGGCCCGCGGTGTCCACGGCGGGGCCATCCGGCGCGGCGGCTACTCCGACTTGATCGCGGTCAGCATGTTCAGCCGTGCCGCCCGCCGGGCCGGCCACAGCGCGGCCAGCACGCCGACCACCGCGGACAGCAGCAGGAAGATCGCGATCCGGCCCCAGGGCAGGACCAGTTCGTAGGTCGGCATGCTCGAACCGGCGAGCCGGCCGGCGGCCCAGCCGAAGAACACACCGAGGCCGATACCGAGGACGCCCCCGAACAGGGAGATGACCAGGGACTCCAGCCGTACCATCCGCTTGACGGACCCGCGGTTCAGGCCGATCGCGCGCAGCATGCCGATCTCCTGGGACCGCTCGAACACCGACATGGCCAGGGTGTTGATGACACCGAGGACGGCGACGAGCACCGCCATGCCGAGCAGGCCGTAGAGCATGTTCAGCAGCAGCGTGAAGATCTGCGCGATGGAGTCGGACAGGTCCTTCTTGCTCTGTACCTGGATCCCCGGGTTGGAGTCGAGGGCCTTCTCCAGCTTGTCCTTGGCCGCGTCGGAGGCGCCGCCGGCCATCTTGACCATGACCCGCATGTCACGGGCGTCGGACAGTTTCGGCAGGGCCGCGGTGTCGACCATGACGCCCCGGAACAACTCGTTGCCCTCGTAGACGCCTGCCACCGTCAGCCGCTCGTTCCTGCCGCCCTCGAAGCGCGCGGTGAACTGTGTGCCGGCCTTCCAGCCGCGGGACTCGGCGGTGCTGTCGTCGACCACGACCTTCGAGCCGGACACCGTGAACGCGCCCTCCTCGACCTTGAGATCGGTCAGCTTGCCGATCGCCGAGCCGTTGACGCCGGTCAGGTACTCCGACTCGCCGTCGATCCGGGCCAGCGTGTCGCGCATCGGGCTGGACGCGGACACGTCGTCCAGGGCGGCGAGCTTGCGGTCGACGTCCGGGGACAGGTCGTTGCCGTTGGCCATCTGCACCACGTAGTCCGCGCGCAGCGCCGAGCTGGCCATCTTGTTGATCCCGGTCTGGAGGCTGCCCGCCATCACCGTCATGCCGGTGATCAGGGTCAGGCCGATCATCAGCGCGGAGGCCGTGGCGGCGGTGCGGCGCGGGTTGCGGACCGCGTTCTGCCGGGCCAGCTTGCCCGACACCCCGAACATGCGCAGCACCGGAGCCGCCGCCGCGATCAGCGGGCGGGACAGCAGCGGGGTCAGGATGAACACGCCGATGATCAGCAGGACGGCGCCCAGGCCCATCGGCGCCTGACCGTCGGTGCCCTTCATGGTGGTCGCGGACAGGACGACGGCGACGCCGGCCCCCGCGAACAGCGCGCCGAGGGTGTTGCGCAGCACCAGCGACTTGGTGGTGGCCTGCGCGTGCAGGCTGCTCATCGCGGCGACCGGGGGGATCTTCGCGGCCCGGCGGCCCGGCAGCCACGCCGCCAGCATGGTGATGACGACGCCGACCGCGAGGGCGGCCATGACCGTGCCCGGCGTGACGACCAGCGGACCGTCGGGGATGGTCTGCCCGAACGAGCCGAGCAGGGCGCGCAGTCCGGCCCCGATGCCGACACCGACGGCCAGACCGGTGACGCCGGCCACCGTGCCGACCACGAACGCCTCGATCAGCACCGACCGGGTGACCTGGCGGCGGGAGGCGCCGACCGCCCGCATCAGCGCCAGTTCCTTGGTGCGCTGGGCGACCAGCATGGTGAAGGTGTTGGCGATGATGAAGGTGCCCACGAACAGCGCGATCCCGGCGAAGACCAGCAGGCCCTGGCGCATGCCGCTCATGCTGTTGGCGATCTGCCGGGCCTGCTCGTCGGCGAGGGACTGCCCGGTGCTGGTCTCCGTGAGGTCCTTCGGCAGGGCCTGGTCCAGCTGGGACTTGAGCGCGGCCTGGCTGGTGCCCGGCTTCGCCCGCACATCGATCTCGTCGTAGCCGCCGGTCTTGCCGAACAGCTTCTGCGCGGTCGCGGTGTCGAACAGGGCGAGGCTGCCGCCCGCGGCGACATTGCCGTCGTCGGTGGTGAACACGCCGACGATCTTCGGGCTCAGCACCGGCCCGTCGATCGACAGGCGGACGGTGTCACCGACCTTGTAGCCGGCGCGCTCGGCGGTCTTGGCGTCGATGAGGACCTCGTTCGCGCCGCGCGGGGCGTGGCCGCTGGTCAGCGGGTAGCGGCTGTCGTCGGTGCCCCAGTAGTTGCCGCCCTTGGTCTGCCAGCCGTTGCCGATCAGCTTGCCGTCCTTGTCGGCCATGGCGGTGAAGCCGCTGACGACACCGACGGCCGAGGCGGCGCCCGGGACCCGGGCGCTCTTGTCGAGCAGCGCCTGCTCCAGGTCGGGGTAGTCGCCGGGCTTGTCGCCCTTGCCATCCTGGTACTTGGCCGAGACGGCGACGTCGACACCGTCGAAGCCCTTGGCGGAGCTGTTCTGGTAGGCGTCGGTGATGGTGTTGGTGAAGACCAGGGTCCCCGACACGAAGGCCACGCCGAGCATCACGGCGAGTACGGTCATGAGGAGCCGGGCCTTGTGCGCGAATACGTTGCGCAAGGCAGTGCGGAACATGGTGTTCTCTTCAGTCCGTGGTGGGGGCGGGGGTCAGCTGGTGCGGCCCTTGGCGTCGAACCGCTTCATCCGGTCCAGCACCGAGTCCGCGGTCGGCCCGTACATCTCGTCGACGATGCGTCCGTCCGCGAGGAACACCACCCGGTCGGCGTAGGCCGCCGCCACCGGGTCGTGGGTGACCATCACCACGGTCTGCCCCAGTTCGCGCACCGAGTTGCGCAGGAAGCCCAGCACCTCGGCGCCGGAACGCGAGTCGAGGTTCCCGGTCGGCTCGTCACCGAAGATGATCTCCGGCTTGGCGGCGAGCGCGCGGGCGACGGCGACGCGCTGCTGCTGGCCGCCGGAGAGCTGGGAGGGCCGGTGGCCGAGCCGGTCCGACAGGCCCACCATCTGGATCACCGTGTCCAGCCACGGCTTGTCCGGCTTGCGGCCCGCGATGTCCATCGGCAGCGTGATGTTCTCCAGCGCCGTCAGGGTCGGCAGCAGGTTGAACGCCTGGAAGATGAACCCGATCTTGTCCCGGCGCAACTTGGTGAGTTGCTTGTCCTTCAGGGAACCCAGTTCGGTGTCGCCGATCCGCACGGAGCCGGAGGAGAAGGTGTCCAGACCCGCGACGCAGTGCATCAGCGTGGACTTGCCGGAGCCCGACGGCCCCATGATCGCCGTGAACTCGGCCTGCCGGAAGTCGACGGAGACCCGGTCCAGGGCGACCACCTGGGTCTCGCCCTGCCCGTAGATCTTGGACAGCTCCGCGGCGCGTGCGGCCACGGTGGCCGTCCGGTCGGCGGCGATGGGTGTGGTGGTCACGGGAGGGCTCTCCTGTCGGGACGACGACGTTCGTGGGGACCGTCTTTGAACTGGCTCGAACTGGCTCGGTCTGGCTCGGGACTGGCTCTGTCTGGCTCGGGCACTGGCTCGGGACTGGCTCGGTCTGGCTCGGACTGTCTCCATCGTCCTGGTCGTCCGCGCCCCGGGAGTCAGCCGCTGTTCCGGTTCCGGGGGGCGACTTCGGTCGGAGAGAAGGCGGCCGCGTCATACCTGGGGATGACGGCGGGGCGGCCCGAAAGCAGGAGGGCCGCCCGGCGACGGGGGGTGGAGCGGCGCCGTGCCGGAGTGCGGGAGGGCTGTCGCCGATGGGGGAGTGGCGCCGGGAGGGCTGTCGCCGACGAGGGAGCGGCACCGGAAGGCTGTCGCCGAGGGATGGGGCGGCGCCGTGTGGGAACGGGTGGGCGGAGCCGTGCCGCGAACGGGTGGGGCGCCCTGGTTGGGGCGGTGAAATTCCGTCATTCCGCGTACGCGCGTGCCCACCGGCCGTCACGCTATTGGCAAGTGCGGATGGGCCGTACCCCTTGCTGATGCTCACTCAGACATCAATAAAATAAGACAACATCGGTCCGCTCGTCCGCTGTTCGGGGGAGGTATCCCGATAGGCTCGGGACCTCGTAAGCGGAGCCACGGCCTGCCCGGATGGTGGAATGCAGACACGGCGAGCTTAAACCTCGCTGCCCCTCGCGGGCGTACCGGTTCAAGTCCGGTTCCGGGCACATCCCGCACGACGGCGTCTGACCAGCCCGAACACGTGTCAGACGCCGCTTCCTTTTTTGCCTCTGGCGCACCGTCGGCGCACCGCGGGAGCACGACTCGGCACCGTCCCGGCATGGCATAGACGGCAAAGCGGAAGAATGCCGACGCTGGGATCACATGGGCCGAGCGAA
>NZ_JBEPAP010000082.1:0-37667 GCF_040298665.1 Streptomyces sp. NPDC001508
CGGGTTCGTCCGCGCGGACCGTGGCGGCGCGCAGGGCGTGCTCGGCGTAGTTCAGGGTCGCCCCGGGGAACCACTGGGCGCCGGGCATCGAGCGGCGCCCCGCTCACGTCACTTGCTCAGGTAGGCCCAGAACTCGTCGAACGACAGCACCTTGTCGCCGTTGAGGTCGCGGGTCTTGATGACGGCCTCGGCCACCGCCTCGGTGACGTTCCAGTCGCCCCCCTGGGCCAGGGCGGTCTTGAACTCGGCGGCGGTGATGAACCCGTCGCCGTCCGCGTCGATCCGCTCGAATTGCTTGCGTGCCTCGTCGATGTCCGCCACCGATCCGCCCCTTTTTGTTCGTGTTTCTCGTGCCGTGTCGGCGTAGTGCCGCGGGTCAGATTAACCGCCCGCCCGCACCCGTAGCGCGGTGACCACCCAGGCGAACTCCTCCTGGTGTCTCGGGGGCTCCTGGTGTCCGGCGACGGCGGCGGCCAGTTCGCGGTAGCGGGCGACCTGGGCGCCGAGGTCGATGCGGCGCAGCACCGTCGCGTGATCGGCGCCCTCGCCGAGCAGTTCGGCCAGTACGGCGTCGGCCTCCGGGCTCTCGGGCGTGACGCCGCGCGCCCGGGCGGCGCCGACCAGGTCGACCAGGCGCCGGAAGAACCACAGGGACGCGCCGGCCGGGGTGTCCGGGCCGCGGTCGGCCGCGTTGATCTCGATGTTCCGGCGCATCGCGGCCCGGAAGCCGGGGTCCTGGAGCAGTTCGGCCAGCTCCACCCAGGCGTCGACCTGGGCCGGGGTCGGGTCGTCGGGCAGGTTCACCCCGGTGTGCCGCATCCGCTCCCGGATCGCGGGGTCGGCGGTGTCGAGCCCGCGGAAGGTCTCCTCCACGAACTCGTCGACGATCCGTTGCCGTTCGGCGGCCGACAGCCGCGCCAGTTTGTTCATCAGTGTCATCTCCTCTGCGGTCGAGCCGCGTCGGGCCACGGTCGACAGCACCGCGCGGGTCACCTTCAGCGAGCGGATCTGGGCGTCGAGCGCCGCCACGTGCGCGGCGGCGACCTCCGCCACCGTCCGCTCGCCAAAGAGCACGTCCCGCACCTGCGCCAGGCCGAGTCCCAGTTCGCGCAGGGTGCGGATCAGCTCCAGGCGGGCGGCGGACGCGGTGTCGTAGAGCCGGTAGCCGCCTGACGAGCGGGCCACCGGTTCGAGGACGCCCTCGTCGGACCAGTAGCGGATGGTGCGCACGGTCAGCCCGGTGGCCCTGGCCAGCTCGCCGATGGTGAAAAGGCCGCCGTCGTCGTACGGGGGGTCTGGGGGGTGGCCCCGCGGAGGGTGCTGCATGTCTGCGAGTCTGGGCCTTCCAGTGGGTGGAGACTCAAGCAGAGCCGGGAGTGCGGGCGTGACGAAGACCCTGCGGGACATTCTCGACGCGGCGGCCCGGGGAGTGTTCCCGCCGGACGACGGCGGCACGACCGTGGTGCCGCAGCCCGCGCACCGGCACGCGGGCGTGATCGCCTTCACCGCGCACGCGGTGGTGTTCACGGACGAGGACGAGGGGTGGGTGCGCGGGGCGCTTCACGCGGTCGACTGCGATCCGCTGGCCGCCGCCGTGCATCCGCGCTTCCTGGCGGACTTCATGGCGCGCACGGGGCGCGCCCACGACACGGTCGACGCGCTGCTGGTCGGCACTCCGCTTGCGGGCGGGCCGCCGCTCGCGCTCCGGGAGGTCACGGACGTGGGTCATCCCCGGGTCGGCTATGCCCGCGAGCGCCGCGACGGGGTACGGGTCTGGGCGGCGGACGGCGGGGTGGTGGTGCTGGGCCGCGGGGTGGCCGGACGGCTGGAGGTGTCGGTGGAGGTGGACGAGGGGGTCCGCCACCGCGGGCTGGGACGGGACCTGGTGGCGGCGGCGCTGCGGCTCGCCGACGAGCCGGTGTGGGCCCAGGTGTCGCCGGGGAACGCCCGCAGTCTGCGGGCGTTCCTGGCGGCCGGCTACCGCCCGGTGGCGGCGGAGGCGCTGCTCAGTGCCACGGCTTGTAGTGCGGGTTGCTCCGGCACTCGCTCATGATCTCGGTCTTGGTGGTCCTGTCGACCGGGCAGACGCCGATGACGTACTTCCGCTGGATGCCGCCGGGGAAGGCAACCTCCACCTGGTCGGCCCATCGGTGGGTGTCGCCGATGGTCTTGTTGACGTCGATGCCGCCGGGTGCGTCGACGTAGTAGTTGTAGCCGGACTTGTACCAGGTCTTGTACAGGTCGTGGTCATAGGTGGTGGAGACGTACGGCGAGGGCTGGTTGACGAGGACGTACTTCTCGATGTCGTACTGCCCGTTCACCACGTCCTTGGGCCGAAAGCCCTCCTCGAAGACGACGGACGGGGCGCGGCTGTCGCTGCGGTACAGGGTGCCGCACGTGGTGCGCCACGCCGGCGTCGGGGTGATCCGGTCGATGTCGACGCGGCGGTCGGCGGCCGCCTCGATCGGGTCCTCGAACCGGGGGCAGGCCGGGGCGGCCTGGGCGGGTGCCCGTACGGGGGTCGAGGCGGCCGGGGCCGCGGCCGTCGTGGCGAGGACGGCCGTGAGGCAGAGGGCGGCGGCAGCGGCGCGGCGCCGCGGGCGAGTACTGGTCATGGGGGTGACGATCCCGGTTCCCGGGGCGTGGAGCCGGGACCGTCACCCCATCGGGGGCGTGTCCAACTGGCCGTGTCTCAGCGGAAGATGCCGGTGTGCCCGAGCGAGTAGCGGCCCGGCTGCGGATAGACGGCGAGTCCGTGCGGGCCGCTGCCGACCTTGATGCGGGCCAGTTGGGCACCGGTGCGGGTGTCGATCGCGTACACCTCGGAGTGGTAGCGGCCGGACAGCCACAGCACCTTGCCGTCCGTGGAGACGCCGCCCATGTCGGGGCTGCCGCCGCCGGGCAGGCGCCACTTCCCGGTGAGCTTGTTCCGGCCGAAGTCGAACAGGGAGATGGTGCCCTCGCCCCGGTTGGAGACGTACATCACGCGGGAGTCGCGGCTGACGTAGAGGCCGTGGGCGCCCTTGCCGGTGGCCAGGAACCGCGGCTTGTCGAAGGTGTCGCCGTCCAGGATCCACAGCCCGTTGGCCTTCATGTCGGCGATGTAGAACAGCTTGCCGTCGGGCGACATCTTGACGTCCTGGGGCATCGCGCCCTGGAGCGGCAGCCGCTGCTGCGCGACGACCTCCATCCGCGCCGTGTCGACCTTCAGCAGTTCACCGCTGAACTCGCAGGAGACGATGAAGTAGCGGCCGTCGAGGGAGAAGTCGGCGTGGTTGACGCCGTAGCAGCTGACCGGGACGGTCTTGGCGGTCTTCATGGTGTGCGGGTCGCGGAAGACCAACTGGCGGTCGAGGGAGGCCATGACGATCGCGTACTTGCCGTCGGGCGTGAAGTAGAGGTTGTACGGGTCGTGCACGGGGACCGGCTTGCCCGCCTTCCCGGTCCTCGGGTCGATGGGGGTGAGGGAGTTGCCCCGGTCGTTGTTGACCCACAGGGTCTTCAAGTCCCAGGAGGGCACGACGTGCTGGGGCTGGACGCCGACCGGGATCGTCCCGATGACCTTGTACGTCTTCGGATCGATGACGCTGACGCTGTTGGAGTTGGTGTTGGGGACGTAGATGCGCGACGGGAAGTCGTCGACCACCGGGGAGAGCAGGCCGGGGCGGTCGGCGGCGTAGACGTCCTTCGGGTCGAGCACGGGCGGCATGCCGGGCAGTGCGTCGCCCTGGTACTGCATCGACCGGTCCGGGACGGGCGCCCTGCTGGCGATCGCCGTGTCCGTGCGGTGCTCGGTGTCGCCGCCGCAGGCGGACAGCAGGGTCAGGGCGGACAGGGCAGCACCGGCGGCCAGGACGCGGGCGGCGAGGGTGGGTTGCATCAGCTCAGCAGCTCCGTGGTGGTGACCGCGTGCAGTCCGCGGCGGTCGAGTTCTTGCAGTACGTCGGGGAGGGCGGCCACCGTGTCCGGATAGCCGAAGTGCAGGCTGACCACCGATCCGGCGGTGACCTCGGTGAGAACCGTGCGGGTGACGGCGGCCGCGCCCGGCCGGGTGTGGTCGAGCGAGTCGATGTCGTACGACAGCACGTGCGGGTAGCCCGCGGCGCGGGCCAGCCGCTCGACCAGCGGGGAGGCGGTCACGGCCCGGGACGGGCGGAACCAGCTGCCGATCGAACCGGTGAGCCGTTTCAGCCGGTCCGCGCAGCCGGTGATCTCGGCGCGGGCTTCGGCCTCGGACAGGGTGTTGATCGAGATGTGCCGCTGGGTGTGGTTGCCGAGGTCGTGGCCGCCGTCGAGGATGCGGCGGGCCAGCTGCGGATGCTCGTCCAGCCAGCTGCCGACGGCGAGGACGGTGACGCGGGCGCCGCGCCGTTCGGCCTCGGTGAGCAGGGCGCGGGCGAGCGCGGGGGCGCCCTGGCCGTGGAAGGTGAGGGCGATTCGGGGGTGGTCGCGCGGGCCGTGGGTGATCTGGGCGGGCTGCCGGGGGAAGGCCCGGGGTGCGGGGGCGGCGCGGGGCGTGGCCTTCGCGGGGGCGGTGGGGCGTGTGGGGGCGGGCCGCCCGAAGCCCGTGGCGGACCCGCAGCCGGCGGCGAGGACGCCACCGGTGACGAGCCCGGCGCCCGCGCGGAGCGCCCCGCGGCGGTCGGTCGTGGTCACGCACACCATTTAAAAGGCACGACATACGAAAAAACGCCTATTGCGCCCATTGAGGGACAGTTCCCGGGTCGCGTCGGGCGGCGCTCCGCGGGGCGTCAGCGGTCGGTCACTCTCATCTCGAACCACGTCGTCTTGCCCCGCGGCAGCAGATCCACGCCCCACCGGTCGGACAGCCGGTCCACGAGGAACAGCCCCCTACCGCTGATGTCCAGCTCCTGCACCGGCATCAGACACGGCAGCCCACGCGAGGGGTCGCGAACCTCCACCCGCAGCCACCCACGACGCCGCCGCATCCGCAGCCCGAAGACACGGGCCCCGGTGTGGCGCACGGCGTTGCCGACGAGTTCGGAGACGAGCAGGACGGCGTCCTCCGCCAGCTTCGGGGAGAGCCCCCACTGGCGCAGGACCACGACCTGGGCGAGCCGGCGCGCGGTGGCCGCGGACTCGGGGCGGGACGGCAGCGGGACCTCGGCCTCGGCGGGGTTGCCGAACAGGTCGAGTACCTTGAGCGCCTGTTCGTCCTCGACCGCAGGCGACCAGCGCGCCGTCGTCGCACGGCCGTGTCCCCGCGGCTGTTCCATGCCCTCCAGCCCCGCCATGCCCCCATCATGGCCGCACCGGGCGCCGTCCGTGGCCGTTCCGGGGGAATACGCCCCCGACGAGCTACCCGTACGCGACTGCCGCTCGGCATATGCCGAGGACATTTCAGAGCTGATGGCAGCCCGGTCGACCTGCGCAGACGGTTCATTCCCCGGCAAGGGACGGGCCTCCTCGACAAGGCAGGCTCAAGACTGCCACAAGGCTGTCACAGTCCGCCCCCTCGAGGGACCCCGGATGAGACACCACGTCAATTGCAAGCGTTTTCCCGGCAGTTCCTCAGACGAACTTGGCCTTGCCCGGGCCGTCCTCCACGAAGCTGCGCATGCCCCGTTCGCGGTCCTCGGTGGCGAACAGCCCCGCGAACCATGTCCGTTCGACGGCGAGCCCGGTGTCGAGGTCCGCCTCAAGACCGGTGTCGATCGACTCCTTCGCCGCGCGCAGTGCGATCGCCGGCCCCTGTGCCAGCTTCGCGGCCCAGGCGTGCGCCTCGGTGTACACGTCGGCGGCCGGAACCACTCGGTCCACCAGGCCGATGGCCAGCGCCTCCTCGGCCCTGACCTGACGGCCCGTGAAGATGAGGTCCTTGGCCTTGGCGGGGCCGATCAGCCGCGGCAGCCGCTGGGTGCCGCCGGCGCCCGGGATCAGGCCGAGCAGGATCTCCGGCTGGCCCAGCTTGGCGTTGTCGGCGGCGAAGCGGTAGTCCGCGCACAGCGCGAGTTCGCAGCCCCCGCCCAGCGCGTAGCCGGTGATGGCGGCGACCACCGGCTTGGGGATGCGGGCCACGGCGGTGAAGGAGTCCTGCAAGCCACGGGCGCGCAGGACCATCGCGGCGTGGTCCATGGCGCGCATCTCCTTGATGTCCGCGCCGGCCGCGAACACCTTCTCGCCGCCGTAGAGCACCACGGCGCGTACGTCGTCGCGGCGCGTGACCTCCTCGGCAAGCTCCCTGATCCGGTCCTGCACGGCGACGTCCAGCGCGTTCATCGGCGGGCGGTCGAGCCGCAGCGTGCCGACGCCTTCGGCGACTTCGAGATGTACGGTCATGCTCCGCAGGTTAGCGGCCGTTCACGCCCCGCGACACAACCGGTACTCAACCGCCCACCGATCCCCCTCCCCACCCCCCACCCCCCGAGACGACCGCCACCGACAGCAGCCGCTCACGACGGGCCCCGTGCCCCCGCGGCGCGGACTCCCCCGGCAGGGTTTCGGGGTGTTTGCTCGGCGGGGGCGGGGGGTGATCGGGTTGGTGCGGGGTAGCCGCATATCGGCATGCGGCCGGGCGTCCGCGCATGCCTCTCGTTACGCCGTCCACTCCTTCCAGGACATGTTCCAGCCGTTGAGGCCGTTGTCCGGGGCCACGGTGCGGTCGTCGGAGTTCTTGACGACCACCACATCGCCGATCATGGAGTGGTTGAAGAGCCAGGCCGCGGGCACGCCCTTGTCCCAGCCGCCGCGCACATCGCGCAGCCCCACACAGCCGTGGCTGGCGTTGTAGTTGCCGAAGGCGCCGCCGCCCCAGTAGTTGCCGTGGATGAAGGTGCCCGAGGTGGTCAGGCGGATGGCGTGCGGTACGTCCTTGATGTCGTACTCGCCGCCGTAGCCGACGGTCTCGCCGTTCATCCGGGTCACCGTGAGCTTCTCGCTCATGACCATCTGGCCGTTCCAGGTGTCGTAGCCGGGCTTGCCGGTGGTGACCGGGATGGTCTTGATGACCTTGCCGTCCTGGGTGACCTTCATCGTGTGCTTCTTGGCGTCCACGACGGAGACCTGGTTGCGGCCGATGGTGAACTTCACGGTCCTGGCCTGCTCGCCGTAGACGCCCGGCCGCCCCTCGACGCCGTCCAGGTCGAGCCGGACGGTGACCTTCGTCCCCGCCTTCCAGTACTTCTCGGGCCGGAAGTCCAGGCGGTCGTTGCCGAACCAGTGGCCCTCGACGTCGACGGCCGGCTCGGTGGTGATCCTGATGGCCTTCTCGACGTCCTCGGGATGTGTGATGCCTCGGGTGAAGCGCAGCGAGAACGGCATTCCGACGCCGACCGTGGACCCGTCCTCGGGAGTGAAGGAGCCGGTGAAGGTGTGCTGCGGCGTCAGTGTGGTGAAGCGGGAGTCCTCGGCGGCCTCACGGCCCGCGGAGTCCTCGGCGACCGCGTGCACCGTGTACGCGGTGGCGGCGGCCAGATGGCGGGAGGGCGCCCAGCGGGAGCCCCCGCCGGTGATCGTGCCGTCGACCGCCCTGCCCTTGGCGTCCTTGACGACGACCTCGGTCAGCTTGCCCTTGGCCGCGGAGACCTTCAGGGCCCCGCTGGTGCCGACGGACCGGGCACCGTCCTTGGGGGCTATGGTGACGGCGGCCTGCGACTGCGCACTCTGCTGCGTCGAGGAGTCCTTGCCCTTGCCGTCCTGGGAGCCGGACCCGGAGTCCGACCCCGAACCGCCGCACGCGGTGACCGCCATGAGCAGGACGCCGGCTATGAGCGCCGGCAGTCCCTTACGCGTCCGCCCGCCACCCCCCTTGCCCGTCCGCCGCCGCGCGTCAACCGACGCCCCCGATATCGGCCGCACGTTCAACTCTTCTCCCCTCCGCCGGGCCTGGTCAGGCCCCCGCCCCGGTGCGTCACGCGCACACTCTGGCGCATATTAACCGCAGGGTTTTGAGCTTGGCGTCAGGCATTGGTCACCGTTCCGTCGCAAATTCCGCCCGTCGCGGCCCGTCCGCCGGCCACCCCAACCGCTCTCCCCCACCCGTTATTTGACCGCGCCGCCCGCCTTCCACTCCTTCCAGCCCATGTTCCATCCGCTCAGGCCGTTGCCGGGATCGACGGTCTCGTCATTGCTGTTGACGACCTCGACGACGTCACCGATGAGGGTGCGGTCGAAGAACCAGCCCGCGGGCGTGCTCGAACTGCCGCCCTGGATGTCCCTGAGGCCCACGCAGCCGTGGCTGACGTTGGCCACCCCGGGGGCGTCCTGAGACCAGTAGTTGCCGTGCAGATAGGTGCCGCTGTCGGTGAGTCTCATGGCGTGCGGGACGTCGGGGATGTCGTATTCGCCGCCGAAGCCGACCGTCTGGCCGTTCATCCGGGTGACCTCGTACATCTCCATGACCACCATCTTCCCGTTGTACGTGGTGGTCTCCGGGGCCCCTGCGGTGATCGGCACGGTGGACACCAACCGGCCGTCGCGCCGTACCTCCATGGTGTGCTCCGCCGCGTCGACCAGCGAGACCTGACTGCGGCCGACGGTGAACTCGACCGTCTTGCGCTGGAGTCCGTACACCCCGCGGGCCCCCTGGACGTCGCGCAGCGCCAGATCGACGGTGACCTTGGTGCCGGGCTTCCAGTACTGCTCGGGCCGGAAGTCGAGACGGTTCTTGCCGAACCAGTGCGGGCGGATCTCGACGGCGGGCCGCGCCGTGACGCGGACGGCGCGTTCGACGGCGGCCCGGTCGGCGATGTCCCGGTTGAAACTCAGCGAGACGATCATCCCGGTACCCACGGTGGAGCGGTTCTCCGGGGTGATGTACGCGATGAAACGCTCCGCCGGCACCTGGGTGGTGAACTCGGTGTGCCGGGCCGAGCGGCGCCCGTGCCCGTCCAGGGCCACCACGTCCACCGTGTACTTGGCGGCGAGCGCCAGCTCCCGCTCGTCAGGCTCCCAGACCATGCCGTCGCCGGTGATGTGCCCGGCGATCCTGGTTTCCTGGGCGTCCTGGTGCCTGACCACCCGCACCGACTCCAGACGTCCGCTCGCCACCCGTACCCGTAGCCGTTCGCCGGGCCGCACATTCTTGCCGCCGTCGTCCGGGGAGACGCTGATGGCTTCCTTGGGGGTCGGCGGCTTGCCGAACAACCGGCCGATGCCGAGGTCGTCCGCGCCGCCCGAGGAACAGCCGGCGGCGCCCGCCAGCAGCCCTGCCCATGTCAACACCGCGGCCAGTGTGGCCGTCGCGCGCCGTGCGCGCCCTTGTCCATGCCTCACGCGTGACTCAACGACGGCCCGGCCCTGGGGAAACGTGAGTGCGACGCACGCTGTGGGCAGAACAGGGGGGAGGACGACGAGACGGGGAGCCGCCGCGCCCGCGCGAGCCGCCGCGGGCACGCCCTGTCATGCGGCCGGGCACGCCGTGGACCAGGGGGTCCGGCGCGCCCGCCCGCATGACAGGGGCCGGCTGCGCCCCGTGGGCGGACGAGCCGACGCAGAGGGGCCGACAGAGTGACGAGCGCAGCCGAGCAGCGGGCGACGGCCCAGGAGCGGGCCGGGCAGGACGGCCGCCCGGCCGCCGCGACAAACGGTGCCCGGCGTCCGGCGCCGGCCGTCCGGCCGGGCGCCCCCACGCCCCTCGGGGCCCGCTTCCGGCCCGGCCCTGAGGGAAGCGCCGGCACCAATTTCGCGCTCTGGGCGGGCGGGGCGGAGGCGGTCCAGCTGTGTCTGTTCGACGACACCGGCCGGGAGACACGGGTGCCACTGACCGAGCTGACGCACGAGATATGGCACGGCTTCCTGCCGGGTGTGCGGCCCGGCCGGCGCTACGGCTACCGGGTGCACGGCCGCTGGGACCCGTGGACCGGCGCCCGGTGGAACCCGGCCAAGCTGCTGCTCGACCCGTACGCGCGCGCGGTGGACGGCGAGTACGCCTCGTCCGGGCTGGCACCGGAGCTGTACGGGCATGTGCGGGACTGGCCCGAGCAGCACATCGCCGACACCGTGCGCGACGAGCGGGACTCGGCGCCGTTCGTCCCCAAGGGCGTCGTCGTCCACGATGACGACGACTGGGCCGACGACCGCCGCCCCAAGACGCCGTGGGCGGACTCGGTCATCTACGAGCTGCACGTGCGCGGATTCACCCGACTGCACCCGGGCATCCCCGAGGAACTGCGCGGCACCTACGCCGGGCTGGCCCATCCGGCGGCGATCGAGCACCTGGTGAAGCTGGGCGTGACGGCCGTGGAACTGCTGCCCGTGCACCAGTTCGCGCACGAGGACCACCTGCTGCGCCGCGGCCTGCGGAACTACTGGGGCTACAACTCGATCGGCTACTTCGCCCCGCACGCCGCCTACGCCGCCTCCGGGACCACCGGCGAGCAGGTCGGCGAGTTCAAGCGCATGGTCCGCGCCCTGCACGCGGCCGGCATCGAGGTCATCCTCGACGTGGTCTACAACCACACCGCGGAGGGAGGCGAGCTGGGCCCGACGCTGTCCCTCAAGGGCATCGACAACCGCGGCTACTACCGACTCCAGGACGACGCCCGCCGGTACGCCGACTACACCGGCTGCGGCAACACCCTGCACGTCGTGCGGCCGCAGGTGCTGCGCCTGATCACCGACTCGCTGCGCTACTGGGTGACGGAGATGGGCGTGGACGGCTTCCGGTTCGACCTGGCCGCGGCGCTGGCCCGTTCGATGCACGACGTCGACATGCTCTCGCCGTTCCTCGCGGTGATCGCCCAGGACCCGGTGCTGCGCCGGGTCAAGCTGATCGCCGAGCCCTGGGACATCGGCTCGGGCGGCTACCAGGTCGGCGCCTTCCCTCCGCTGTGGACGGAGTGGAACGACCGCTTCCGTGGTGCCGTCCGCGACTTCTGGCGCGGCGCGCTGCCGGACGTGCGCGACCTCGGCTACCGCCTGTCCGGCTCCAGCGACCTGTACGCCTGGGGTGGCCGCCGCCCGTACGCCTCGGTCAACTTCGTCACGGCGCACGACGGTTTCACCCTCCGTGACCTGGTGTCCTACGAGCGCAAGCACAACGAGGCGAACGGCGAGGACAACCGGGACGGCTCCGGCGACAACCGCTCGTGGAACTGCGGGGCCGAGGGCGAGACGGACGAGGAGCGGATCCTGGCGTTGCGGCGCCGGCAGATGCGCAACCTGCTCAGCACGCTGCTGCTGTCCACGGGCGTACCGATGCTGGTGGCCGGCGACGAACTGGGCCGCACCCAGCACGGCAACAACAACGCCTACTGCCAGGACAACCCGATCAGCTGGCTGGACTGGTCGCTGCCGGCGGAGCCCGGCTGGCGGGCGCTGTTCGAACTGACGTGCCGTCTCATCGCCCTGCGCCACCGGCACCCGGTGCTGCGCCGGCGCGCGTTCTTCTCCGGGCGCGCCCACTCGGCGGACGGCCTGCGCGATCTGGCCTGGTTCACCGCGCGGGGCGAGGAGATGACGGAGGACGACTGGTACGCCCCCGCCGCCTCACTCGGCATGTACCTCTCGGGGCGGGACATACCGGGCCGCGACGAGCAGGGTGCGCCGATCCTCGACGACAGCTTCCTCGCCGTGCTGCACGCCGGGGACCGCCCGGCGCCCTTCGTCCTGCCCGGCCCGCCGTGGGCGGACCGCTACGAGGTCGTCGTCGACACGTCCCGGGAGGACCAGGCGACGGCACCGGGCGTGGTGCACGGGGCCGGTACGGCGATCACGGTGCCGGAGCGGGCGGTACTGCTGCTGCGGGTCCTGTGACCTCGACCGGATGGGCTGGGCCGTGGGGTGCCGACATACGATCGCTGCGCCGTGGCCGGGCTCCGCTGTGGTCCGACTGCGTCGTGGTCCGGCTACCCCGCCGTGGTCCCGCTGCCCCGCCGTCGTCCGGCTACCCCGCCGTCGTTCCGCTGCCGCGCCGTCGTTCCGCTACCGCGCCGTGGTCCCGCTACCCCGCCCCCGTCCAGCTACCCCACCGCCGTCCAGCTACCCCACCGTGGTCCAGCTACCCCGCCGCCGTCCCGCTGCCCCGCCGCCGTCCGGCTACCGCGCCGTGGTCCAGCTGCCCCACCGCCGTCCGGCCGCCCCGCCGTGGTCCCGCTACCCCGCCGCCGTCCGGCTACCCCGCCGCCGTCCAGCTACCCCGCCGCCGTCCGGCCGCCCCGCCGCCGTCCAGCTACCCCGCCGCCGTCCGGCCGCCCCGCCGCCGTCCAGCTACCCCGCCGCCGTCCGGCTACCGCGCCGTGATCCAGCTACCCCGCCGTCGGCCAGCTGTCGCGTCGGCGGGGCTTGTTGTGCCTGCGCGGCGGGGCCGCATATCGACACGGTTCCGCGCCCCTGCTGGACGCGGCCGTGCGACCCGTGCGCGCATCTGTGCGACCGGGTGCCCGGCCGAAACTCGGTGGGCGTCGTCGGTGCTGATCCGTAGGCTCCGTGTGATGCCCTCGACACATGCAACCACCAAGGATCGTCCGGACCGTTCCACCGCGCGCACCCTGTTACGGCTGTGGCCGTATGTACGCCCCGTACGGGTACGGCTGTTCACCGCGGCGTTCGTCGCGGTGGTCGCCTCCTGTGCGGGGCTGGTGATCCCGCTGGTCCTGAAGTGGATGGTGGACGGGCCGGTCGCCGACCGGGATCCGGCCGGTGTGTGGCTGGGCGCGCTGTACCTGCTGCTGCTCGGGATCGCGGAGGCGGTGCTGTTCGGGCTGCGGCGGTGGCTGGTGGCCCGGCCGCTGTCGCACGTCGAGGCGGAGATGCGGGCCGGGCTGTACGGGCATCTGCAACGGCTGCCGGTGGCCTTCCACGACCGCTGGGCATCGGGCCAGTTGCTCTCCCGGGGCACCACCGATCTGATGCTGCTGCGCATGTTCCTCGCCTTCCCGTTGACGTTCCTGCTGGTCAACGGTGTGACGATCCTGGTCGGTGTGGCGATCATGATGTCCCAGGACTGGCTGCTCGGGCTGGTCGTCCTCGGTCCTGCGGTGCCCCTGATGTGGACCTGCGCGGTCTTCGAACGGCGGTACGCCCTTGTGGCGCGGCTCGCCCAGGACCAGGTCGGCGATCTGACGACGGTCGTCGAGGAGAGCGTGCTCGGCATCCGCATCATCAAGGGGTTCGGCCGGCACCGCAGCCAGGCGCGGGCGTTCCGCGAGCTGTCGGGGACGCTGCGCGGCACGGAGCTGCGCAAGGCGCGGCTGCTGGCGACGATCTGGGCCGTCATCGTGACGCTGCCGGAGGTCGCGATCGGCGCGGCGCTGGTGCTGGGGACCGTGCGGGTGGCGGACGGGCAGCTGTCCGCGGGGACGCTGGTCGCCTTCTTGAGCACGGCGCTCGCGCTGCGCTGGCCGGTGGACTCGATCGGGTTCCTGCTGGCGATGACGCAGGAGGCGGCGACGGCGACGGAACGGTACTTCGAGGCGCTGGACGCCCGGGTGGAGGAGCCGGGGGGAACCGGCGGACCCGACCGGAAGCCGGGGCCTGCGGACGACGGACTCCGGTTCCACGGCGTCCGGTTCCGCTATCCCGACGCCCCGCCCGGCTCCCCGCCCACCCTCGACGGCATCGACCTGCACATCCGCCCCGGCGAATCCATGGCGCTGGTCGGGGCGACCGGCAGCGGGAAGACCACCCTGACGGCGCTCATCCCCCGGCTGCACGAGGTCACCTCCGGGCGGATCACGCTGGACGGGCGGGACATCACCGCCATGTCCCGCGAGGAACTGCGCGCGAAGGTGGCCGTCGCGTTCGAGGAACCGACGCTGTTCTCCGCGTCCGTCGGGGAGAACGTACTCATGGGCGGCGACGGGAGCGCCGGCCGGGCGGACCTGGAGCGTGCGCTGTCCGTCGCGCAGGCAGAGTTCGCGCACGCCCTGCCACAGGGCACGGACACCCAGGTCGGCGAGCAGGGGCTGAGCCTGTCCGGCGGGCAGCGGCAGCGGCTCGCGCTCGCCCGGGCGGTGGTGGGCCGCCCGCGCTTCCTGGTGCTGGACGACCCGCTGTCCGCGCTCGACGTGCACACCGAGGCCGCCGTGGAGGCCGCGCTGCGCCGGGTCCTCGCGGACACCACCGCGCTGATCGTGGCCCACCGCCCCTCGACGGTGCTGCTCGCCGACCGCGTCGCGCTGCTCTCCCAGGGCCGCATCACCGCGGTCGGCACCCACCACGAACTGCTCGGCAGCAACCCGGAGTACGCCCACCTGATGTCCGGCGAAGAGCCCGGACCCGGCGGCGAACCCCCGAAGGCACAGACCGGGGAGCGGGCCGAGCACCGGCCCGGCGGACGGGCCGAACGACGAACCACCGGCGAACACCCCGGATCCGGCGCGGGTGACGGACGGGGCCAGGACGGGCGCGGTGGTGCGCCGTGGGCCGCCGGTGTGCCGGGCGCAGAAGTGGAGGACGCTCGATGACCGCTCCCGCCTCGTCGGCTCCGCCGCCCGCCGCCTCCGGGTCCGTGTCCCCGCCGGACGCGGGGGACGCTCCGGCCCGGCCGCAGGACTCCCAGGACCCCTTCGACCGGGATGTGCTGCCCACGCCGCCGGGTGCCACGGCCGCCCTGCTGCGCTCGCTGCTCACCCCGATGAAGGCACGCGTCGCCGTCACCACGCTGCTGCTGCTGTTCCAACAGGCCGCCGTGCAGGCCGGTCCGCTGCTGGTGGCGTACGCCATCGACAGCGCCGTACCGGCCCTCGGGCGTGGCGAGCACGGCCCGCTGATCGCGGTCGCCGTCGGCTATCTGCTGTGCGCGCTGCTCTCCGGCGGCCTCCAGTTCGCGTTCATCGAGGCGTCCGCGCGCGTCAACCAGGACGTGCTGCTCGACCTGCGCGGCCGTATCTTCCGGCACGCGCAGGCGCTGAGCGTCGACTTCCACGAGCGGTACACCTCGGGCCGGCTCATCTCGCGCTCCACCGCGGACGTGGAGTCACTGCGTGAACTGCTCAGCGAGGGGCTTCAGGAACTCGTCACGGTGATCCTGTCCTTCGTGTACATCTCCGCGATGCTGCTCTGGCTCGACCTGGGCCTCGGCGCGGTCGCGGTGGCCTCCTTGGTGCCGCTGTATCTGCTGGTACGGCTCTACCAGCGGCGCGCGGGGCGGGTGTTCCGGCTCCGTTCCACGGCCATCGCGGCGGTGATCGTGAAGTTCGTCGAGACGATGAACGGCATCCGGCCGGTACGGGCCTTCCGCCGGGAGGCCGCGAACGACGCCGAGTTCGACGTCCTCAACCGGCGGCACGAGCGGACGAACGGCGACGCCCTGCTGGAGATGGCCCGCTATGTCGTGGGTTCCCGGCTGGTCGCCAACACGGCGGTCGCAGTGATCGTGCTGTGGGGTGCCTCCCGGGTGGCGTCCGGTTCGCTGGCGCTGGGCGTGCTCGCGGCGGCGGTGCTGTATCTGCGCCGCCTGTACGACCCCATCGACCGGCTGGGCATGTTCCTCAACTCCTACCAGTCGGCCGCCGCCTCACTGGAGAAGATCGCGGGCCTGCTGGCGCAGACCCCGACGGTGCCGGAGCCGACCGCGCCCCGAGAGCTGCCGGCGCAGTCGAGAAAGGGCCGTCCCGGCCGCGAGGTCGTCTTCGCCGGTGTCCGGTTCGCCTACCGCACCGGTGGGGAGGTGCTGCCCCGCTTCGACCTCACGATCCCGGCCGGTCAGACGGTCGCCGTGGTCGGTTCGACGGGCGCGGGCAAGTCGACGCTGGCCAAGCTGCTCGCCCGGTTCTACGACGCCTCCGACGGCCGGGTCCTGCTCGACGGGGTGGACCTGCGGGAGCTGTCCTCGTCCGAACTGCGCCGCGGGGTGGTGATGGTGACGCAGGAGGCGTTTCTGTTCTCGGGCACGGTGGCCGAGAACATCGCCATCGGCCGCCCGGAGGCCACCCGCGAGGACATCGAGCGGGCGGCGAAGGCGATCGGGGCGCACGAGTTCATCGACGCGCTGCCGGACGGCTATGACACGGACGTACGCAAGCGGGGTGGCCGTATCTCGGCCGGCCAGCGTCAACTGGTCGGCTTCGCCCGGGCGTTGCTCGCCGATCCGGCGGTGCTGATCCTCGACGAGGCGACCAGTTCGCTGGATGTGCCCGGGGAGCGGGCGGTGCAGCGGGCCATGTCGACGGTGCTGCGGGGCCGTACGGCCGTGGTGATCGCGCACCGGCTGTCCACCGTGGAGATCGCCGACCGGGTGCTGGTCATGGAGCACGGCCGGATCGTCGAGGACGGCGAACCCGCCGAACTGATCGCCGGGACGGGCCGGTTCGCGGACCTGCACCGGGCCTGGCGGGACAGCCTGACCTGAGCAGTCCGGCGAAGTCCAGGCACAGAGCGGCACTTCCGGCGGAGCACCTGGCACACCGGAACGGGACGGGGAGCATGGATGATCGACGCGTACGAGGATCCCGGGACACCCGACACACGCGGCGGCTGGCGTTATCTGTGGTGGCTGGTGCGGTGCCAGCCGTGCCGGTCGCTGGCCGGGGCGCTGCTGGGCAGCGTCTGGCTGGTGCTGATGGCGGCGGCGCCATATCTGATGGCCCGGGCGGTCGACGACGGGCTGGTGGCGGGTGATCTGGGCGCGCTGACCGCGTGGACCGTGGTGCTGTTCCTGGTCGGGGCGGTCAACTCATGGCTGAGCATCATGCGCCACCGGACGATGACGCGGGTGCGGATGGACGCCAACTTCCGCACGGTCAAGGTGGTCGTCGGGCACGCGGTGCGGCTGGGGGCCGCGCTGCCGCGGCGGGCCGGGGCCGGGGAGATCGTCACGGTCGGCGTCGGCGACGTGCAGACCATCGCCCAGTCGCTGACCGTCGTCGGGCCCGGGGTGGGTTCCGTGGTGGTGTACGTCGTGGTGGCCGGGGTGCTGCTGTCGATCGCACCGCTGCTTGCCGCGGTGGTGCTGCTCGGGATGCCGGTGATCGCGCTGGTCGGGGGTCCGCTGACGGTGCGGTTGCAGATGGCGGAGACCGAGTACCGGGAGCGACAGGGCGTGCTGACCGCGCGCATCGGCGATCTGGCGGGCGGGCTGCGGGTCCTCAACGGGCTCGGCGGCAAGGGGCTGTTCGCGGACGCGTTCCGGGAGGATTCGCGGCGGCTGCGGGAGCAGGGCTACCGGGTGGGCGCGGTGGCCAGCTGGGTGCAGGCGCTCGGGGTGGGCCTGCCGACCCTGTTCCTTGCGGTGGTGACCTGGCTCGCGGCCCGGATGACCGCCGCGGGCGAGCTGACCATCGGCGAGTTGGTGGCGGTGTACGGCTATGTCGCGGTGCTGGTGGGGCCGGTGGCCTTCTTCCTGGAGATGGGCTACCAGCTCAGCCGGGGCGTGGTGGCCGCGCGCCGGGTGGTGGCGCTGCTGCGGCTCGCCCCGGAGCCGGACGAGGGGACCCGGCCCGCCCCGGCGGAGCCGGCCGCGCTGGTCGATCCCCAGTCGGGGGTGCGGGTGCCGCCGGGGCGGCTGACCGCGCTGGTCGCCGCCCGGCCCGCGGACGCCACGGCCGTGGTCGACCGCCTCGGCCGCTTCGCGCCGTCCGCCGCCACCTGGGGCGGGGTGCGGCTCGACGCGATCCCGCTGGCCGAGGTGCGGTCCCGGATCCTGGTCTGCGACAACGAGGCCGACCTGTTCGCGGGGACGCTGCGGAAGGTGGTGGCCGGGCGCCGGGATCGCGACGACGCCGCGCTCAGGCGGGCGGTGCACGCAGCCGCCGCCGACGACATCGTGCAGGGCCTGCCGGACGGGCTCGACTCGGCCGTGTCGGCGCAGGGCCGCAGCCTGTCGGGCGGCCAGCGGCAACGGGTGCGGCTGGTCCGGGCGTTGCTGGCGGACCCGGAGGTGCTGCTCGCGGTCGAGCCGACGTCGGCGCTGGACGCGCACACGGAGGCCACGGTGGCCCGCCGGCTGCGGGCCGCGCGCGCCGGCCGTACGACGGTGCTGACCACGACCTCGCCGCTGGTGCTGGACCGCGCGGACACCGTGCACTACCTGGTGGACGGCAAGGTCGCGGCCACCGGGCGGCACCGCCGGCTGCTCGCGGACGAGCCCGGCTACCGGGCCCTGGTGGCACGTGACGACGCCGCCGAGGAGGTCGTGCGGTGACGCCGGATGCGGGTCATCTGCCCGTCGCCGGGCGGTCCGAGGTACGCCGGGCGACGGTGCGGCTGGTGCGGGCCGACGGGCGGTCCTTCGCCGCCGCGCTGCTGCTGAACGCGCTGGCCGCCGCGGCCGGTCTTGCCGGGCCGTGGCTGGTCGGCCGGATCGTGGACGAGGTGCGGGCCGGGGCCGGGGTCGCGGTGGTGGACCGGCTGGCGCTCGGCATCCTGGTGTGCGCGCTGGTCCAGCTGCTGCTGGCGCGCTGGGCGCGGTACGCGGGCCACCGGTTCGGGGAGCGGACGCTGGCCCGGGTCCGTGAGCAGTTCGTCGACCGGGCGCTCGCGCTGCCCGCGTCGACGGTGGAGCGGGCCGGCACCGGAGACCTCACCGCGCGCGGCACCGCGGATGTGGCCGCGGTCGGCACGACGCTCCGGGACGTGGGCCCCGAGCTGCTGGTCAGCTCGGTGCAGGCGTTGTTCGTGCTGGGCGCCGTGTTCACGCTGGACCCGCTGCTCGGCCTGTTCGGGGTGCTCGGGACGATCCCGATCTGGTGCGCGCTGCGCTGGTATCTGCGCCGGGCCAGGGACGGCTATCTCGCCGAGGGCGCGGCCACCTCACAGGTCGCGGAGATCGTCGCGGCCACCGCGTCCGGGGCCCGCACGGTGGAGGCGTTCCGCCTTGAAGAGCGGCGGATCACGGCGAGCCGGGACGCGTTGGACACCTCCCGGCGGACCCGGCTGTACACGCTGTATCTGCGCACGGTGTTCTTCCCGGCCGTGGAGGTGTCGTACACGATCCCGGTGGCAGGGGTGCTGCTGGTCGGCGGGGTGCTGCACGCGCGCGGGGCGGTGGGTCTCGGCGCGGTGGTGGCGGCGGCGCTGTATCTGCGGCAGCTCACCGAGCCGCTGGACCAGATCCTGATGCGGATCGAGCAACTGCAGAGCAGCAACGCGTCGTTCGCCCGGGTGGAGGGGCTGGCCGGGGCGCCGCGGTCGGTGCCGGACGGCGGCGTCCCGGCCCCGGCGGACGACCGGATCGATGTGTCCGGGGTGCGGTACGCCTACGAGCGGGGCGGGGAGGTGCTGCGCGGGGTCGATCTGACGGTGCGGCCCGGGGAGCGGCTGGCGGTGGTCGGGCCGTCCGGCGCGGGCAAGACCACGCTGAGCCGGCTGCTCGCGGGCGTCGACGCGCCGGGCGCGGGCACGGTGACGGTGGGCGGGGTGCCGGTCGCGGATCTGGAGCCGGAGCGGCTGCGCCGGCAGGTGGTGCTGGTCACCCAGGAGCACCATGTCTTCCTCGGCACGGTCCGGGACAATCTGCGGATCGCCGAACCGGCGGCCGGCGACGAGGAGTTGTGGGCGGCGCTGGCCGCGGTGGGCGCCGACGCCTGGGTGCGCGAGCTGCCGGACGGCCTGGACAACCGGCTGGGTCCTGGCGTTACGGCCACCGACGGGTCCCAGGCCCAGCAGCTCGCGCTGGCCCGGGTGGTGCTGGCCGACCCGCACACCCTGATCCTGGACGAGGCCACGGCCCTGCTGGACCCGGCGACCGCGCGGCACACCGAGCGTGCCCTGGCCGCCGTGCTGGCGGGCCGTACCGTCATCGCGATCGCCCACCGTCTGCACACCGCCCACGACGCGGACCGGGTGGCCGTGATGGAGGAGGGCCGGCTCACCGAACTGGGCACGCACGACGAACTGGTCAAGGCCGGCGGGGCGTACGCGGCACTGTGGCGCACCTGGCACACGGACGGCACACCATGACCGCCCTCCCGGCTGGCGGAGGGGCTACGGCGCCTGAGTGCGTAGCTCGCGGATCATGCAGTCGTAGAACGGCGCCTCCGGCCACGGGTGGGACACTCCGATCTTCCGGTATCCCCAGGCGGCGTAGGCGGACTGCGCGGGAGCGGCCTCGGGTTCCTGGCGCACGGTGAGCGTGACCCGTTCGGCGTCCATGCCTTGGAGGAGGCGGGCGTGCAGTTCGCCGGCGATGCCGCGCCGCCGCCACGGCCCGCGTACCGCGAGTTCGATGACGGCGATCGTGCGCCGGCCGTCCTCGCGCGTGAAGTCGTCCGGAAGGGCCACGTCCTGGAGGTTCTTCCACCAGCGGGTGTCCGGGGCAAGGCAGTAGCCGTAGGTGAAGCCCACGACTTCCGCGCCATCACGGGCCAGGATCAGACGCATGCCGGGGCGCCGGGTGTGCACCTGGTAGTGCTCGATGAACTCGGCGACGTCGCTGGGGCCCTCACAGTACGGCGGTTCCGCGTACACCTCTTCGTACGCCGGGAGGAACGCGTCCAGTTGCCGGGCAGCGGCGTCGGCCTCGTGGCGTTGGTAGGTCACCGTGCTCATCAGGCGGCACCGCCCAGGTCGGCGTTCTCGGTCAGTCGGTCGGCAGCGTCCCGGGCGCCGGCGGCGTCGACGTCACGGAGCAGGCCGGTGACCGCCCTGAGCCGCCGTGTGACCCGGCCGGACTCCACTTCTTCCAGGTGGGCGACCCGGTCGCGGGCGCGCGGCTCGAACGACAGGTGCTCCGTTGCCTCGGGGCTGCCGTAAACGGCGAGCACCATGTCCACTTCCTCGATGGTGAGTTCGCGGAGGCCGAGGCGGGTGCTGGAACGAGCGACCGGGTGCATGGCGCGGACTCTACCGCCGGGGCAGTGCGGGCCGGCTCGCCGGGAAGGCCTCGATCTCCGCGCGGAGGTCCCGGGCGACGAACGCCGTGCGCGTGGGACCAGCCGTCAGCGCATGCCGGACCCGCAGCGCGCAGACGACGATCCCGTTGTTGCGGCGCCCCGGGCGGCTCGGGGGCGCGGTTCGGAGTAGCGTTTTGAGTGCCTAGGCCAGAACGGAGCACCCGTATGCCCCTCAGCAGTGACGAGCACATCGGTACCCGCGTTCGTATCGCCCGTAATGCCGCCGGGTTGACTCAAGTTGAGCTGGCGGACTTCCTCGACCGCTCGACCGATTGGGTCGCCGGCGTCGAGAACGGGCGTCTAGCACTCGACCGATTCAGCGTCATCACCGCGATCGCCGAGCGGTGTGACGTCGACGTGGTCTGGCTCCTCGGCCAGCCCTACCGCCTCCGGCGCAACGGCGGATCCCTCGCGCACGCCCACATTCCGGCTCTGCGCACCGGCCTGCGCCGGAGCGGGCTCATCCTCTCGGGGCACCCGGGCCTGAGCCCCACCGGGGCGCCGGTCGACCTGGCCACGTTGAGCCGCCGGTCACAGCAGGCCAACTCCGCGCGCCAGGCGGCGAACCTGCCGAAGGTGGCCGCCCTTCTCCCGTCCCTGGTCGAGGACTTGAACACCGCGCTCCTCGTCATCGGCGGCTCTGGCCGGGAGGACGCCCTCCGGCTCCTGGTGGACGCGGCCCGCACGGCGCGCATGTGCCTCAACCAGCTCGGCTACCCGGACTTGGCGTGGTCCGCGGCGGAGGTCGCGGCCGGCTCGGCGACGCAGCTCGGCGACCCGGTCACGAAAGCGGCTGTCGCCTGGGACCGGTGCGGGGCGCTGCTCCATCAGGCCACGCTCAGAGAGGCGGTCGCCGTCGCTGACGCAGCGCTCCGGGACCTGGAGCCGTACGCGAGCGCCCGGGGCGCCGACGAGCGGGCCGTGTCCCTGCGGGGCGCGCTGCACCTGCGGGCGGCGATCGGCCACGCCCGCGGCGGCCGGGCCGGGGACGCGTGGGCGCGCATTGACGCCGCCCTGGAGGACGCCGACCGGCTCGGTGACGGCTGGTACGACCTGGAGGCTCAAACGGTGTTCGGGCGGGGCACGGTGGCCGTCCACGCGGCTGAGGCCGGAGTCGAGGTCGACCAGCCTGAGACGGGGCTCAAGCGGGTACCGAGGGCGAACGTCGACGCCGTCCCGAGCAAGGAGCGCAAGACACATTTCGCGATCGACAAGGCTCGCGCACTGCACCGGATGGGGCGCAGCGCCTCCGCGGTCGTGAAGTTGCGCGAGGCCGCCGGGCAGGCGCCTTACTACGTCTACGCCGACCCGATGGCCCGCGCCCTGGTCTCCGACCTCGCCCGGGTCGGAGTGCCCTCGCAGGCATCCGCCCTGTCCGGGCTCATCCGGAACATGGAACTCGTCAGCTAACCCGAACGGGCGCACAGGGGCGCTCAGTTGTACCGGAGCGCCCCTGAAGAATTCTCAGGGTCGGCCCCTTGGCGGCGCGCAAACCTGGAGTGGTCACTGCTCGTACCGATGTGATCACCTGGGGGTATCGGCAATGGAGCCGATCAATACCCGAAACGCGGCCGCAGCGGCGAGGGCGTACCTCGCGCTGGAGTGGCCCCTTGCGCTCGGCCACCGGTACCGGCCCGAGCAGGGCTGTACGTGCGGCCGGACCGACTGCCCGATCCCTGGCGCACACCCTGGCCCGGGCGCCGGCGGTCTGGACGAGACATCCCTGACGGCCGCGCTGGAGTCCGCACCCGGCGCCGGACTCATTGCCCACACCCAGCGGTTCGACGCCGTCCTTGTCCCCCGGCAGGTCGGCATGGCCGCCATGGTCCTGCTCGACCGCGGCACTCCGGTCCCGTGCCTGATCGCGCATCCTGACACCTATGTCCTGCTGGTCCTCCCGGCGACCGGGCGCTACGCCGTGGTGGACGAGGCGGTCGAGGTCCGTACCGGCCGAGAGGGCTGGATCGCCCTCCCGCCGAGCCGGGGCGTGCGGTGGGACAACCCTCCGTGGATCGAGGGCACTACCGAACCGCGAAAACTGATCAACGGCGACCAGATCCGCCACACTCTCGCCGACTGCTTCGCCGTCGTCCGGACGGGGTCACTGCGGTGACCTTCCGGCTCCTCATGCCGCCGGTCGAGGAGGCCGCCGCTGCATGGCTGCTCACCTGCGCGATATGGGGGGAGGGGCTCCTGGAGCCCTACCTCGCTTCAGTCGCGGCGGCTCGGGAGGAGAGGCGGTGATGCGTATGAGGCCGGACAGTCCGAAGGGCCAGTTCTTCTACGCGCTGGTCCTTGCCGTGCTCATGGGCGCCCTCGTGGCCGGTATCGGCCGCTGACCCCATGACCGGCTCCGGTCGCCCGCGCCCCAGGGAGCGACCGGAGCCCCCCACAGCGCCCGCCGGCTTCCCGCTCCCGACTCTCCCCCGCGGGGGCCGGCGGGCCCGGCCCGGCACACCCGGCCCTGTGATGCCCTGCGGTGTGCCGGGCCGCCACCCTCGTCCCGACAAAGGAAGGTTCTCCATCGTGTTGCCTCCGGCCCCGCCAAGTGTCGTCCCGTACATCGCCGGTTGGAGTGAGGAAAGGCTCCTGCCGTGTCCGGTCACGCGCCGCCGCGTGGCCCCGGGAGTCGCGTACGTGGACGAGACGCCGTACGACCGGGACAGCTTCGGCGTGCTCTGGGCCCGCTACGCCCTGCGGCCGAAGCAGCGCCGGGGCAGCCCACAGCTGCGGAACGTCCACCCCTACCGGCAGCGCCGGGCGATGCTGAACATGATGTGCCAGGTCTGCTCCCGCATGCCGCCCGACCCGCACGGCCCGCACCTGTTCCTCCTGCGGGACAGCGTCGGCCCGATCCGCGAAGGGGAACGGACGACGAGTCCGCCGGTGTGCGTGCCCTGCGCCGGGATCTCCATCCAGCTCTGCCACGCCCTGCGCGGTGGGCGGTTCGTGGCGGCATGGGCCAAGCGCGTACCCGCGTGGGGTGTTGTCGGCCCCCTCCACCACCCACAGACACTCCAGCCCATCCCGGGATGCCACATGGAACACGTCAAGTACGGCTCGCAGTGGGCCCCCTGGGTCCGGGCCGCCCGCACCATGGTGGAACTGCGCGGAGTGACACCGGCAGACCTGGACCGGGAGTTCGCGGCCCTCGGCCGCGACCGACTGGAGGAGGAGTTTGCCCGAGTCGCGGAGCTGATGACCGTGTGAAGACTCCGCGAACACCCGACTGGGGCGGGTCGCCTCGTTGTTCCAGCCACCCCGGCCTGGTCCCCGTAATCAACTGACCGAATGACCGAAGGAGAGAGCCCCTTGACCACCACCATGGACCGGGCGCGGGAAGCGTTTCCGCTCGCCGGCGGCAGGCTGCCACTCAGCACGGAGACGCCGTCCGGGCCGGACACGCGCCCCTGGGTCCTGCGGTTCGCCCGAACCCCGGACGCGACCGGAGCCGTCACCATCCCGGCCGCCGTCTACGATCCCGCCCGCCAGGTCAATGTGTCCTATGACGGGGGCCTGTTGACATGCATGGCCAACACCCACACCCCGACCGTGCCGGACGGTTCGATGACGAACCCACCGCCGCTGGACGAGGGGCCGAAGGACTAACCCATGTCACTGCCTGTCCTGATGATCACGGCCAACGACGACTGGCCCACTGATCGCGTTGTGACCGAGCTGACCGGCCGGGGCATCGAGGTGTTCCGCATGGACACCGCGGATTTCCCTCAGCGGCTTGCGCTGACGGGCCGGATCGACCGGGGGCACGGGTGGGCGGGCGAACTGGCCACCGCTCACCGAACGGTGGACCTGTCCCGGGTCGGCGCGGTGTACTACCGCGCCCCCGGGGCGTTCCAGTTCCCCGACGGCATGACCGGGCCCGAGGAGCGGTTCGCCGCGGCCCAGGCCCGCGCCGGCCTCGGCGGGGTCCTGGGCGCACTGGGCTGCCGGTGGATCAACCATCCAACGTTCATGGCCCGTGCCGAGTACAAGCCGGTCCAACTCGACGCCGCCCGCGCCTGCGGGCTGCGCATCCCGCCCACGCTGATCACGAACCAGCCGGATGCGGTACAGGAGTTCGCAGCCGCCGTCCCCGGCCCGCTGATCTGCAAGCCCGTGGCGTCCCCCGTGCTGATCGAAGACAGCCGACTCAAAACCGTCTACACCCGCCGCCTCACCCCGGAGGATCTCACCGACCTGCGCGGCATCGAGACCACCGCCCACCTCTTCCAGGCATGGATCGACAAGAGCCATGAAGTCCGACTGACGGTCGTCGGCTCCCGTATGTTCGCCACCGAGGTACACGCCGGCAGCGACGCCGCCCGCGAGGACTGGCGATCCGACTACGGTTCCCTCACCTACACCACCACGACGGTTCCCGCCGACGTGGGCGCCGGAATGCTCCTCCTGATGGACCAGCTCCATCTCGCCTACGGGGCCGCTGACTTCGTCGTTGACCCCTCGGGACGGTGGTGGTTCCTTGAGGTGAATCCCTGCGGGCAATGGGACTGGATCCAGGGCGCGACCGGGCAGCCGATCGCCGCGGCGATCGCCGACGAACTGCAAGGAGTCACCTGATGGACTGGAAACAGCGCGCCGCCGCGCTCGCCCGCACGGCGGCGCATCCAGGCACCCCGTGGTACGGGCCAGTCATGGCCACGCCCCGGCATCTGTGCGTGCCCCGCTGGTTCACCGCCGGCCCGGAGGGCTGGACGCCCGCCGACGGCCCCGCAGACGAGTCGGCGTGGGCGAGTGCCGCGTACGCGGACCGGACCCTCGTCACTCAGGTCGGCCCGGTGCACGCCGATCACGCCATGGACGGCGAGACAGTGATCGGACTGCCCACCTCGTCCAGCACCCTGCCGAGTCTCGTGGTCAGCATGCTCACACACGGACGGCTGAGCGAGGGCCAGGCGTTGTTGGACGTCGCCACCGGCTCGGGCTACAGCGCCGCCCTGGCATCCGCTCGGCTCGGGGACGACTTCGTGACCACCGTGGACATCGACCCCTACCTGACCGAGGCCGCCGCCCAACGGCTCGACACCATCGGCCACCACCCGAAACTGCTCACCCAGGATGCCACCGGGCATCTTCCCGGCGAGTACGACCGGATCGTGTCCATGGTGTCCGTGCCCCGCGTCCCCGCCCCGTGGCTGCGCGCGCTGCGGCCAGGTGGACGCCTGGTGACCACTCTCGCCAGAACCGGGCTGATCCTGACCGCCGACAAGACGAGAGACGGCGGCGCCGCCGGCCGGATCGAGTGGGACCGGGCCGCGTTCATGGAGACCCGCACGGGCGCCGACTACCCGCCCCTGCTCGACGAACTGTTCAAGCAGGCCCGCGACCAGGACGGCGACGTGGTCACCGGCTCCCCGTTCCCGGTGCTCAACGTCACGCAGGCGTGGGAGGTGTGGTCGATGCTCTCCCTCACCGCACCCGGCATCGAGCACCGTACCGGCACCGACGACGACGGCAACCCGGTGGCGTGGATGCTGCACCCGGACGGCTCCTGGGCTCGCGCCGAGACGAAACCCGCCAGCCGTGCCGCGATCGTCCACCAGGGCGGCCCCCGCCGCCTGTACGACATGCTCGACGCCATCCGGTGGCGGTGGCTCGAACACGGCGAACTCCCCGTGTACGGGGCCCGGGTGACCATCGCACCGGACGGTGCAACCACCCTGGCCCGCGGTGGCTGGACGGTCACTCTCTGACCAGCCGGGGGTAACGGCGGCAGGCCGGGCCCGGGCAGACTGGCGGGTCGAGGAGAGAGGGAAGCCCGTGGATGAGGAGCCGTTGGAGGAGTGGGCCGCGCGTAGGGACGCCCGCAGACCGAAGCCCGGTGACCGCAAGGCCGTCCCCCTCGGCGACGGCCCGGAACGCGGCGGGCACGTCCAGCCGGACGCCCCGCGCGGGATGGTGGAGTGGGACGGCCACCAGTGGGCCCCGAGCGGTGTGGCCGACGACCACGCCACGGCTGCGCAGGAAACCGACCAGCAGAACGAGGCGGAGCGCGTACCCCTCCCACACTTCAGCCGCCTGCCCGCCGCCCCGGAGCCATGGCGGCCCACCGAGGTGTTCCACCGGCCCTGACCCCCGAGTTGTCGGGCCGGTACTCCTCCGGGCGGAGTTGTTCGTACGCGGGGAGGACCGCGTCCAGTTGTCGGGCGGCGGCGTCCGCCTCGTGGCGTTAGTAGGTCACCGTGCTCATCAGGCGGCACCCCTCAGGTCGGCGTACTCGGCCAGGCGGTCAGCGGCGTCCCGGGCGCCGGCGGCGTCGCTCAGGGCGTTTGCGCGCGGGTGGCCCACTCGTCCGCGAGCATGGCGTGTACGACGGAGTCGCGCCACTGTCCGGCTTTGAGGATGTGACCGCGGATGGTGCCCTCCTCGACCATGCCCGCGGCCGCCATCGTCTTCGCTGAGGCTTCGTTGAGCGGGGAACGGGCGCCCCAGATGCGGTGCAGTTCGAGTGTTTCGAACCCGAGACCGAGGAGGAGGCGAACGGTTTCGAGACCGTAGCCGACGCCCCAGGCATCCGGGCGCAGCGCGAAGCCGAAGGTGGCTGCGCGCTGCTGGTGGGGGTCCATGGCGATCCGGCCGAACCCGATCACCTCGTCTGTGTCCCGTTTGACGACGGCGAGCGCGTACTCGCTGCGCGGGTCCGCCGTCGCGGCGGCGATGGACCGGGTCACGATCTGGGCGACCTGGTCGCGGGTGCGCGGCTCGAACGACAGATGCTCCGTTGCCTCGGGGCTGCCGTAAATGGCGAGCACCATGTCCACGTCCTCGATGGTGAGTTCGCGGAGGGCGAGGCGAGTGCTGGAACGAGCGACCGGGTGCATGGCGCGGACTCTACCTCCGGGGCAGTGCTGGTCGGCTCGCCGGGAAGGCCTCGATCTCCGCGCGGAGGTCTCGGGCGACGACCGCCGTCCGCGCGGGACTGGCCATCAGCGCCCGCCGGACCCGCAGCGCGGAGACGACGATCCCGTTGTTGCGGTGCGAGGACGGCAGGTTCAACACCGGACGGATCGCATCCGCGGTCCCTTCGATGTCGCCGCCGAGGAGACGGATCAGGGCGAGGTCGCACTGTGAGCCCGCGAGATCGCCGAAGGCCCAGTTCGGGGAGCTGGGGTCGCTGAAGCCCAGCACGGCCTGTTCCGCCTGCGCCGCGAGCTGGGCGTCACCGTGGCCAAGGAGCGCTTCCGACTCGACCGCGTAGTAGAGCTGCTTCTCCGGCGCGTACGTGAACAGTCCGCCGAGCTGGTCGAGGTCGTCGTGGACGACACGCTCGCGCCGATCCGCAGCGGCCTGGTTCACAGTGCGCACGGTCTCCTCGTCGCCGAGGACCGCGGCGGCGCGGGCCTGAAGGCCGAGCAGCCACAGGCCGACGGTGCCGCGGAGGTTCGCCGCGGTCTCGGCTCCCTGGCTCGCATAGTGGACGGCGTCCTCGGGTTTGTCCGCCCAGTACGCGATCAGCGACTTGAGTCCGTCGGTGAGGGCGATGAGTCCGGCGTGTTCCGCGTCCCTGGCGCACGAGGCGGCGACCCGGGTCATGGTCATGGCTTGATGCGGCACCTCCATGTCGTTGAAGCCCTTGGCGACGAGGAACGACAGCAAGGCGCCCTTGACATACAGGTCGCGCAGTTGGGAGGGGCGCACCCGGCCTCCTTCGAGGAGGCGGAACACCTGCTCCTGGGTCTCAAGAAGGTCGGGCCAGATCATTGACAGGGGTTCGCGAGGGTACGCGGTGACCAAGCGCATCACTTCGTCATCGAGCAGGCCGAGTGTGTCTTCGCCCACCGTCTCGCGGTCTTTCCCAAGGAGGAAGTCCTTCGCGCGCTGCACAGCCATCGCGCCCGTCCTTTTCATCTCGGTCAGGTCTACGCCGACGTCGGCATGGTGTGGTGTCGGTGACGCGCCGGCGAGCGGAACGAAGTTCGGGGTGCTCCCCTCGGGCACCTCGGTCCACAGGTCGTCAATGCTGTACCCCAGCATTTCGACGATGACTGGGCGGAAAGCCCGCTGTGGCTTCCTGCCTTCGTAGAACCATCCCTCCACCGTCTTTGACGCCGGGTCAGCGTTCTCCAGGCCGAGCCTTGCGGCGGCCTGTCTGTAGAGCGGAAGGACGTCCTCGGGTGTTCGTATGCCGCGCGCCTCAAGGATGTGCCGGAAGAACAACAAGGCCCCTGCCTCCCATCCCGTTCGCTAGCACGTCACTGCCATGACGGTAGAACGCCGTCCCCGTCAAGTTGCCCCTTGCAGACGGTACTTACTGGCTCCGAGGGAAGTCCGGGGAAGTTTTGAGGGATGCGGTCAACTTCGTGTCAGAACCCGGGGGCGGTCTGGGGGTAGAGCCGTCTGCGCGCGATTGCAACGCTCGTAGCAACCCTCGCTGAGAGTGCATGACCGAGCACAATCGTGAACCAGGGAGCCCCACATGCCCCCCAGAGTTGCCGGATCAATCAGCCTGCTGGAGGCAGCCCCACCCGAGAAGGCGATAGGGGCTGCTCTGCCGGCCTTCGGCATAGCAATCCGCTCCGAGCCATCGAGTGTGCAAGCCGTCCGGCGCGTCACGCGGGCGTGGGTCCGCTCCCAGTGCCAGGTGCCCGACGACAACGTCGATGCCATCCTGATGGTGATCTCAGAGCTGTGCGCCAAAGCGGTACAGCACGGACGATGCCCGTCGATCGACGTGCGGGGCTGGATGCCGGCCCCGGATGAGGTCCGCTTCGAGGTGTACGACTGGTCGCCCGCCCCCGTCCCTCAGCTGCACCACGTCGACCACGAGGCGGAAAGCGGTCGCGGCTTGCTCCTCGTGGACCTGCTGATCACGGAGCTTGGAGGTTCGTGGGGTTTCAGCGACGACGGCACCTGTGCCTGGTGTCACCTCAGCCTTCTCAGGGAGGACAGGTGATGGCCTCAGTCCGGCGCTGGACTCGCTCTGTGACGCCATGGACCCCGCCGCTGGACAGCGCAACTCTCACGAGGGTGCTGGACCGGTTCCGTACGTGGCAGACGCACGGCGGCGGCAGCGTCTGCGTGCTCGCCTGATCGCATGCAGCCGGACAGTCCGAAGGGCCAGTTCTTCTACGCGCTGGTCCTTGCCGCCCTCATAGGTGCCCTCGTGGCCGGTATCGGCCGCTGAACCCAATGACCGGCTCCGGTCGCTCGCGCCCCAGGGGGCGACCGGAGCCCCCAGGCGCCCGTCGGCTTCCCGCTCCCGAATCTCCCCGCGGGGGCCGACGGGCCCGGTCCGGCACACCGGCCTCGTGATGCCGTGCGGTGTGCCGGGCCGCCACCCTCGACAAGGAAGGTTCTCGATCGTGTTGCCTCCGGCACCGCCAGGTGTTGTCCCGTACATCGCCGGATGGAGTGAGGAAAGGCTCCTGTCGTGTCCGATCACCCGCCGCCGCGTGGCCCCGGGGATCGCGTACGCGGATGAAACGCCGTACGACCGGGACAGCTTCGGCGTGCTCTGGGCCCGGTACGCCCTGCGGTCGAAGCAGCGCCGGGGCAGTCCACAGCTGCGGAACGTCCACCCCTACCGGCAGCGCCGGGCCATGCTGAACATGATGTGCCAGGTGTGCTCCCGCATGCCGCCGGATCCCCACGGCCCGCACCTGTTTCTCCTGCGGGACAGTGTCGGCCCGATCCGCGAAGGGGAGCGGACGACGAGTCCGCCGGTGTGTGTGCCCTGCGCCGGGATCGCCATCCAGCTCTGCCACGCCCTGCGCGGTGGGCGGTTCGTGGCGGCATGGGCCAGGCGGGTACCCGCGTGGGGTGTTGTCGGCCCCCTCCACCACCCACAGACACTCCAGCCCATCCCGGGGGCGCACATGGAACAGGTGAAATACGGCTCGCAGTGGGCGCCTTGGGTCCGTGCCGCCCGCACGATGGTGGAACTGCGCGAGGTCACACCGGCAGACCTCGACCAGGAATTCGCGGCCCTCGGCCGCGACCGCCTGGAGAAGGAGTTCACCCGCATCGCGGAGCTGACGGCGGTCACCTGCCCCTGAGGCACCCGCCTCGGGCCGGTCGCGGCACCATGACCCGCTGGTCGCGGCGTCATGCCCCCCCGTGCCGCGGGACCCGCACCCCTCCCGTGGGGTCCCCGGCCCGAGGTGAGTCCGCCACAGCAAGCCCCCACCGTTGGTCAGATGGCCGTGACCCGGTGGAACAGGCTGTCGCGCCCGCGTGGTGCGGCGGGGAGCGTTTTCCCTCGTCCATGTGGCGCACCGCTGCCGCACCGGACCGAGGTGAGGGACCGCACGGACGGCAGAACCGAGAAGGCCAGGGCCGCCCTGCTCGCCGCGAAGGTCGGCGCGCTGCGCCTGGCGAAGGTCGCCCAACCCCCCGAGTGGGAACGGGGTCATGCCGGGGTCCGGTTCTGGCCTCGGGGAACGGTTCGTATACCGAACATGAACCTCCGGTCAACGAACCGATTCCGGCCAAATTGTTGACGCAGCCCTGACAGGCGACGCGATCTCCTGCCACTCTTCCCACGACCGACTCACCGCATTCCACGGCGCCGCTTCCGGCGACCGAGCCGGCCCCGCACCTGGTTCCGCGTCACACCCCGTTCTGCTCCAGGGGCCCGACCCGGCCTCCGGACCACCTGGCCGCACACGGCCGCGGCCACGCGGAAGGAGTCAGCGTTGAGAAGCAGTTCACCGCCCGGACGTGCCTCACCGGAATCGGCCGTCGAAGCCCGGCAGTCGTAGGCCGGGGCCTCTGTCCGCGCGGCGCCGGCAGACCGGGCGGCCGGAGGCCGACATCCGCGTGGACCGCACGCGACCGCGGCGGGAACGGCACGCCACCCCCGGGACGGATCCCGGGGGCGATCCGGCTGCACCTGTCCCCACCGCTTCCCGGACAACCGGTTTCAGCCAACCGCACTTCAAGGGCATGACATGTACACGCTCTTGATGCCACTCTTCCTTCACCCGCCGCCGCACAGCAAGTTCGCCACTCCCTCCGGCCAGTGCCCCCGCGCTGCCCGGACTCCCCCACACGAAGGAGCTTGAGTGAGCCCCCTCTCCGTGCGTCACAAGCGCGCCGCCCTGGCCATCGCCACCGCTGTCGCAGCCGGCGCCCTGCTCGCCACCGGCCTGACCACGAGCGCCTCCGCGCAGACCCCGGCCCGGGCCGCCGCCGCGAAGCCGCTCGCCGCCGCCCCGGCCACCCTGTCGGCCGCGGCCCGCGGCGAACTGATCCAGCGGGCACAGGCCGACGCCACCGGCACCGCCCGCACCATAGGTCTCGGCGCCAAGGAGAAGCTGGTCGTCAAGGACGTCGTGAAGGACGTCGACGGCAGCGTCCACACCCGCTACGAGCGCACCTACGCGGGCCTGCCGGTGCTCGGCGGCGATCTGATCGTGCACTCCTCCGAGTCCGGCCGGACCGAGGGCGTCACCAAGGCCACGAAGCACACCATCGAGGTGGCCTCGCTCACGCCGCGCATCACCGCGGCCAAGGCCGAGAAGCAGGCGCTGACCGCCGCCGAGGCGGCCGGCTCGGCCAGGACCGAGGCCGACGGCGCGCGCAAGGTGATCTGGGCCGGCTCCGGCGCGCCCGTGCTCGCCTACGAGACGGTCGTCGGCGGCCTCCAGGACGACGGCACCCCGAACGAGCTGCACGTCATCACCGACGCGGCCACCGGCGAGAAGCTCTACGAGTACCAGGGCATCGAGACCGGCACCGGCAAGACCCTCTACTCCGGCACGGTCACGCTGGGCAGCACGCTGTCGGGGTCGACGTACCAGCTGTACGACACCACGCGCGGCGGCCACAAGACGTACAACCTGGCCCGCGGCACCTCCGGCACCGGCACCCTGTTCACCGACGCCGACGACGTCTGGGGCACCGGCGCCGCCTCCAGCTCCTCCGCGGACCAGACGGCCGCCGCCGACGCCGCCTACGGGGCCCAGACCACCTGGGACTTCTACAAGAACACCTTCGGGCGCAACGGCATCAAGAACAACGGCCAGGCCGCCTACTCGCGCGTCCACTACGGCAACGCCTACGTCAACGCCTTCTGGTCCGACAGCTGCTTCTGCATGACCTACGGCGACGGCTCCGGCAACACCCACCCGCTGACCTCGCTCGACGTGGCCGGCCACGAGATGAGCCACGGTGTCACCTCCAACACCGCGGGCCTCAACTACTCCGGCGAGTCCGGCGGTCTGAACGAGGCCACCTCCGACATCTTCGGCACCGGCGTCGAGTTCTACGCCGGCAACGCCTCCGACGTCGGCGACTACCTCATCGGCGAGAAGATCGACATCAACGGTGACGGCACCCCGCTGCGCTATATGGACAAGCCCAGCAAGGACGGCGCCTCCGCCGACAACTGGTCCTCCGGCGTGGGCGGCGAGGACGTGCACTACTCGTCCGGTGTCGCCAACCACTTCTTCTACCTGCTGTCGGAGGGCAGCGGCGCGAAGACGATCAACGGGGTGTCCTACAACTCCCCGACGTACAACGGCTCCACGGTCACCGGTATCGGCCGGGACAAGGCGCTGCAGATCTGGTACAAGGCGCTGACCACGTACATGACGTCCACGACCAACTACAAGGCCGCCCGTACGGCGACCCTGAACGCGGCGACCGACCTGTACGGCTCCGGCAGCGCCGAGTACAACGCCGTTGCCGCCGCATGGACGGCGGTCAACGTCACCTGATCCGCGGAAAGAACCGACAGGGCGGCCCCCGGAAGGAAGGCATTCCGCGGGGCCGCCCTACCCTTGGGTGTCATGTCTTCGGCAGACTTCACCTATGAGCCGGTCGGCGCGACCCGCGAGGACCTGACCGCCTGCCCGCCCGGCTTCCACGCCCTGCATGTACGCACGCGCATCGGCGAGGGCGAACAGGTGTTCCGCCGGGCCGCCGAGATGGTCCTCACCTGGGAGATGCACCGGGCGCTGGGCGTGGGCATCGACGCCGGCGCCGACCGCGCGGCCCCCGGTGTCGACGTCACGGTCACCCTGGCCGGCCTGGTCAGGGCCCCCTGCCGCGTGGTGTGGACGGTGACGGAGCCCCGCCGGGCCGGCTGGGCGTACGGCACCCTGAAGGGCCATCCGGAATGCGGCGAGGAGGCGTTCGTGGTCGACCGCACCGGCGACGGCACGGTCTGGCTGACCGTCGCGGCCTTCAGCCGCCCCCGCGCCTGGTACGCCCGAGCAGGCGGCCCGGCAACCAGGGCCCTCCAACACGCCTACGCCCGCCGCTGCGGAACAGTACTGAGAACCCTCACCGACACCCCCACCTGACTACCCCCCAAAAAAGCGGCCCCGGAAACCGCACAACCAGCCACACCCCCCACCCAACCACGCAGCTCAGCCACCCATAGGGGCGCGGGGAACGGCGCGACCAGCCACACTCCTCCCGCAGACAACCACCCACCCAAACCCACCCCACCAGGGGCGCGGGGAACTGCGCGACCAGCCACACTCCTCCCGCACCCAAACACGCACCCCAGCCACCCCCCAAGGGGCGCGGGGAACTGCGCGACCGGCCACAAGACACCCGCAGCCGAACAACGAGCGGTCCCACCCCGCCCCGCCCATTCAGCGCAACAACACTCCGGCCCCCGCGAAAACATCCTCCGCCGGCACCGCCACCAGCCCCAACTCCGCCCCGGAGGCCAGCAGCCGATGCGCGGGCAGCACCCGCACCGTATAGCCGTAGGGCCCGGTACGGTCCAGGGCCAGCGGCCCCTCGTACACCCACCGTCCCCCCAGATCCGCACCGCCCGCGGCCTTCAGCGGCACCACCGTCGCGTCGGAGATGCGGTCCTCCGGGTCGACCCGGCCGGAGACGGCCTGCACCTCGACGTCGTCCGGCCCGAGGCCGCCGAGTCCGACGACCACCCTGAGGCCGAGGGTGGCCCCCAGCTCCGCAATGGCGGTCGAAGCCGTCGTCTCCACGTGGTCGACGCTGACGCCGTGCCAGGCCGCCCGCACCCGGGCCTTCCAGGCGGCGAGTTCGCGGGCCGCGTCCGCGGTCAGCGCGCGATGCGCGTGGGCGGCGGGCGCGTAGAGCCGCTCGACGTACTCGCGGACCATGCGGCCGGCCGGCACCTTCGGCCCGAGGAGGGTCAGGGTCTGGCGGACCATCTCGATCCAGCGGTCGGGCAGTCCGCCGCGGCCCCGCTCGTAGAAGCGCGGGGTCACCCGCTGTTCCAGCAGGTCGTAGAGGGCGGCGGCCTCGATGTCGTCGCGCCGCTCGGGGTCCGTGCCCGCCCCGTCCGCGGTGGGCACGGCCCAGCCGAAGTCCGGCTGGAACCATTCGTCCCACCAGCCGTCCAGCACCGACAGATTGAGGCAGCCGTTGAGGGCCGCCTTCATCCCGGAGGTGCCGCAGGCCTCCAGCGGGCGCAGCGGGTTGTTCAGCCAGATGTCGCAGCCCGGGTAGAGCTTCTGCGCCATCGCCATGCCGTAGTCCGGCAGGAACACGATGCGGTGCCGTACGCGCGGGTCGTCGGCGAACCGGACCAGTTCCTGCACCAGCCGCTTGCCGCCGTCGTCCGCGGGGTGTGCCTTGCCCGCGACCACGATCTGGACGGGCCGCTCGGGGTGCAGCAGGAGATCCATCAGCCGGTCCGGGTCGCGCAGCATCAGGGTGAGGCGCTTGTACGACGGGACCCGCCGCGCGAAGCCGATGGTGAGCACATCGGGGTCCAAGGCGCCGTCGATCCAGCCGAGTTCGGCGGTGCCGGCGCCGCGCTGCCGCCAGGAGGCGCGCAGCCGCTCCCGTACCTCCGCCACCAACTGCTCGCGCAGTTCCCGGCGCAGTTCCCAGAGGTCCTGGTCCGGTACGCCCGCGAACCGGTCCCAGCGCTCCGCGCCGTCGTCGGCGGGCGGGTCCTCGGCGCGCTGCGCCCCGACGTCCCGGGCACCGAGCCGCAGCACCTGCGGGGCGACCCAGGTGGGGGCGTGCACCCCGTTGGTGACGGAGGTGATCGGCACCTCGTCGGGGTCGAATCCCGGCCACAGCCCGGAGAACATCTCACGGCTGACCCTGCCGTGCAGCAGGGAGACGCCGTTGGCGCGCTGGGCCAGCCGCAGGCCCATCACGGCCATGTTGAACAGGTTCGGCTCGCCGCCCGGGTACGTCTCCGTCCCCAGGTGCAGGATCCGCTCGACGTCGATGCCGGGGAGTTCGGCGTCGGGACCGAAGTGACGGGCGACCAGTTCCCGGTCGAAGCGGTCGATGCCCGCCGGGACCGGGGTGTGGGTGGTGAACACGGTCCCGGCCCGCACGGCCTCCAGCGCCGCGTCGAAGTCCTGTCCGCCCGCGCACAGTTCGGCGATCCGCTCCAGGCCGAGGAAGCCCGCGTGCCCCTCGTTGGTGTGGAAGACCTCGGGTCCGGGGTGGCCGGTCAGCCGGCCGTATGCGCGCACCGCCCGTACTCCTCCTATTCCGAGGAGCATCTCCTGGAGCAGCCGGTGCTCGCTGCCGCCGCCGTACAGCCGGTCGGTGACGCCGCGTTCACCGGGGTCGTTCTCCTCGATGTCCGAGTCGAGCAGCAGCAGCGGCACCCGGCCCACCTGTGCGAGCCAGACACGGGCGCGCAGCCGTCGGCCGCCGGGCAGCGCGAGCGAGACCTGGGCCGGGCTGCCGTCCTGCTCCTTGAGCAGCGTCAGCGGCAGTTCGTTGGGGTCGAGGACGGGATAGTGCTCCTGCTGCCAGCCGTCCCGTGACAGGGTCTGCCGGAAGTAGCCGTGCCGGTAGAGCAGTCCGACCCCGATCAGGGGTACGCCCAGGTCGCTGGCCGCCTTCAGATGGTCGCCGGCGAGGATGCCGAGGCCGCCGGAGTACTGGGGCAGGGCGGCGGTGATGCCGAACTCGGGTGAGAAGTAGGCGATGGCCAAGGGCAGTCCGGCGGGCTGTGCCTGGTACCAGCGGCCCCTGCTGACGTAGTCGTCGAGGTCGTCGGCGACGGCGGTGAGCCGGCGCAGGAAGCGTCGGTCCTCGGCCAGCTCGGCCAGGCGCGCGGGGCGCACGCTGCCCAGCAGCCGTACCGGGTCGCCGCCCGAGGAGGCCCAGCGGCCGGGGTCGACGCACTGGAACAGGTCGCGTGTTTCCGCGTGCCAGGACCAGCGCAGGTTGCGCGCCAGATCGCTCAGCGGGCTCAGGGGCTCGGGGAGAACGGGACGGACGGTGAACCGACGGATCGCCTTCACATTCCACCTCGGCGCGGTTGCTCTGGGAGGCGCACGGCGACGTGCGTCTCGTCGTCTGTGACGACGGTACCGGTGTCGGGCCGGGCCCCGCCGGGTCATCGCCGGGCGAGATACGGACGGATCCCGGACGGGACGGAACCGGCCATTTCCGCGCCGGGTTCGTACGGTGTGCGGCCGGGCCCGCCGGGCGGGCTGCCGCAGGTACCGGCGCGCCGGTGCCGGCGGAACCGGTCCCACCGGGCGGAACCGGCCCCACCGGGCGAGGCCGGTCTTGTGCGCGGACATACGCGCGAGTAGTTAACGAAGTCCCGGATTGCTCACCCGAATAGGGTGGGAAGGCTCCTCCGTACGTCCCTCAGGCGCATCACGGCCACCCCGCAGGACCCACCTCCCCACAGCCATCCGCCCACACATCCACGTTGACGCGGACAGGAGCGGTCATGCCCGCCAGGCACCCCTCGTCACCACCCCCGACAAGCAGCAGGAGCGGCACGACGGCCGGGCCGCCGGAGCGGACGGCCGACGCCGTGGCGCCGGCGGGCCGCGGTGAGGCCGGGCCGCCCTGCCGGGAGCGGTCCCCGGTGAGCGGGGACACCGCCGTCGGCCGTATCCCGGTCCTCGATGTCCGCCCGGTGGTCCTCGGCGGACGCCGGCCCGCCAAGGCGGTCGTCGGGGAGACGTTCGAGGTGTCCGCGACCGTGTTCCGCGAGGGGCATGACGCGGTGGCCGCGAATGTGGTGCTGTGCGATCCCGA
>NZ_JBEPAP010000083.1:0-36635 GCF_040298665.1 Streptomyces sp. NPDC001508
CGCCGGAGCCGGCCGCGGCGCTCCCGCCGGCCGCGGCACCGCCGCCCGTCGAGCCGCCGCCGGCCGTGCCGCCGGTGCCGACGCCGTTGGCCGAGCCACCGGACGAGCCGCCCGAGGAGCCGCCCGAACCGCCGGATGAGCCACCGGACTTGGCGCCGCCGCTGCCCGAGGTGCAGGGCGCCGCGCCCTTCTTGTCGCAGTCCGCCGGATAGGGCGCGGTCTGGGCGAGCCTGTTCTGCCCGGTGGTGGTGAAGGTCGGGTTGTTGCAGCCCTTGATGTTGATGTTCTGCGCCTGGACGCCGGGGATCCGGCGGATCTGGTCGAAGCCCGCCTCGACCAGGTTGATGGGCAGGGGCGAATAGCCGAGCTGGGGCGCCTGTTGCTGGCCCTGGCACATGAAGTAGTAGGAGAACGCGCCGAGCGTCTTGCCCTTGGCCTCGGTGAAGGTGCCCTGCACCTTCAGCGGCAGGATCATGTACGAGTAGCTGGAGAGCGGGTAGTTGCGCCTGTCGGTGTCGTTGTAGACGCCGTCGAGCTGCTGGGTGAGGTAGTCCGGGCTGCTCCTGTTGGTGTTGATCTCCGCCTTGAGCAGGGAGACCGCGACGTTCTGCGGGGTGGGTTCGGTGTAGTAGCCGGAGTGGTTGAGGACCTTGGCGACCGGGTAGTGCGCGTTGAGCGCGTAGGAGTAGTTGACGTAACCGATCGCGCCCTCGCCGTAGTTCTGGGCGACGTAACCGGCCACGCCTAGGTCGCCGGACTGGGCGATCATCCCGGAGACGGTCGGGAAGTAGGAGGTCTGCCCGCAGGCGCCGGAGCGTCCGACGCGCCCGCAGTACGCCTGCCACAGCGCCTTGTGCTGGTTGGCCATCCACATCGTGAACTGCGCGGTGGAGCCGGAGCCGTCGGAGCGGACGACGGGGACGACGGGGCGGCGGGGGAGCTGCAGCCCGGGGTTGTCGGCCTTGATGGCCGGGTCGTCCCAGGTCTTGATGACCCCAGTGAAGATCTTTGTGACCACGTCGCCGGACAGGCGCAGGTTGGTGACCCGCTTGCCGTTGACGGTCAGGTGGTACATGAAGACGGTGCCGCCGGCCACGATCGGCATGTACGCGTACGAGCCGGTGGCCGGCCGTTCGGCCGCCGAGCCGTCGGTGGGGTGCGTCTGGAAGGGGATGTCCGAGACCGCGAAGTCGACGGTGCCGCTGAGGAATTGACGGCGGCCGTCGGAGGAACCGGTACCGGCGTAGCTGATCCGCATGCCGTACTGGTTGACGGCCCGGCGCCACTCGTCGACGGCGTTCTCCGCCCAGGTGGAACCGGCGCCCGCGATGGGCGTGTAGCTCTCGGCGGCGGCCGGTGCGGCCAGGGGTCCGGCGAGCAGGCCGAACAGCGCGCCGAGGATCCCGAGCGCCCGCAGGCGGCGCGGGCGGGTGAGGTGGCTGAGCATCAGTCGTCTTCTCCGGTGGTCTCGCCGGTGGTCTCTACGGGGACGGGATCGGGAACATCGGCACGCGGACCGCGGACGCCCGCGGGGGCCCCGGCGGCCGGGCCGCCGACGAACTCGGGCTCGGCGGGGCCGGTGCCCACGGACTTGGACTCGGCGGGCTCGGGCTTGGCGTCGGTGGACCGGCCGTCCCCGGCGGCGACCGCCCCAACGTCGGCGGGCTCGGCCCCAAGGGGCTCAGTGTGGACGGGCTTGGGCTCGGCGGACTCGGCGCCGACGAACCGGCCCTCCCCCGCGGCGGCGGGCTCGGCGTTCACCGGCTCTGCGCCGGCGGGCCCGGTGTCGGTGTCGGCGGGCTCGGTGTCCGTAGACGGCGGGAGTTGGGGTGCGTGCGGGTGGGCGAAGCGCTCGGCGTCGCGGCGCGAGGCGCGGGCGGTGCGCCGGGCCTGACGGCGGCCCAGCTGGCCGGGTCCGCGTCCGCCGATGACGCGGGCGATCGCGAACAGCACCAGGACCAGCGCCATCAGCACCGCCGCCGCGCCGAAACCGCGGGCGATCATCGTCGGCTCGGGCGACTTGACGAAGTTGAACACGGCGAGCGGCAGGGACACCATGGGCCCGTCGGTGGGGTCGGCGTTGACCGCCGCCGTGAAGCCCGCGGTCAGCAGGACGGGCGAGGTCTCGCCGATGCCGCGCGCGGTGCCGAGGATGACGGCCGTGGCGAGTCCGGAGCGCGCGGTCGGCAGGACCACGTGCCACACCGTCCGCCGACGCGACGCGCCCAGCGCCTCCGCGGCCTCGATCAGGGTCCCGGGCACCAGCCGCAGCACCACGTCCGCCGCGCGGATCACGATCGGCAGCATCATCACGCTGATCGCGAAGCCCGCCGCGAGCCCGGACTTCTGCATGCCGAGACCGAGGATCCACACGGCGTACACCATGAGACCGGCGACGATCGAGGGCAGCGCGGTCATCGCCTCGACGATGGTCCGCACGAACCGGGAGAACCGCCCGGGGACCTGGTTGAGGTAGACGGCGCAGGCGAGCCCCAGCGGCACGGTGATGGCGAGCGCGATGGCGATCATCATCAGCGTGCCGAGCATGGCGTGCGCGATGCCGCCGTGGGTGAGCGGGTCGAGCGGCCCCGAGGACTGCATGTCCTCGGTGAAGAAGTTGCCGTGCGGCAGCGCCTGGCGCCCGCGCCACGCGGTGAAGCCGACGACCAGGGCGAGCGCCGAGAACAGCAGCCCGGCCGCCGTCCACAGCACGACGGTCATCACCCGGTCCCGTACGGTCTGGCCGTCCTCCTCCAGACCGGTGAGCACCGCGTAGAGGGCGAGGAAGACCAGGTACGCGGCGACGGCGAAGCCCAGCGTCCCGGAGAACGGGGCGAGTTGGCCGAACAGCAGCACGGTGACGCACAGCGCGGAGAGCGCGGCGCCGGCCGAGGCGAGCACACCGGAGCGGCTGAGGCCGCCGATCCGCCGGGGTTCGTCGGGCCGTTCGGCCGCTGCCGGGAGCGGTGCCGCGGCGACGCTCTGCTCCACGGTGTCGTTCAGGACGGTCATGTCATGCCTCGCTCTGCGCGCCGGACCGGGAGCGGGCCACGATGGACGAGGCGGTGAAGTTGACCACCAGCGTCAGCAGGAACAGCGCCAGGCCCGCCGCCATCAGCGCCGACATTCCGAAGGTGGAGGCGTCGCCGTAGTGCAGGGCGATCAGCGAGGAGACGGAGTTCGAGCCGGTCTGCAGGACGTGCGGCTGGATGACGAAGACCGGCGAGATGATGAGGTAGACGGCGATGGTCTCGCCGAGGGCCCGGCCAAGGCCGAGCATGGTGCCGCCGATGACGCCGCCCTTGCCGTACGGCAGGACGACCGCGCGGATCATCCCCCACCGGGTGGCGCCCAGGGCGTACGCCCCTTCCCGCTCGCCCGCCGGGGCCTGCGCGAACACCTCGCGCATCACCGAGCACTGGATGGGGGCCACCATCAGCGCCACGACGAGTCCGGCGACGAATGTGGAGGCGGTGTACACACTGTCGGAGGCCAGCGGCTCACCGGACTGGGCGCCGTCGACCGTGAGCAACGGAATCCAGCCGAACCAGTCGGACAGCCACCGGGACAGCCCGATGACGTGCTGTTGGAGGAAGAACAGCCCCCACAGCCCGTACACCACCGAGGGCACGGCGGCCATCAGGTCGACCAGGGTGACGAGGGTGCGGCGCAGCCGGCGCGGTGCGACGTCCGAGATGAACAGGGCCGTTCCGACGGCCAGCGGCACGGAGACGGTGACCGCGACGGCGGCGATCAGCAGGGTGCCGGTGAGCACGGCCGCGATGCCGAACCGGTGCACGTCCGGCTGCCATTCGGCCGTGGTGAGGAATGAGAATCCGGTGGCGCGCAGCGCCTGCCCCGCCCTGAGCAGCAGGAACAGCCCGACGGCCGCCATGATGGCCAGCACCGCGACTCCGGTGGCCGTCAACTGGTACCGGAAGATGCGGTCACCGAGCCCCCCGGCCGCGTGCGGCCGCCGAGGTGCGGGTCTTTCGGACTCCAGGCTGCCGGAGCCCTCGTACGCGGACACGACGTGCGTCCCCCCAATGCGGATGCAACTCTCCCCGCACGACACCGAGGAGGTGCCGTGCGGGGAGAGTCAATGGCCGAATACTTTCGGCCCACCCCGCCCCATATGGAGGATCAGTGAACGACTCGTGTCATTTCAGCGGGTGAATTGTGTGGCCCCACCACGCCGTTGCCCGGGGCTACCGTGCCGCTCACCACACTCCACCGCGCCGCGCCCCGGCCCTGGAACCGGCCCCGCACCCGTCGGTCCGCACGCACCCGCACGGACGGGCCCCAGCCCCGAAGGTAAGAGAAACGTAAGAGGAACCGGGTCCGTGCCGGCCGCTTCACCTGCGCGGACACACGGAGGGTCACTGCCCCCAACGGCCGTGGCGGCCCGATCGGGATGCCGCTCCCGGCGACCCGGTTCACTCTGATGGAGGCGCGGCATGGCCCCACGGCACATGCCCGGCCCAGGGGGGCATCCGTCGACCCAACGGGAGTCAGCATGATCTTCACCTTCCGCAGCCGCACTGTCCGGACTGCCGCCGCCGGCGCCCTCACCGTGGCACTGGTGTCCGCCGGCTCGACCGCGGCCCAGGCCGCCACCGACCCGCCCCCGAAGCCCAGCACGACGCACAAGTCCCTGCCGGAACGCATCTCCTCGCTCACGGCCGAGGCCAGTCCCGCCAGTGTGAAGGCCGGCGAGGAGATCCGGATCACCGGTCGCAGCACCGGTCTGCGCGCCGGCGACCCGGTGACGCTGCAGCAGGAGAAGAGCGGCGAGTGGACCACACTCCCCATGGACGCCGCGGTCGAGGAGGGCGAGTCGTACACGCTCACCACCCGGCCCACCGCCCCTGGCATCCAGCACTACCGTGTGGTGTCGGGCACCACACACTCCCCGACCGTCTCCGTGACGGTGAGGTAGGGCCCGGCCAGGCGCGTCCGCGCCGTGCCGGAACCGCACCGGCCGTCGTCACTTCCCGTGGCGGCGGCCGGTCCACGGAGAGCACTCCGCGGGGCGGCGACCGGTCCACGGGGAGCACTCCGCGGGGCGGCGACCGGCCCGCGGGGCCGCACGCGGGCAATGCCACGGTGAGCCCATGGCCGGTTGTCACACGGGGAAAATCCGGTTCATCACTCCGCAAATCGCTCACTAGATCGGTGTAACCGGCACGGATGCCGGGCCGCGAAGGGATCTAACGTCCGGAATGTACGCGGGCCGCACCGCACTCGGACCAGAAAGGTCATCAGGCACCCATGCCCATTCCGGATACCGGCGTCCTGCCGGCAGCAGATCCAGACACCCTCGCCGTCTCCCCCCAAGTCCTCCCCCAGCCCGCCGACACGCTGCTCGTGCCGGTCGAGGAACTGCCCGCGGCGGAATCGTCCCCGGACGCGGTCCATCGCCGTGTGCGCGATGAACTGATGCTCGACGGCAACGCGCGGCTCAACCTCGCCACCTTCGTCACGACGTGGATGGAACCGCAGGCGCGGCACCTCATGGCCGAGACCGCGGAGAAGAACCTCGCGGACCGCGCCGAGTATCCGCAGATCACCGCCATGGAGGAGCGCTGCGTCCAGATGCTCGCCCGGCTGTGGCACGCGCCGCAACCGGAGCGGGTGCGCGGCTGCTCCACCACCGGCTCGAGCGAGGCCGCCATGCTCGGCGGCCTCGCGCTCAAGCGCCGCTGGCAGGCCCGTCGCCGCGCCCAGGGCAAGGACGTCGGCCGCCCCAACCTGGTGATGGGCGCGAACGTCCAGGTGTGCTGGAAGAAGTTCGCCAACTACTTCGAGGTGGAGCCGCGTTACGTCCCGATGCGGCCGGGCCGCCACCACCTCACCCCCGACACCCTGACCGCCTACTGCGACGACAACACCATCGGGGTGGTGACCGTCCTGGGCTCCACGTTCGACGGCTCCTACGAACCCGTCGCGGACATCTGCATGGCCCTCGACGGCTACCAGGCCGCCACCGGCACCGACATCCCCGTGCACGTCGACGGCGCCTCCGGCGCGCTGGTGGCGCCGTTCCTCGATCCCGGCCTCATGTGGGACTTCCAACTCGAACGCGTCGCCTCCGTCAACGCCTCGGGGCACAAGTACGGCCATGTCTTCCCCGGTCTCGGCTGGGCCCTGTGGCGGGACACCGACGCCCTCCCGGACGACCTCGTCCTCGAGGTGGACTACCTCGGCGGTACGTCCCCGACCTTCACCCTCGCCTTTTCCCGCCCAGGCGCCCATGTCGTCGCCCAGTACTACAACTTTCTGCGGTACGGCTTCGAAGGGCTGCGGAAACTGGCCGCCCAGTGCCGCTCGACGGCCCGCGCGCTGGCCGCGCAGATCGCCGACATGCCGCCGTACGAACTGGTCACGGACGGCTCCGAACTCCCCGCCTTCGCCTTCCGACTGTCGCCCGGCACCAAGGACTTCACGGTCTTCGACGTGTCCCAGGCGATGCGCGCCCGCGGCTGGCACCTGCCCGCCTACACCTTCCCCGCCCCCTGCCAGGACGTCTCCGTGCTGCGCCTGGTGGTGCGCACCGGCTTCACCGACGAACTGGCCCGGCTGTTCGTCTCCGACCTGTCCCAGGTGACCGCGCAGCTCAGGGTTCCCGATCCGCGCCGGCGCACCGCGCTGCTCCGCCCCGCCACCGCGACCTGATCCCCCGTCCCCGCCTCCGGTCCGGAACCTGACGGACGGAGGCGGACGGTTCCGGTCGCCGCGGCCCGCACCACCGGTCGCGGCGGCCGGGACATGTGCGCGGCGGCCGGGGACCGCGGTCGCGGCCGCCGGCCTCGCGACGCGCACCACCCTGCGGGCGCGTCAGAACGCGTGATGCGCCGAAATACACCGAAGCGGAGAAGGATCCCGCCGCCTCACACGGGACACCCGGCGTAGTGGCTGCACACACACATCCGCTCATACCTATAAACCCCCAGCACATATCCGCTGGACCTGCTTCTTCCTACGGTGTGCCGACACCCAACCGTCCCCACCGCACATGAGGAAGTGGCGCACATGGCCCCCGCAGCATCCGCTCCACCGACCCCAGCCAAGCTCCCCCGCATTGTCGCCGCCAGCCTCATCGGCACCACCATCGAGTGGTACGACTTCTTCCTGTACGGCTCGGCCGCCGCGCTCGTGTTCAACAAGCTGTTCTTCCCGGACTCCGACCCGCTCGTCGGCACCCTGTTGTCGTTCCTCACCTATGCGGTCGGGTTCGCGGCGCGACCGCTGGGCGCCCTGGTGTTCGGGCACTACGGGGACCGGCTGGGGCGCAAGCGGCTGCTGGTGCTCAGCCTGCTGTTGATGGGCGCCGCGACCTTTGCCATCGGTCTGCTGCCGACGCACGCGAGCATCGGAACCGCGGCGCCCGTGCTGCTGACCGTGCTGCGACTCGTCCAGGGCTTCGCGCTGGGCGGCGAATGGGGCGGAGCGGTGCTCCTGGTGTCCGAGCACGGGGACGCCCGCCGTCGCGGGTTCTGGGCCTCGTGGCCGCAGACCGGGGCGCCCGCCGGACAGTTGCTCGCGACCGGTGTGCTGTCGCTGCTCACCACGCTGCTGTCGGACTCCGCGTTCGGCAGCTGGGGCTGGCGCATCCCGTTCCTGCTGTCGGGTGTGCTGGTCGCCGTCGGCCTGTGGATCCGCCTGTCCGTCGACGAATCGCCCGTGTTCCAGGAGGCGTTGGCGCAGGCGGAGGCCCGCAAAGCGACCGCGGCGGCCGACCCGGAGAAGCTGCCGCTCGTCTCCGTGCTGCGGCACCACTGGCGGGACATCCTGGTGGCGATGGGCGCGCGCATGGCGGAGAACATCAGCTACTACGTGATCACCGCGTTCATCCTCGTCTACGCCACCACCTCGGCCGGCGTCTCCAAGCAGACGGCCCTGAACGCCGTGCTCATCGGGTCGGCCGTGCACTTCGCGGCCATCCCGGCCTGGGGCGCGCTGTCGGACCGGATCGGACGCAGGCCCGTCTACCTGCTGGGCGCGGCCGGGATCGGCCTGTGGATGTTCCCGTTCTTCTCCCTCGTCGACACGGCCTCGTTCGGCAGTCTGATCCTGGCCGTCACCGTGGGCCTGGTCCTGCACGGCGCGATGTACGCACCGCAGGCCGCCTTCTTCTCCGAGATGTTCGCGACCCGGATGCGCTATTCCGGCGCGTCCATCGGCGCCCAGTTCGCCTCCGTCGCGGCCGGTGCGCCGGCGCCGCTCATCGCCACCGCGCTGCTCTCCGAGTACGACAGCTCCACTCCGATCGCGCTGTACGTGATCGCGGCGGCCGTACTGACGCTGGTGGCCGTCGGTGTGGCCAGCGAGACCCGGCACCGCGACCTCGCCGAGGTCGACTCCGAGGCCGCGGCCGGCCGTGGGCAGAGCGACGACCGGGCGGCGGACGCCCGCACCGTCTGACCCGCGCCCGGCCCGCGCTCCGGTCCGAACCGGCCCCGTACGGATGTCCGTACGGGGTCAGTGCTGTGCCGGCAGGGCCAGCCGGTGCAGCCGCAGGGCGAGTTGGATCTCCAGGGCGCGGGCCGGTTCCTGCCAGTCCTCGCCGAGGAGCCGTGCGATCCGGTCGAGCCGCTGGGCGACCGTGTTCACATGGACGTGGAGTTCGTCCTTGGTGCGGGCCGGGCTCATGCCGCAGGCGAAGTACGCGTCGAGGGTGCGCAGCAGTTGCGTACCGCGCCGCTCGTCGTAGGCCGCCACGGGGCCGATGGTGCGTTCGACGAACCCGGTGACGTCCCGCTCGCCGGCGAGAAGCAGCCCGAGGAAGCCGAAGTCCTCGGCCGCGGCGCCGTCTTCCGAGCGGCCGAGCAGGCGCAGTGCGTCGAGGCAGCGACGTCCCTCGGCGTAGGCGGCGGCCACGGCCTCGGGGCGGGCGAGGAGGTCGGCGACCGGGGCGGACGCGCCCACCGTGACCGGCTCGTGGACGGCCTTGCCGAGGTGGCGGGCGGTGCGTCGGGCCACGTCGGTGGCGGTGTCGCCGGGGCCGAGCGGCAGCAGCAGCACGGTGCCGCCGTCACGGGCGGCGGCCAGGCCGTGCCGGGTCGAGGCGAGGTGGGCGGCGGCGGCGCCCAGGCGACGGCGGGCGGCGGCCTCGTGTTCGGCGTCGGGCGCTGTCCCGCCGAGCCGGGCGGCCAGGACGACGTGCACGGCGTCGAGGTCGGCGTGCAGCCGAAAGGCGCGGTCGCGCAGCAGGCGCGGGTCGCGGTCGCGGGCGTCGAGGAGGTCGTCGAGGAGTTCGCCGCGGACCCGTTGCTCGGCGTCGGCGGCCGAGCGGCGGGCGAGCAGAAGCAGTGAGGTGACCGACGCGGCGCGTTCCAGGGTGCTCTGGTCGACGGGGTCGAGTCCGGGGTGGCCGCGCAGCACCAGCGCGCCGAGGAGTTCGCCGCCCGCGGCGACCGCGGCGATCCAGTCGGCGCCGTGGGGCACCGCGTGGCCCTCCGCTCTTGAGGCCTCGAGCGCCGCTGCCGGTGCGTCCGCGGTCTCGGTGAACTCGACGGTGCCGGCGAGGACTTGGGAGACCGCGGCGGCCACGTCGTGGACCCCGCCGCCGCGCAGGACGAGTTCGGCGAGCCGGTCGTGGACGTCCGAGGCCCGCTCGATCACCGCGCTGCGGTCCTGGATGATCTCGTTGGCCCGCTCCAGGTCGGCCAGCGCGGACCGGGTCTCGGTGAGCAGGTTCGCGGTGTCGATCGCGGCGGCGGCGAGTGCGGCGAAGGAGCCGAGGAGCGCGATCTGTTCCCGTTCGAAGACCCGCGCGCGGCGGTCCGCCGCGAACAGGACGCCGATGACATGCGGACCGAGCATGAGCGGAACACCGAGGATGGCGACCAGGCCCTCGTCGCGCACGCCCGTGTCGATGGTGAGCGTGTGCCGGAAGCGGTCGTCCTTGAAGTAGTCCTCGGTGACGTACGGGCGGGCGGTCTGGGCGACCAGCCCGCCGAGCCCCTCCCCCATGCCCAGCCGCAGCTGCTGGAAGCGGGCGGCGACCGACCCCTCGGTGACCCGCATGTAGGTGTCGCCGCGGGCCGGGTCGTTGAGGCTGAGGTAGGCGACGTCCGTGCCGAGCAGCGAGCGGGCGCGCTGCACGATCGCCTGGAGGACGGCGTCCACGTCTCGCAGTCCCGCGAGGTCGTGGGCGGTCTCGAAGAGCGCGGACAGCTCCGCCTCGCGCCGCCGCCGGCCCTCCAGTTCCGCGCGGACCCTGAGCGCGAGGAGCTTGGCCCGCTCCAGTGCGGCGATCCGGTCGGCGGGCCGGCCCTCGGCGCGGGCGAGCAGCACCGGCTGCTCATAGGCCTCGGCCGGGGCGCCGCGGGCCAGCAGGTCGAGGAACGCCGTCCCGGCGTCGCCGTCCGGTGTGCCGGCGGGGCCGGCCGAGAGCCCCGCGGGGGTGGCGGGGCGCCCGGTGGAGTGCAGGTGATCGCGAGACATGCTCACAGGATTCCGCATCGCCCGTCGATCCCGTCCGGCCTGTGGAAAACTGCCCGGCCCGTGCTCGCCCGCCGGGTCGGTGCGCCGGTCGCCGGGCCGGTCAGTGCGCCGTCCAGCCGCCGTCGAGGACCAGCGAGGTGCCGGTGACGAAGGCGGCGTGCGGACCGCAGAGGTAGGCGACCGCCTCGGCCACCTCCTCCGGTTCGATGAGCCGTTTGACGGCGCTGTCCTGGAGAAGCACCTCGGACAGCACGCGCTCCTCGGGGATGCCGTGGGCCCGCGCCTGGTCGACGATCTGCTGCTCCACCAGGGGGGTGCGCACATAGCCGGGATTCACACAGTTCGAGGTGACACCATGGCCGGCGCCCTCCAGGGCGGCCGTCTTGGACAGGCCCTCCAGTCCGTGTTTGGCGGCCACATAGGCCGACTTATAGGCGGAGGCACGCAGCCCGTGGACGGAGGAGATGTTGACGATCCGGCCCCAGCCCTGACCGTACATGTGCGGCAGCGCGCCCCGGATGAGCCGGAACGGGGCCTCCAGCATCACGGTCAGCACGGTGTGGAACACCTCGGGCGGGAACTCCTCGATGGGGCGGACCAGCTGCAGCCCGGCGTTGTTGACCAGGATGTCGGTGCCGGCGGCGGCGTGTTCGGCGGCGTCGAGGTCGGTCAGGTCCAGGACCTGGGGTTCGATCGTGCCCGCCGACTCGCGGGCCCGCTCGGCCAGCGCGTCCAGACCGGACGCGTCCCGGTCGACGGCGCGCACCTTGGCGCCGGCTGCCGCGAGTCGCAACGCGCAGGCGCCGCCGATGCCGCCCGCCGCACCGGTGACGAGGGCGGTGCGGCCGGACAGGTCGAGCGAGGGGGTGTGCGGGCCGAACAGGGCGCTGGGCGAGGTCATGTCTCGACCCTAAGCAGCACCCCGACCCGACCACATGTGGTCACACCCCATACTTCATTGAACACTCGTAGGGACAAACCATGTGGGTTCATCGGACAGGGCCTGCTTGATCCGGAACAGCTGGCGTTCGTTCATCGTCGGCATGGCGTCCACCTCGAACCATCCGACCTCCAGGGACTCGTCGTCGTTGACGCGTGCCTCGCCGCCGACGGCCCGGCAGCGGAAGGTGATGTCCATGAACTGGCAGATGTCGCCGTTGCCGTAGGTGACCTCCTCGCCCGACTTCACCATCACGACCCGTTCCGGGACGCAGCGGACGGCCGTCTCCTCGTACACCTCCCGCGCGGCGCAGTCGGCCGGCTGCTCGCCGGGGTCCGGGATACCGGAGGGCACCGCCCACTTGTGGTTGTCCGCGCGCCGTCCCAGCAGCACTCGGCCGTGGTCGTCCAGGACGACGGCGCTGACGCCCGGAAGCCACAGCAATGGGTGGCCCGCCGAGGTCCGGATGGTACGGATGAAGTCAGGGGTGCCCATGGACCCGACCCTAACGGGCCGGTTGGCGTTCCTCCCGCGTGAGCGACGGGCGCGCACCGGCCCCGATCGCCCAGCCGAGACCGCCCGCGGCGACCAGCACCAGGGCCATCTCGGGCAGGATGCCCAGCCGGGTGGCGGGGGTCTGCGAGGAGCGCAGCGGGATCTTCTGGACCAGGTGGTCCGCCACGAACATGCCGGTTTTTTGGGTGATCTTCCCGTCCGGCATGATGATCGCGCTGACGCCGCTGGTCACCGGGACGGTCACGGTCCGGCTGTGCTCCACGGCGCGGACCCGGGACATGGCGAGTTGCTGGTAGGTCATCTCGCTGCGGTCGAAGGTCGCGTTGTTGCTCGGCACGGAGATCATCTGTGCGCCGTGGGTGACCGTGTCCCGTACGGCCCAGTCGAAGGCGGCCTCGTAGCAGGTCGCGAGGCCGACCCGGGTACCGCCGATGTCGAAGACGCCCGGCTTGGTGCCCCGGCTGAAGTCCTGGCTGACCATGGTCGTCCAGTTGTCGTTGACGGCACGCAGGAGCGGGCGCAGCGGCAGGTACTCGCCGAACGGCTGGATCTGCCGCTTGTCGTAGGTCTGGGTGGGTCCCTTGACCGGGTCCCACAGGATCTGCTCGTTGAACACTCTGCCGTCGCGCGCGACGACCCCGCCGACCGAGATGGGCACGCCGATCGCCTTGGCCGCGTCGTCGATGACGAGGGCCGCGTCGGGGTTGGCGAAGGGGTCGATGTCGGAGGCGTTCTCCGGCCACAGCACGAAGTCGGGCCGGGCGACCTTGCCCGCCTTGACATCGGCGGCCAGCTTCCTGGTCTCGCGCGCGTGGTGGTCGAGCACGGCGCGCCGCTGGGCGTTGAACACCAGGCCGGCACGCGGCACGTTGCCCTGGATGACCGCGACGGTCACCGTGCCGTCCTCGGCCTTGTCGCTGACCAGCGTCCGGGCGGCCAGCGCCCCGGCCACCGGTACGGCCATGCTCAGCAGGGCCGCGGCGGCGGTCCCCCTGCGCACGGCGCGGGTGCGCCGCCCCTCGGCCGCCACGCGCACGGCCTCGTACAGACCGAATCCGCACAGGACGACGGCGAAGCCGAGCACGGGAGTGCCGCCGACCGCGGCGAGCGGCAGGAAGACACCGTCCGCCTGGCCGAACGCGATCTTGCCCCAGGGGAAGCCGTGGAACGGTACACGCGCGCGTACCGCCTCGCCCGTCACCCAGACGGCCGCCGCCCACACCGGCCAGGCGGGCAGCTTCGAGACCGCCGCGACACCGAGCCCGACCAGCGCGACGAAGACCGCCTCCACGGCGGCCAGGGCGAGCCAGGGCCCGGGACCGACCTCGACACCGGTCCACACCAGCAGCGGCAGCAGGAAGCCGAGGCCGAAGAGGCAGCCGAGGCCGAGGGCCGCCTTCCAGCCCCGGCCGCGCAGCACCCAGCCGAACCCGGCGAAGGCGGGCAGGGCGAGCCACCACAGAGTGCGCGGCGGGAAGCTGAGGTAGAGCAGCACTCCGCAGAGCGCCGAGACGGCGGCCGGGGCCAGACGCAGCAGTCGGGCGCCGCGCGTGGACCACGGGCGCGCCCGGACCCGGTCCGGCTGGTCCACGGATGGTGCGGTGACGGTCACCCCGGGAGTGTACGGCGGGTGACCTTACGGCCGACAACGCGGTCCATGAGAGGGCTGACGACACCCAGGGGGCGCTTCCTGACGGCGGCGGTCCCCGGGGTCAGCGCGGATCGGGCGCCCCTGGCCGCGGCGGCGGTCTCAGTGGGCGGTACCGGGTGTGATGGTGCGCAGCCGGGTCTTGATCACCCGGACCGCCGACTCCGCGTTGTCCACGGTGATCGTGAACGTATGGCCGTCCCACAGCCTCAGCACCACGCCCTCGCCGCGGCGCACGACGACCGCGGTCCCCTTCTCGGGCCGCCAGCGGTAGCCCCAGCCGCCCCAGTGGCGCGGGGTGACGTGCGGGGCGAACTCGGCGCCGGCGACATGGCTGAGCGGGATGCGGCGGCGCGGCAGCCCGATGTGGCCGCAGCGCACTTCGAGGCACTCCTGGTCGAGCTTCAGGTCGACGTGCACGAACGCGAGGGTGCCGAAGAGGACCAGCAGCCCGGCCGCGATGCAGCCGACCACGGACATGACGAGCGCGGCGGTGCCCGAGGTCCAGGCGGAGTCCACGGCGAGTTCGATGCCGAGCGCCATGCAGGCCGCGCCGACGAGCGCGAGCAGCCACTGGACCCGGTTGGTGGCGCGGCCGGTCCACACCTCGGGGTGCGAGGCCTCGGCGGTGTCCTCGTCGTGGGGGCGGTCCTGCATGCCTACGAGGTTACTCAGGAATCGCTGCGCGGGTAGCGCGTTGCGCACAGTGACCGCGCCGGGTTGCGGGGAGCGGCCCGCTGTGCCGGCCCGGCCGTCGGCGGTCAGCGGGCGGGGCTCGCGGCCACCAGCAGCCGGCCCTCGGCGTAGTTCAGCGCGGGAGCCGGCAGCCCGCCCGCGCGGCCGCTCAGCAGCACCGTCACGGTGCCGTCGGCCGGCGCTTCGGGTGCGGGCCGCTCGCCGATGCGGCGCAGCATCTGGGCGGCCACCGCGCCGGCGCTGCCGTGCAGGACCAGCGGCGGGGTGTCGGCGCGCCGCACGGCCGCGCGGATGCGTTCGGCGACCAGTTCGTAGTGGGTGCAGCCGAGGACGACGGTCGTCACGTCGGGCGGGGTCAGTCCGGCGGCCGCGGCGACGGCGGCGTCGATGGCGGCCTCGTCGGCGTGTTCGACCGCTTCGGCGAGTCCCCAGCACGGGACTTCGGCGACCGGTACGCCGTCGGCGAACTCCTCGATGAGGCCGCGCTGGTAGGGGCTGCCGGTGGTGGCGGGTGTGGCCCAGATCGCGACGGGCCCGCCGCCGGCCGCGGCCGGCTTGATCGCCGGTACGGTGCCGATCACCGGAATGCCGGGCTCCAGGCGGGCGCGCAGGGCGTCCAGCGCGTGCACGGTCGCCGTGTTGCAGCCGACGACTAGGGCGTCGGGGCGGTGCGCGGCGGCGGCCACGGCCACGGCCAGGGCGCGCTCGGTGAGGTCCTCGGGGGTGCGCGGGCCCCACGGCATGCCGTCGGGGTCGAGGGAGAGGACGAGATCCGCGTCGGGCCGCAGACGCCGCACCGCGGCGGTGGCCGCCAGCAGGCCGATTCCGGAGTCCATGAGCGCGATCTTCACCCGGCCACGATAGACGATGGGTCCCGGCGGGCCCGTCCGGTGGGGCAGACTGCGCGGGTGGGTGCCCTCCTGTGGATCGCTGCCGTATCGCTCGCCGCCTGGCTGTGGCTGTTGCTGTGTCAGGGCCTCTTCTGGCGGACGGACGTCCGTCTGCCGCCGCGCCGGGACCCGGACGACTGGCCGTCGGTGTGCGTGGTCGTGCCGGCCCGCGACGAGGCCGCGGTGCTGCCGTCGAGCCTGCCGTCCCTGCTGGCGCAGGACTACCCGGGGCGGGCCGAGGTCTTCCTGGTCGACGACGGCAGCTCGGACGGCACCGGAGAGCTGGCCCGGGAACTGGCCCGGCGGCACGGCGGGCTGCCGCTGACGGTGGACTCGCCCGGTGAGCCGCCCGCGGGCTGGACGGGCAAGCTGTGGGCGGTGCGCCACGGTGTCTCGCTGGCACGCGCGCGTGACCCCGAGTACCTGCTCCTGACGGACGCGGACATCGCGCACGCCCCGGACAGCCTGCGGCACCTGGTGGCGGCGGCGCGCACCGGCGGCTTCGACGTGGTCTCGCAGATGGCCCGGCTGCGCGTGGAGAGCCTGTGGGAGCGCCTGGTGGTGCCCGCCTTCGTGTACTTCTTCGCGCAGTTGTACCCGTTCCGCCGGATCGGGCGGCGCGGGGCGCGCACGGCGGCCGCGGCGGGCGGCTGTGTGCTGCTGCGCGCAAAGACGGCACAGCGGGCGCGTATCCCCGACGCGATCCGGCACGCCGTCATCGACGACGTGGCGCTCGCGCGGGCCGTGAAGGGCGGCGGGGGGCACATCTGGCTGGGGCTCGCCGAGCGGGTGGACAGCGTGCGCCCCTATCCGCGGCTGCACGACCTGTGGCGGATGGTCTCGCGCAGCGCGTACGCGCAGCTGCGGCACAACCCGCTGCTGCTCCTCGGCACGGTCACCGGCCTCGCGCTGGTGTACCTCGTGCCGCCGGTGGCGCTGGTGGTGGGCGCGGCGACGGGGAGTACGGCCGCCGCGCTGACCGGTGCCCTGGCGTGGCTGGTGATGACGGGGACGTACGTCCCCATGCTCCGCTACTACCGCCTGCCGCCGTGGCTCGCCGTGGTACTGCCGCTCACCGCGTTCCTGTATCTGCTGATGACGGTCGACTCGGCGGTGCAGCACTACCGGGGGCGCGGAGCGGCCTGGAAGGGCCGTACCTACGCGCGTCCCGACGCCGTGCCCGACGAGGGCTGAGGGCCCGTCACTTGCGGCCGGGTGTCCAGTTCATGCCCCAGCCGTAGGCGCGGTCGACGGTCCGTTGCGGGCTCACGCCGCGCTCCGGCACCAGGTACCGGGCCTCGCGCCGGACCACGAGGTCGGCGCCGGTGTTGGTGATCAGGGCGAGCGCGCACACCGTCGAGGGCACCGTGCACTCGTCGAGCGAGAACTCGACGGGCGCGCCGTGCTGGGGCCGCAGGGAGACGGTGGCGTGCAGGCCGGCGAAGGAGTCGGCGCCCTCGTAGACGGTCACGAAGACGAGGATGCGCCGGAAGTCCCGGGTGTGGTCGAGGTTGACGGTGAGGTTCTCGCCGCTCGCCGATGCACCGGTGCGGTCGTCGCCGTCGAGGTGGATGTACGGGGGCCGGTGCAGCGAACCGAAGGCGTTGCCGAGGGCCTGGACGACCCCTTTGCGGCCGTCGGCGAGTTCGTACAGGGCGCACAGGTCGAGATCGAGGTCGGTGTGCGCGGCGCCGCGCCGGCGGCCCCATCCGGAGAGCTGCTTGTGCACCTGCCAGTTGAGGTTGACCCGCAGGGCGCCGGACGTGCCGCCCTGCTTGGCCAGCGAGACGGAGGGGGCCGCCTTGGTGAGCGTGACCTTGCTGAGGCGTACGGGCGCGGCGGCCGGCGGCGGGGGCAGCGGGACCGGCGGACCCGCGGGCGGCGGTGCGGTCACCGGGGGCGGCGGTGCGGTCACCGGGGGCGGCGGGGTCTGCGGACGGGGCGGGCCGCCGGGCGGCGGTGTCGTCGAGGGGGCGGGCGGTGCGGTGTGCTGGGGCTCGTCCACGGTGATCCCGAAGTCCGTGGCCAGACCCTCGAGTCCGCTGCTGTAGCCCTGGCCGACGGCTCGGAACTTCCAGCCGCCCTGGCGGCGGTAGAACTCGCCGAGTACGAAGGCGGTCTCGACGGTCGCGCCCGTGCTGTCGAAGCGGGCGACCACATCGCCCCGGGCGGCGTCCGTCACCGCGATGGAGAGGTCGGGCACCCGGCCGAAGGTCCCGCCGTCCGCCGACGCGGCGAGGACCACGCGCTCGACGGCGGGCTCCACGCGCGCGAGGTCGACGAAAAGGGTGTCGGTCACCCTCCCCGCGGCATTGCGTTTGCCTTCGTGGCGGACCGCCCCGGAGGTGTGCGCGGGCTGGTTGTAGAAGACGAAGTCAGCGTCCGAGCGCACCTTTCCCGCCACCAGCAGGAGGGCCGAGGCGTCCACGTCCGGGACCCCGGGTCCCGGACGCCAGCCCAATTCGACCCGCAGGGCCGTCGTGGGCACCGGCGTATTCGATCCTTTCGGCATTGGCATGTCCGCCCCCATCACCTGGTCGCCATCGGGCCGTGTCCCGGCCGTCCCTTGCCATCCCTACACCGTCAACCTATTGCTGGGGGCGGCCAACTCCCAGGAGCGGCACGGAATCACCGCCGTCCAACCCCCGGTAACCTGACAGGAACTCGGCCTTTACACGATTCAAACGCGGACCGCCGCCCCTTTTTGCCAAGTTCGCTCGGATTGGGGATCCCGCGTCACCGCCGACACGGAAAACAACCCTCTTATCGGTCTCCCCAACCAGCACATCGTGGGCTTAACTTATGTGCCATGACCTCCCCCCGCTCCACTTATGGCGGCGGCTACTACTCCGCCTCCTTCCCGTACACCCCGATCTACGACTCGCTCGTGGCCGAGCGGGGCACCCCGCAGATCGCCCCGATCCGGGTCCCCGCGGCCTACGACACGCCCGGCAGCAACCTGCCCGCGCTGCCGTCGGCCCTGCCCGCGCTCCCGTCGGGCCCCTCCCAGCCCACCCCCCACTACGGCCACCCACAGGCTCCGCAGCCCGCGCCGTTGCAGCAGGCGCCCACGGCGTACATCCCGCAGCAGGCCACCGCCCCGCGCGGCTACCCCGGTCAGCAGCCGCAGCAGCCGCGACCGATGACACAGGGCACCGGCTACGAGGCGATGCGCCCCGCGGCCCCCCGGCCCGCTGCGGCTCCGTACCAGGACCCGTACAACAACCAGCAGCAGTACGGCGGCTACTGACCGGTCTTCCCCGGCCGTCGGTGCCTGCTGGCACGATGACCGCATGGGCAACGCCACGCTGCACTCGATCCACGTCCATCCGGTCAAGGCGTTCCGGGGCGTCACGCCCCGGGAGGCCGCCGTGGAGCCCTGGGGGCTGGCCGGAGACCGACGCTGGGCGCTGATCGACGACGGGGGAAAGGTCGTCACACAGCGCGAGGAGCCGCGCCTCGCGCTGGCCGCCGCCGAGCCCATGGCCGGCGGCGTCCGTCTGTCCGCGGCGGGGAGGGAGCCGCTGACGGTGCCGGTCCCGGCGCCCGGGGACACGGTGACGGTGACCGTCTTCGGCACCAAGGTGGAGGCCGTCCCCGCGGACGCCGCCGCGCACGCCTGGTGCGCCGGCTTCCTGGGGACGGACGTCCGCCTGGTCCACCTGGACGACCCGGCCACGCGCCGCCCGATCGACCCGGTGCACGCACTGCCCGGCGAGACGGTCAGCCTCGCCGACGGCTATCCGCTGCTCGTGACCACGCTCGCCTCCCTCGACGCCCTCAACTCCCTGGTGGCCCAGGGCGATCACGCGCAGGAGGGCCCGCTGCCCATGAACCGCTTCCGGCCGAGCGTGGTCGTGGCCGGCACGCGGCCCTGGGCCGAGGACGACTGGTCGGACATCGCCATCGGCGAGGTGGTCTTCCGGGTCGCCAAGCCCTGCGGGCGGTGCGTCGTGACGACCACCGACCAGGGCACCGCCGCGCGCGGCGCGGAACCCCTGCGCACGCTGGCGCGCCACCGCCGCATCGGCCGCTCGCTGGTCTTCGGCCAGAACCTGGTGCCCCGCTCGACCGGCACCATCCGGGTCGGCGACCCGGTGCGCATCCTCGCCTGAGCGCTCCGCGGGAAGGCCGCGGAGCGCCGTCGGTCGACTGCGGCGGCACCGAGATGGGACGTGCCCGGGCGGCGGAGCCGCATATTGATACAGCCCCGCCCCCTTCGGGGCGCTCGGCCGGGCGCGATGTCAAGTCTTCAGGACACTTCCGGGGCGTGGTGCGGGACGCCCACGCCAAGACGCCGCGCGCCGGCCCGGACGCCGAAACCCGGCGCCGGGGCCCCCGGCGGACCCGCTGCCGCCTGGCCGGGCCGCCTCCTGACCGGCGGTCCGCGTTGGCTCGATCCCGTCCTCGTGGGGAACCCGGCGCGGTCACCCGGTCGTTGCGATGTCGTGAGAAGTCCATGAGAGGTCTCGGTCGAAGAAGTGCAGGAGCGGAGGTGATTTCGCTCTCTCTTCGGCCGGGCCCGCGGTTGAACGGCTCCGCGACGAGTTATCACGGAGCGGGAAGGGGGTGCGGAAGGTTGCGGGCAATCAGCGGTCTCTGGCGCTGGCGGCACAACCCGCTGCGCCGCGCGACCGATCTGGCCGAGGCATGGCTGGCTCTCGGAGCACTGCTGCTGATCGCGGTGGCCGCGCCCGTGGCCGGCTGGTTCGCCGGCACCGCGGCGCAGGACGCCCTCCAGCGGTCGGTGCGGGCCCAGCAGCAGTCCCGGCATCAGATCACGGCGACCGTGGTGCGCAAGCTGGGCGACGCCATGCCGGAGCCCGACCCCGACACCCCCCTGGGCCACGACCCACGCAGCCGGGTCGTGGCCGAGTGGACCGCCCCGGACGGCACCCGGCGGCACGGCCCGACCCTGTCGCCTCTGACCTCACCGCACCCCGGCGACCACTTCACGCTGTGGACGGACGTGCACGGCCGCATGGTCGCCCGCCCGCTGGACACCGTGACGGCGACGACCCACGCGGTGCTGGCCGGGCTCGGCGCGGCGCTGCTGACGGCGGGCGTGGTCTCAGGCGCCAGACGGATCATCGTCTGGCGCATGGTCCGCCGCCGGTACGCGCGCTGGGACCAGGCATGGGACGGGGCGGGCCCGGACTGGGGCAAGGCAGGCACCGGCAGTTGACGGCCTGCCACCTCTGGTCATCCCACGGCCCGCGCGCACGCTACGGTGGACCGGCCGAGGCACTCGGCGACGACCCGCGCGCGACGCGCCGCAGGGGCCGCGGCACCGGCCGCGCGCTCCGAGGCGAACGAGCCACGTACCACGAGGTGGGGGCACAGCAACGCCATGGCACAGGGCACGGTCCAGGTGACGCACACCGGCACATCGCGGTGGCGGCGCCGCACGGGTGAGTACGCTTCGCTCGCCGCCGCCCTGGAGGCCGCCGCCGACGGCGACGTCCTCACCGTCGCTCCCGGCACCTACCGGGAGAACCTGGTGATCCAGCGGGCGGTGACGCTGCGCGGCCCCGAGGGCTCGCCCGGCTCGGTGCGGATCGCCCCCGTCGACGGGGTGCCGCTGACGGTGCGCGCCTCGGCCGTGGTGCACGACCTCCTCGTGGAGGGCCAGGACGCCGCCGCGCCCGCGCTGCTCGTCGAGGAGGGCACCCCCGAGCTGCGGGACGTGCGGGTCGTCACCCGGTCCGCCGCGGGCCTGGAGGTGCGCGGCACCGCCCGCCCGACGGTGCGGCGCTGCACCGTGGACAACCCCGCGGGCATCGGCATCGCCGTACTCGACGGCGGGGCCGGGGTGTTCGAGGACTGCGAGGTGGTGGCGGCCGGTCACGCGGGTGTCGCGGTACGCGGCGGCGCGCACCCCCGGCTGGAGCGCTGCCGGGTGCACCACGCCTCGGGCGTGGGCCTGACGGTGACGGGCGAGAACTCCGCGCTGGAAGCGGTGGGCTGCGAGGTCTACGAGGTGCGCGGGGCCGGTGCCCAGGTCACCGCGCGGGCCACGGCACACCTCACCGACTGCGATGTGCACCGCACGGCGTCGGACGGGGTCACGCTCGACACGGACGCCGTGCTGACCCTCGCCGACTGCCGCATCCACGACATCCCGGAGAACGCGGTCGACCTGCGCTCCCGTTCGGTGCTCACGCTGACCCGGACGACGGTGCGGCAGTTCGGGCGCAACGGCCTGTCGGTGTGGGACCCGGGCACCCGCGTGGACGCCAACCAGTGCGAGATCTTCGACAGCACGGGCGACTACCCCGCGGTGTGGGTGAGCGACGGCGCGACCGCGGTGCTCGACTCCTGCCGGGTGCACGACGTGCCGGACGCCCTGTTCGTCCTGGACCGCGGCTCCCGCGCGGACGTGGTGGACAGCGACCTGTCCCAGGTGCGCAACACCGCCGTGTCGGTCAGCGACGGGGCGACCGCGCAGCTCGACGACTGCCGCATCCGGGAGGCCGCCACCGGCGCCTGGTTCCGCGACCACGGCAGCGGCGGCACGCTCAACAACTGCACCCTGGACGGCACCCAGACCGGCGTGATCGTCACCAAGGGCGCGGATCCCACGATCGAGCGGTGCACGGTGGACGGCCCCGCGGAGGCCGGCTTCTATGTGTCGGCCGGGGGCCGCGGCAGCTTTCTGGACTGCCGGGTGACGGGCAGCGGCGGCTACGGCTTCCATGTGATAGACGGCTGTCGTACGACGCTGAAGAAGTGCCGCACGGAGCGTTGCGCGCGCGGCGGCTACGAGTTCGCGGAGGGCGGCCCCGACGCGGGTTCCGGCACGGGCCCGGTCGTGGAGGACTGCACCAGCGACGAGAGCGGCGGCGGGCTCAGGCCGCCCGCGGCCCGGGAGACCGCCGTGCAGGCGACCGGTGCCTCCGCCGGGCTGCTGGGCTCGATCCCCGGGCAGCGCAGCAGCGAGCAGGAGCCGCTGGTCGCCGCCGCGGAGCCGGAGCGGCCGGCGCGGACCTCCCAGGACGTGCTCGGCGAACTCGACACCCTCGTCGGCCTGGAGAGCGTCAAGCGTGAGGTCCGCGCGCTCACCGACATGATCGAGGTGGGCCGGCGCCGCCGTGAGGCGGGTCTGAAGGCGGCCTCGGTCAAACGCCATCTGGTCTTCACCGGCTCCCCCGGCACCGGCAAGACCACGGTGGCCCGGCTGTACGGCGAGATCCTCGCCTCCCTCGGTGTGCTGGAGAAGGGGCACCTGGTCGAGGTGTCCCGGGTCGACCTGGTCGGCGAGCACATCGGGTCCACCGCGATCCGCACCCAGGAGGCCTTCGAACGGGCGCGCGGCGGTGTGCTGTTCATCGACGAGGCGTACGCGCTCTCGCCGCAGGACGCCGGCCGGGACTTCGGCAAGGAGGCCATCGACACCCTGGTCAAGCTGATGGAGGACCACCGGGACGCGGTGGTGGTGATCGTCGCGGGCTACACGGCGGAGATGGAACGGTTCCTGACCGTCAACCCGGGGGTGGCCTCCCGCTTCTCCCGGACCATCACCTTCGGCGACTACGGGCCCGAGGAGTTGCTGCGGATAGTGGAGCAGCAGGCCGACGAGCACGAGTACCGGCTGGCGCAGGGCGCGTCGGAAGCGCTGCTGAAGTACTTCACGGTGCTCCCCAAAGGTGCCGCGTTCGGCAACGGCCGCACCGCCCGGCAGACGTTCGAGGCGATGGTGGAGCGGCACGCGAGCCGGGTCGCCCAGCTCACCGAGCCGAGCACGGACGACCTGACGCTGCTGTATCCAGAGGATCTGCCGGATCTGCCCTCACAGCGGTGACGGCCCCGGTCAGGCGGCCGGTTCGGGGCGCTGGCCGGGTACGTCCGGTCGCAGCCGGGCCAGCAGCCGCTCCCGTTCCTCGGCGAACGCCGGGTCGGCCTGGTAGTCGGAGTGGCCGAGGAGCGGCGCGGGCAGCGGGTGCCGGGGGGTGCGGCCGTAGGCGAGGGGGTCCTTCAGCGGCCCGCGGTCCACGTCCGGGCCGCAGTCGCCGGGCAGCCGCACCGGGCCGCCGATGGGGTCGGTGAGCCGGTAGAGGTTGCGCCAGCAGGCCACCTCGCGGTGCAGGGAGCCGAGTTCGGCGGGGCCGAAGTAGGCGGGGAACCAGCGGCCGTACAGGCGCTCCAGCGGGGAGCCGTAGGTGAGCAGGGCGACCCGCTTGCGCACGGACGGCGTCAACTGCCAGGCCGCGGCCGCCGCGAGGACGCTGCCCTGGGAGTGCCCGGAGAGCACCAGGCGTCCCCCGGTGCGCTGCGTCCAGGTCGCCATCCGCCAGGTCAGGTCGGGCACCGCGCGCTCGGCGTAGCAGGGCGGCGCGAAGGGGTGGGCGGCGCGCGGCCAGAAGGTGCCGACGTCCCACAGGATGCCGATGGTGCGCCGTGCGGAGGCGTCCTTGTAGGCGCGCCGCCCCCAGGTGACGAACAGGACGAAGCCGAGCCCGATCAGCCAGGAGCCCAGGGCCTGCGCGGTCTCGGCCGCGCCCCGCACGACGGCGTAGGTGTGCGCGGCGGCCTCCCTGGGGGTCTTCCCGGTGTCCAGGCCGCCCGCCAGCGCTGCGGCGCCGAGCAGCAGCGTGGTGGCGGAGACGACGGCGACGAGGAGGGGCGCCCGGTCGGTGAGCGCGGCCATCGCCCGGGTGCGCGCGATACGGCGGGTGGTGGCCGGGTCGGCCGGCTCCTTCGGGTAGTCGAGCCGCACCGTACGGCGTTCGGCGCCGCTGAGCCGCCAGGTGCGCCAGGACAGCCAGCCGACCAGCGCGAGCAGCGCCACCAGGAGCGGTGGGATGACGGATGCCTGCCAGGTCAGCAGCACGGGCGGGCCGTCGATGGAGGGGCCGGTGCCGTCCAGCCAGTCGGCGACGCGCTGGGCGACGCCGCCCGACATCACGCCGCCCAGCGCGCAGGCCAGCAGCGCGACGGCGGGCCCGCCCAGTCCGCGCAGGGCGGCCCGCCGGCCGGCCGTGGTGTCCGCACCTCCGGCGGGTCCGGGGCCGGGGAGCGGGGTGCGGTGCAGCAGATGGGCGACCACGGCGATGACGACCACCAGCAGGCCCTGTGCCAGTGCGATGACGCCGAAGGTGGTGTCCCCCGACAGCCGCCCGGCCGACTGCCAACCCGGCCGGGACCAGCCCGCGTAGGGCAGCGCGCAACCGAGCAGGACGAGGGCGGCCAGCGGCAGCCGGCGTACCAGGTGTTCGTCGAGTTCCCGGTCCAGGCGGTTCTCGCTGCGTCCGCGGCGGCACACCACCCAGAGCACGGCCGCCGCCGTGCCGCACAGCGCGGCGATCAGCAGCGGGCCGAGCGTGCCGAGGACGTGGGAGCCGCCCGGACCGCGGTCGAAGCGGGCGGCCGGGGCGACGACCGCCGCCGCCACCGTCAGCAGGCCCGCGGCGGTGTGGGCGGCGCGCAGCCGGGCCACCAGCCGGCGCCCGTACCAGAAACCGGGGCTGCCCAGGGCGGTGGGTCCCGTCTGTTCGTCCGGCTCGGGGCGGTGCGGCAGCGGCGGCTGGGACTCATAGGCGCTCCAGGTGCGCCGCGACAGGTACCAGAGCAGATAGGTCAGGGCGGCCGGCACCAGGGCGGCCAGGGCGAGCCGGCGTCCGGGCAGGCTCCACCAGCCGTCGCCGGATCGGGTGGGCGAGAGGAAACCCAGCCAGGAGTGGCGCGCGGCGCACGCCTCGACGCCGGCGCACTGCCAGGCCACGAGGTCCAGGGCGACCTCGCAGGCCGCCGCCACCAGCAGCACCGTGAGGGTGAGGCCCGCGAGCCGCACCAGCAGCCCGTACAGCCGTACCGTCCGCCGGTGGCCCCGGGTGGCGGGCCGCATCCAGTGGGCGAGGTTGACGACCATGAAGGGCAGCAGCAGGAGCCACAGGGCGCGGGCGCTGTTGCCCGAGGTGAGGTTGCACCAGACGTATGCCTCGGGGACCGGTCCGTCCCGGTGCTGCTCGGGCCGGTCCTCCGCGTCCACGTCCGCGGCGCGGCGGAAGACGGCGGCCGTGTCGTCACCGGTGATCCGCACCGTGCACGGATCGTCGAGCATCTCCTCGGGTGTGGTGCCCCCCACCCCGTGGACCAGGAGTTCCAGGTCGACCGGAGTCGTCCCGGGCTGCGTAGCGGGGCCGTCCGCCCCGTTTGTCGCGGTCTGCTGCTGCGCACGCTCCACTGTTCTGGCTCTTCCCCCATGCGGCGCCGACGGCTTGTGTCCGTGAGGCGTTCAGGATCTCTCCGCTGCGGGTGCCGCGTACACCTCTCGTCACCGAATCTCCCCGATCCGGGTGCCCGCCGGTGGAACGGACGGTGTCAAAAGGGTGGGTAGGCGTCGGTGCGGGTGGTGGCGCATCGGGGAGGGACCCGTGGCAGGATGGGGCGTCCGCGCATCGCAGGCGTGCGGGAACATGCTGGTCGGGGCGGGTGCGACGGGCGTGTCGGACGGCTGAGGCGAAAGGACCGGAGCGTACGTGAGCGAGAATCAGAACCTCCTCGCGGAGCAGCGCCGCGCCCTGATCCTGGACGAGGTCCGGCGCCGCGGCGGTGTCCGGGTCCAGGAGCTGACACGCAGGCTCGGTGTGTCCGACATGACCGTGCGCCGCGACCTGGACGCGCTGGCCCGCCAGGGGGTCCTGGAGAAGGTGCACGGCGGTGCGGTGCCGGTCATCGAGGCGAGCACGCACGAGCCGGGGTTCGAAGCCAAGTCGGGGCTGGAGCTGAGCGCCAAGGAGGACATCGCGCGGGCCGCCGCCGAGCTGGTCGGGCCGGGCACCGCGATCGCCCTGTCGGGCGGCACGACGACCTATGCGCTGGCGCACCAGCTCCTCGAAGTGCCGGATCTGACGGTGGTGACCAACTCGGTGCGGGTCGCGGATGTCTTCCATGCCGCGCAGCGCACCTCGGGGCAGCGGGTGGGTGCGGCGACGGTCGTGCTGACCGGTGGGGTGCGTACCCCGTCCGATTCCCTGGTGGGGCCAGTGGCCGACCAGGCGATCGCCACGCTCCACTTCGACCTGCTGTTCCTCGGGGTGCACGGGATATCGGTCGAGGCCGGGCTGTCGACGCCGAACCTCGCGGAGGCCGAGACCAACCGGCGGCTGGTGCGGTCGGCGCGGCGGGTGGTGGTGGTCGCGGACCACACCAAGTGGGGGACGGTGGGCCTGAGTTCGTTCGCGGCCCTGGAGCAGGTCGACACGCTGGTCACCGACGCGGGGCTGCCTGCGGCGGCGCGCGCGGAGGTCTCCGAGCATCTGCGCCGGCTGGTGGTGGCGGGGGCCTCGGTCGAAGACGTCGCAGACAACTGACGTACCGTCAGCTAGGCTGGGCGGGTCAGTACCGCCAACTTGCCTGTGCACCCAGGGGATTTCGCGAGGAGATTCGCGGCCATGGCTCACCCTCTGCGCCCGGTGGGGATCGACTTCGTCGCAACGGCCCCCGTACGTCTGGTGTTCACGCGCGAGATGGCCGCCGCGCCGGACGTCGTCTTCCGGGCGCTCGCCGAGGATGTGTCCGGCTGGCCGCAGTGGTTCTCGGCGGTGACGGCCGCCCGGGCGACCGGGGGCGGGCGGGAGATCCGGCTGCGGGGCGGCACCCGGTTCCAGGAGTCGGTGATGGCGGCGCGGGCTCCGCAGGTGTACGCGTACCGCGTCGACGTGACGAACACGCCGGGCGCCCGCGCCTGGATCGAGGAGTGGCGGCTCGCCCCGGCGGGCACCGGCACCCTCGTCCGGATGACGTTCGCCCTCGACGGGACGGGACTCTTCCGCACCGCCGCCCGGCTGGCCCGCCCCGGTGTCGGCCGCGCGTTCCGCGACGCGGTCACCGCGCTTGACCACCGCCTGACCGACCGAGGACCACCGGATCCCGCCCCCGCGTAGGAACACCTCCGAGGCCGAACTCCGTGAGGGAAAGGCCCGGTTGGCGGTGGGCCCGGCGTCCGCGTTCCGTGTCGGCTCATCGGACGGGCGACGGCGCGTCACAGACCGGACCGGCGCGGCACGCGTCCCGGCAGGAGGACTCGTGGACCCGTTCGCCGACGTCGTTCGCGGCGAGAGCGGCCCCGCGGACGACGACAGTCACGATCTGGCTGACGGCGACCGCACGTGCTCCGCGCCCCGCGGCGATGACACCGGCGGCCACAGCGTCCAGCGGTACGCATGCGGCCTTCCGCAGGCAGGGGCCCGGTGGCGCGCCGTAGTGCAGTTGCCGGTCAGCCTGGTGACGACGACGCCGATCGCGCGGGCTCTTCACGGCCAGGGCCCGCTTCCGGCCGCCGTCGGCGTGGGGATGCGGGTGATGATGTTCGCGCCGCTGCATGGCCGTGAACTGCACGGAGGTGAACTGCACGGCGTGGTCGACCGGGAGCTCGCCGATCTCATCCGGCCGGGCCTGAGCCCCGCACAGGCGTGCGTGCCGGCGGTCGCATCCTGTGCCGCGGGCCCCAGGGCCCGTGGGACGAGGCCCAGGACCACCGGATCAGGGCCGAGACCGTCGCCTCGGCCACGGCCGTGCTCCGCTGTCCGCGCCGGGTGTCCGTGCTTCCGGCGAGTGTCGCCCGGCAGGGGCACGGTGTGCTGAGTACCGGTGCTCAGATCCGGCAGCGGCCGTCCTCGGGGCCGCCGGTCAGCGCGGCCATGCCCCCGTCGCCAGCAGGGTGTCGATCGCGGAGGTGTACGGCCCGATGTCCAGGCCCTGCTGCCGCAGCCAGGCGTCCGAGTAGTACTTGTCGAGGTAGCGGTCCCCCGGGTCGCAGAGCAGGGTGACCACGCTTCCGGTGTTCCCCTCGGCGACCATCTCGGAGACGATCTTGAGCGCGCTCCACAGGCCGGTGCCCGTCGAGCCGCCCGCCTTGCGGCCGATGACCCGGTCCAGGGCCCGTACGGCGGCGATGCTGGCCGCGTCCGGGACCTTCATCATGCGGTCGATGGCGCCGGGCACGAAGCTCGGCTCCATACGGGGCCGGCCTATGCCTTCGATGCGCGAGCCGCAGTCACAGGTGACGTCCGGATCGCCGGTGGTCCAGCCTTCGAAGAAGCACGAGTTCTCCGGGTCGGCGACGCAGACGCGGGTGTCGTACTGCATGTAGTGCACATAGCGGGCGATCGTCGCCGAGGTGCCGCCCGTGCCCGCGGTGGCGACGATCCACGCCGGCTCCGGGAACCGCTCCAGCTCCAGCTGGCGGAAGATCGATTCGGCGATGTTGTTGTTGCCGCGCCAGTCCGTGGCCCGCTCGGCGTAGGTGAACTGGTCCATGTAGTGACCGCCGGTTTCCACCGCGAGGCGGGCCGACTCCTCGTACATCTTCCGCGAGTCGTCGACGAAGTGGCACCGCCCGCCGTGGAACTCGATGAGGCGGCATTTCTCGGCGCTGGTCGTGCGGGGCATGACCGCGACGAAGGGCACGCCGATCAGCTTGGCGAAGTACGCCTCGGACACGGCCGTCGAACCGCTGGACGCCTCGATCACCGGCCGGCCGGGCCGGATCCAGCCGTTGCACAGGCCGTAGAGGAACAGCGAGCGCGCCAGCCGGTGCTTGAGACTGCCGGTGGGGTGGGTCGACTCGTCCTTCAGATAGAGGTCGATGCCCCATCTCTCGGGCAGCGGGAAGCGCAGCAGATGGGTGTCGGCGGAGCGGTTGGCGTCGGCCTGGACCTTGCGGACGGCCTCCTTCAGCCAGGCGCGGTAGGCGGCGTCGCCGCGGTCGGCGTCCAGGGTCTCGCCGGTCCGGGTCTGTGGGGTGGTGCTCACGACGGGCCTCCTTACGCTGCGTGCCGCGACGCCCACGGCGGCCGGCACCTCGATCATAGGCAGCTGTCGCACCGCTTCCCACCTGCATAAACAGCCCTTTGGGCAGCTCAAAGGCAGCACGTGGCTTCTCTCGGGGTTGCCCAAAGTTCGATCCCGGGAGGCCCGATGACCGTGCAGCTCAGGGGCGTGTGTCCGTGGTCGTTGGGTGAGCGACAGGTGTCGTGGACCGAGGCGGTGGCCGCCTGATGGTGTTCTTCGAGAACCTGCCGGCGCCTCTGGCCGGCGACTGTCTCATCCAGTCGGACTGGATGGCGACGGAGAAGGTCAAACGGTCGTGGCCCGCGATCGTGCATGGCATCACGTATGGGCTGCCGTTCCTGGTGATCACGCGGTCCCCGCTCGCACTTGCGATCAATGCCGCTGCTCTGGCGTGTTGGGGATGACGGCGATGACTTTGGTCAGAGGGGTAGGACCGGAACGCGCCAGAAGCCTGCTGTGGTGACCGGAGCATCCGTGGTGGGGGGGCCGGGCTTGGCAAGCGGTGACGGTCGGCCGGCTTGGTTTGCGGTCCGGAATCGCGGTTGCCGACCAGATCACTCCGTCATGGGCAGGCACTCGGCGAGCAGGTCGACGACGTCACGCCAAGCTCGCTGCGCGTGCTGCGGGTGGTAGCCGACGCCGGGGAGCACGGTGTGGTCGACCGGTGGGTGATGGAAGGCGTGCAAGGCGCCGCCGTAGACCACAAGGCGCCAGTCGACGCCCGCAGCCTGCATCTCGGCGGTGAATGCGTTCCGTTGAGCGGGCGGCATGATCGGGTCTTGCGACCCGACCCCGGCCCACACCGGGCAGTGAATGCGCGCTGTCTCGCCTGGCCGGCCCGTGGTCAGTGCGTTGACCGTCCCGATCGCGCGCAGGTTGACGCCGTCGCGCCCGAGTTCCAGCGCGATTGCGCCTCCGGTGCCGTAGCCGACGGCGGCGATCCGGTCGGGGTCGGTCCGCGGCTCGGCGCGGAGCACATCGAGCGCCGCGTGGCCGATGCCTCGCAGCCGGTCGGGGTCGGCGAGCAGCGGCATGCAACGGGCCAGCATCTCCTCAGGGTCGCCCACATAGCGTCCGCCGTGGAGGTCGAAGGCCAGCGCCACGTATCCCAGCTCGGCGAGCGCATCGGCCCGGCGGCGCTCGACGTCGCTGAGTCCCACCCCCTCGGGCCCGACCAGGACCGCGGGCCGGCGATCGACACCGGCCGGGAGCGCGAGGTGCCCGATCATCGTCAGGCCGTCGGCCGCGTATTCGATCGTGCGCGTGGTAACCGTCGTCATGAACCTGGACTGTAGTGATCGTCGAGCCTGGTCGGGCCGGCGTTCTGCCGCTGGCAGAAGGCAGGTCTCTGGCGTGTTCCGGAACCACCCCGTCAGCGGTTCGGTTGAGCCATCAAGTCCCGGTTCGTGGCGCGGGCAGCGGCGAGTCCTCGTCGCGCTCGGCGAGTTCGGAGCGGAGGTCGAGGATCCGCTGCTCCAGCTCGCCGATCCGGCGGGTGAGTGTTTCGACGTCGGCGGGGGCACCGAGCCCGGAGGCTTCCCGGACGGTCTGTCCGAGTGCTTTGGACAGGCGTCGTTCGAGCCGGGTGATGTGTGCCGAGAGACAGCTGTTACGGGCCGTGAGGTTCGCGACGTCGGCCGGCAGCGACTGGCGGCCGACCCGGGACCCGGCGGCAGCGCCGGGCGGCGGTTCGGCTGCGCGGGCCAGGACGGCCGCGTGCAGGTCGCCGTGGCGGTGCATCAGGCTGCGGTGGACGTCGGCCGCGCGGGCGACCGCGGAGACGGTGACCTCCTCACCGCCGGCGGCGAGCTGGTCGAGGGCCTTGAAGACTCGGACCCGACGGCGTTCGGAGTCCGCGGCCCGTGCCTTGGCCAGGTGGTCCGGTGACGCGGTCATGCGTCGCGGTCCAGCCGCAGGTTCGGCTCGGGTGTCCGGACGCCGGGCATTGCGAGGGAGACGGTTCGGGTCTTCCGCAGGGTGCGGGTGGCCTCCCTGGTGGATGCGACAGTGCACGACGCCATCACGAACCAAAGAGAACGTGGGCAGGTGCGCCGGGCGCGCCGGGGCGCATTGCGCCCCCGTGCTCCGCGTGCGACCCCTGTGCGGGCCTCGCGCACTGGTGCTCGGCCCCGGGTGCGGGCAGACTGCTCCGGGTGCGGGGGCCGCACCCCGCGCGAAGGCGCACAATGGATCACGGAACGAGCCGGACGCGAGCGGTCCCGCCGGGGGCGGGGTGCAGGTCCGGCAGGGGCGAGAGACGCGAGGGGGCGGGGAAGGATGGCGGAGCCGGAGTTCACGGCCACGGGCGTCCGGATAGACAAGCGGCTGCGGTCGCTCACCCGGGCCGGGCAGGTACGGATCAGCGACGGCAGGGTGGAACTGCTCACCAGCTACGGCAGCGAGATCGACAGCGCGCCGGTCCAGGCGGTGCGCGCCTCCAAGCCCTGGTTCGCCCCGGACGACCGGGCGCTGGCCGACCTCAACGGCCACCGGTATCTGCTGACGCTGGGCGATCAGGACCCCGCGCCCGGCCGCGCCGGCCCGCCCGCGGCGCGCCGGTTCATCGAGGCGGTGCGCCGGGCAGCGGGACGCGGGGACTGAGTCGCAGCGAGTTGCGCACTCCTGTGTCCTGGGTCACTCTGGTCTCACGTCACTCTGGGTTTACCGGCGATAACGCTGTGAACCAGCCCGCCGGACATGACAGCAGGCGACCGTGGACTCGGGGCGCCTCGCTGGATCCGTACTCCGTGTTCTTCCGGACCTCATGTCGGGGAGTCGCAGCCGTGATCAGTCACCCAAGCAGGCACTGCACGGTGGAGCTGCAAGCCCTGCCGTCGCGGATCGGCCAGATCCGCAGAATCGTATCTGCGCAGTTGCGCTACTGGCATCTGGACCCGTTGATCGACCGGGCGGCGCTCGGTGTCACGGAGTTGCTGACCAACGTCCACCAGCACGCCCGGCCCGACAAGTCGTGCACCGTGGAGATCGTGCTGCTGCCCGACCGGCTCACGGTCTCGGTGCGCGACCACGATCCGCGGCTGCCCGTGGCGGCCGACCTCAAGGATGTCGCGCCGCTGGACACGTGCGGGCGCGGGCTCGCCATGGTGGCCGCGCTCAGCGAGAGCTGGGGCGCGCGACCGGACGGCGAGGAGGGGAAGGTCGTGTGGTTCACCCTCCCGGCGCGCGTGGAGGCGAAGCCGCAGCCGGCGGGGGCTCCGCGCGGTACGGCCCGGGAACGGCCCGCCCCCCGCCTCCCGGAGGTCGAACCCGTCGGCTGCGCGCCCGCCGCGCCACGTGCTCCCGCCCGGTCGGCCGTTGCCGGCTGACCGGGCGGTGACCTCCCCCTCGTCCGTCACTCGGCGGCGATGGCCCGCAGCACGTCCAGGCGGGCCGCCCGCCGGGCCGGACGCAGTCCCGCGAGCCCTCCGGCGGCCAGGCCCACCAGCGCGACCACCGTGAGCCGCCCCGGCGCGAGCGCGAAGGCGAAGGCACTGTCGCTCGCGCCGTCCGCCGCCCGCACCAGCACCCAGCCGAGGAACGCGCCGAGGCCCAGCCCGCCCGCCGTACCGAAGGCGGCGACCAGGACCGACTCCCAGCGGACCATGGCCCGCAGCTGCGGCCGGGTCTGGCCGACGGCCCTGAGCAGGCCCAGCTCGCGGGTGCGTTCGTGGACGGCGAGCGTCAGGGTGTTGGCGATGCCGAGCAGGGCGATGAACACCGCGAGGGCGAGCAGCGCGTAGACGAGCGTCAGCATCATGTCGATGCCGCCGGCCGACGACCGCGCGTACTCCTCGCGGGTCTGTACCTGGGGATCGCCGTACCGCGCGGCGGCCTTCACCACCGCGGCCTTCCCCGCGTCCGCGCCGACGCCGTCCTTGAAGGACACCGCGACCAGACGGTCGGAGTCCTGGGTGCGGTGCGGCGCCCACGCCGCCCGGGTGATCACATAGTCGCCGGCGAGTTCGGAACGGTCATAGAGTGCGCGCACGGTGAAGTCCGCCCGTGTGCCGTCGGCGAAGACGAGCCGGGCGGTGCCGCCCAGGGCCAGACCCTGCCGGGCGGCCTCCTTCCGGGTGACCGCGATGCCCTCGGCGCCGAGGCCGCGCAGCGATCCGCTGACCGTGCCGAGGTCGAAGGCACGGGCGAGCGCGGCCGGGTCGGTGACGGTCAGCGCCCGTCCGCTGCCGTTCACCTCGGCCACGCCGCGGCCGAGCCCCACTGCGGTGCCGACCTCGGGCAACCGTCGCAGCGCCGGGGCCAGCTCCGGGCTCAGTCCGCTGCCGCCCGCCCCGAACGACGGGGTGCTGACGGCGACGTCACCCGCGAAGGACCGGGCCACGGTCCGGTCCATGGTGGCCTTCAGAGAGGCACCGAACACGGTGAACAGCGAGACCACGGCCACGCCGATCATCAGCGCGCTCGCCGTGGCCGCCGTCCGCCGCGGACTGCGCAGCGCATTGCGTCGGGCAAGGGAGCCGGTGACGCCGCGCAGCCGGTGAAGGGGCCCGCCGAGGACGCGTACGGCGGTGGTGGAGGCGACCGGGCCGAGCACCACGAACGCCACCAGTGCCGCCGTCGCGCCGAGTCCGGCCGCCCATGGCGACGGGGCGATGAGGACACCGACGAGCGTCGTCGCCAGCGCCGACACGGCGAGGAGAGTGCCGGCGACCGCGCGCGAGCGGGAGGCCCCCGAGTCGTCGACGGCACTCTCGCACAGCGCGGCCAGCGGAGCGGTGCGCCCGGCCCGTACGGCGGGCAGCAGTGCGGAGCCGAGACAGACCACCACTCCGACCGCGAGCGGCAGCGCCAGCGACGCAGTCCTGACGACCAAGTCGCCTTCGGGGAAGGGGAATCCGATGGCCGGGAACAGGGCCTGCAAACCGGCGGCGATCCCGATGCCACCGGCGAGTCCGGCCAGGGACGCCGACACGGCGACGGCGCACGCTTCCACCAGGGTCACCGCCGTGACCTGGCCGCGGGCGGCGCCCAGGGCACGCAACAGGGCGTTCTCACGGGTGCGTTGGGCGACGACGATGGCGAAGGTGTTGTGGATGGAGAAGGTCGCCACGAGCAGGGCGACACCGGAGAACACCAGCAGGAAGGTGGTGAACACGCTCAGGAACTGACCGGAGACCATGTCGGTGTTCTCCTGTGCCGACTCCTGGCCGGTGATGGCCTCGACGCCCTTGGGCAGGACGGGAGTCAGCCGGTCGACGAGTTCTCGCGGGCTCACCCCGGGCCCGGCCCGCACCTGGATGCTCGCCGCCTCGCCCGGCCGTGCGGTGAGGTACTTCTCGGCGTCCGCCTGTGTCATGCCGGTGAACGTCACCTGCGCCATGCCGTCCGCGCCGCCGAAGGTGGCGAGTCCGACGATCGTCACCCGGACCGGGCCGGGGGTGCGCAGCGTCGTGGTGTCACCGATCTTCAGGCCGCCCTTCGCGGCGGCGCCCCGGTTGACGACCACCTCGCCCGGCCTCGCCGGGAGCCGGCCCTCGGCGAGCCGGTAGGGGTTGAGCCGCGGGTCGGTGATCCAGTTGCCGGCGAGGGTGGGCGGGCCCTGGCCGCCGACCGGTCGGCCGTCGGCGCCGAGCAGTTGGCCCGCGCCCTGGATGCTGGGCGCGGCCGCCGCGACGCCGGGGACCCGTTCCAGGGTCTTGACCAGGGACGTGTCGACGGGGCGGCGCACACCCTGTGCCTCGCCGGGCGTGGTGATGGCGTCGGCGCCCCGCACGACGGCGTCCGTGCCCGCGGTCGCGTCGCCGAACATCGAGCCGAAACTGGCGCGCAGCGTGTCGCCCATGACCAGGGTGCCGGCGAGGAAGGCGACGCCGAGGAACACCGCGAGGAACGTGCCCGCGAAGCGGCGCCGGTGGGCGCGCAGCGAGGCGAGGCTCAGGCGTACGGAGGTGTTCACGACCGCACCTCGAAGGCTTTCATGCGGTCCAGGACCGTGTCGGCGGTCGGCGACGCAAGGCGGTCGACGAGGCGTCCGTCCGCGAGGAAGACGACCTCGTCGGCGTGGGCCGCGGCGACCGGGTCATGGGTGACCATGACGACCGTGCGGTCCGTCTGCCGTACCGCGCGGCCGAGGAGCCCGAGAACGTCCGCGCCGGAGCGGGAGTCGAGGTTGCCGGTCGGCTCGTCGGCGAAGACGACGTCGGGGCGGCCGGCGAACGCCCGGGCGACGGCGACACGTTGCTGCTGGCCGCCGGAGAGTTCGGCGGGGCGGTGGTGCAGCCGGTCGCGCAGCCCGACGATGTCGACGAGCGCGTCGATCCACTCCGGGTCGCCCGCGGCGCCCGCCAGGTCCAGCGGCAGGGTGATGTTCTCCGCGACGGTCAGCGTCGGCACCAGGTTGAAGGCCTGGAAGACGAAGCCGACCCGGTCGCGGCGGAGCAGGGTGAGGCGGCGGTCGTCGAGGGCGCCGAGTTCGGTGCCGCCGATGAAGGCGGCGCCCGATGTGAGCGTGTCGAGTCCGGCGGCGCAGTGCATCAGGGTGGATTTACCGGAGCCCGAGGGTCCCATGATCGCGGTGAAGCGGCCGGCCGGGAAGTCGACGTCCACGCCGTCCAGGGCCCGTACGGCGGTGTCGCCACGGCCGTACACCTTGACGCCGTCGACGACCCGCGCGGCCGTGCGAGCGGTGGCCGTGGCGGTCACGCGGCACCGTCCTTGCCCGCGCGGCCGAACCGCTCGTCCAGGACGGAGAGCCGGCGCCAGTACTCGTCCTCGTCGATCTCGCCGGTGGCGAAGCGCCGGCCGAGGACCGTGATCGGCGAGTCGGCCGCCGGGCGTCCGCCGTCCGCGGGCCACCAGGGTGTGCCGCGCCCGCGGCGCACCGTGCGGCGCAGCACGGTCGCGGCGCCGATCACGACGGCCGCCCAGAACAGGGGGAAGAACAGGATCCACGGGCCGGGACCGCCGTCCCAGTTCGCCAGGGTCTGCATCTCGGGTCATCTCCTTCACGCAAGCGAGTCGGGTGCTGCTTCAGAGACTCGCCCCGGGGAGGGGTCCGGGTCGTCGTACGGCCAGCGGCAGTACGGCTACCTCCCGGGGAGTACGCGGAGACGAAGCGGATGCTCCTTCGGGCGCGACCGAACGGCCCGGCACCGCCCGCGGACCCCTACGGCAACCACGACACCACGCCCCCGCACCCCCTTCGGACGACGACCGCCACGGCCCGCACATACACACACCCACCGGACGACGATTCGCTGTGGCCCGTGTCCGGCACGCCGCCTGCCGGCGCGGGACGGAGGCCGCACGGACGCTCCCCGAGGCCGGGCGCGAGGGCGACCGACGGCGACAGTCCACGCGAAGCGGTCGAGCGGACCGAGCGGACCGTGGCGGACACCTGAGGGTGGGCCCTCGCCGTCCACGGGTGGCCACGGCCGCAAGACACCCACCCGCACCGGGGGCGGCTGCGAGGCACGGGGGGCAACCGGCGGGACCCGGGCCGCGGTTCACCTCGCGCGAGGCACGGGCAAGCACGCCGCACCTCGGTCAGGCCAGCCCGGTCATCATGGCGGACACCCGAAGGCAAACCCTCGCCATCCACCGACGGCCAGGACCCCAAGACACCCACCCACGCCAGGGGCAGCTGCGAAGCACGGGGGGCAACCGGCGGGACCCGGGCCGCGGTTCACCTCGCGCGAGGCACGGGCAAGCACGCCGCACCTCGGTCAGGCCAGCCCGGTCATCA
>NZ_JBEPAP010000084.1:0-3318 GCF_040298665.1 Streptomyces sp. NPDC001508
TCGTCAGGATGCGGGAGCCCCGCCCTCGGGGAGCTGTGAGGGCGGGGGCGACTGTAGCGGGGTCAGTGGCTGTCGGGGACCTTGTCGTCGCACGGTGAGCATTCCGCGCCGTCGATGGCCCACAGTTCCTCGTCGATCGCCCAGCCCTGGCTCTTCAGGAAGTCGCCGGTGCGCAGGCACAGGCCGTCGCTGCGGCGCTGGATGAACGGGGCGTGGTGCTTGAACCGGCCGCCGTTGTAGAGACGGCAGATGCCCCACCAGACGGGCGTGTCGAGGATGAGCTGGTGGACGCCGATGTCGACGAGCTTGCCGACGCCGAGGTGCACGTCAGGGTTCTCGATGGAGCCCATGACGTACATGACGGCGTTGCCGAGGATCCGTTCGGCCATGTCGCGGACCATGGTGTGGTCGCGCAGGAGCAGTGCGACCTCGCGGTCCCAGATGCTCATGCCGCTGTCGAAGATGTTGACGGTCAGCTCGGTGATGTGCGGGGCGACCGCGTTGAGGAGTTCCTGCGGGTCCCGGGTGCGGGTCGCGGCGGGACGTTCTAACGCTACGGTCACGTTGTCCTCCAGTTGTGGACGAGCGCCCTCGATCGAGAGCGCCGGGCGTCCCGCGCCGTGGCGGAAGGGGTCTTCAGGGGCTGGCGTGGTGGCGGGCTGGCCGGAGAGGCGGGGGTGGACTCGCGGGGCGTGCAGTCCTCGCTCCTGGCGTGAACGATCAGGCGGACGTCGGGACCGCTGCTGCGGGGCAGCCAGCGGACTATGCCGTCGTCGGTGTGGATGCCGCAGGCGCAGCAGGTACCGGAGTCGCGTTCCTCGCGGTCGTCCCACATCGGGCTCACCGTGACGCTCCTGCGGTGCGGCAGCGCGGGCACTCGCACGGTGGGAACTCCAGGTTGAAGACGGGCACGTCGAGGGGCGCGAGGGTCCGTGTGTGCACGGGCGTGCGCTGCAGCGTCTCGGGATTGATCCGGTAGACGCTGACAGTGATGCCGGGAGGCGTGGTCTCGCTGCCTGTGTCGGTCACGGATTCAAGGTGCTCCGGTCACAGTGAGTTGCGCGGCGTCAGTGTAGGCGTCAAACCGACGACACTCAGGGTGTCATTTCGGTGTCATTCGGATCGTGAGAGGTCTACCGTGAACCCTATGGCCACACCGAACAGCGCACTGCGAGCAGCCCGCATGGGCCTGCTCATGTCACAGGACGACTTCGCCCGAGCCATCCGCGACGCCGGCACCCGCGCCGGACAGCCCAACGATGCCAACAAGCGCCTGGTACAGCGCTGGGAATCCGGCATCACCACGTCGCCCCGCCCCATCTACGCCCGCGCCCTGGAGGCCGTCACTGGGCTGCCCATAGAGGCACTGGGCTTCACCATCCCTGTGCCCATGGCCCGCATCTCCGAGGACGGCCACGGGGGCCACGATATGGAGCCCGCCCCGGGGACCGTCGCCCCCGCGGTGAGCACGACACCGCAGCCCGAACCCCAGGCCGCCCACCGCAACTACTCCGGGGTGTGGCTGTCGCGGTACGAATACTTCAGCTCCGGGCGGGACGCCGCGTTCACCGGCTTGCATCACGTCGTGCTCCTGCAACACGGCAGTCGGCTCACCGCCCGCTCCCTGCCGAACGGCTCGTCGAACCCCAATTCGCCGCTGACGATGGACCTGGAGATTGACGGGCACGTGGCCACCGGCACGTGGACCGAGCAGACCGCGAGCGAGGGCTATTACCGGGGCGCCCGCTACCACGGCGCGATCCAGTTGCTCGTCGAGCCGACCGGGCGTCGGATGACCGGTAAGTGGGTGGGCTTTGGCAAGGAGTTCGACGTGAACACCGGGCCGTGGGAGCTGGTCTTCCAGGACGCGTCAACGGCGAAGGCGACGCTCGCCGCCTACGACCGCCCGCCAGAGGCATGACCGCCCCTGCGCGCACGAAAGCGGCCCCGCCCCTGCCGAAGCAGGAGCGGGGCCGTGGCCAGTGGTGTCAGAGGTGTGGTCGGTCCCATGCCTTCTCCCGAAGCTAGCCCTGGGGCCTGTCTGACGGGTCGCGTCACCGACCCCGCATCCGCCAGCAATGTCACCCGAATGGCGCAACGTGGCGTGCCACCCACATGGGTGAAGGTCACACTGACTAGTGCCCTAATGGAGGCAATCCCTGAAAGGGGAACCAAATGCGCATTCGACGAATCCTCGCCGCCGTCATCGCCACGGCAGCCCTCGCCGGACTCGGCCTCACAGGCGCCGCTACCGCCACCGCAAAGGGTGCCCACTCCTACGTCACCCCTTCTGAGTGCAAGCAGGGCGGCGGAACGGCCGATCTGTCGGACAACACCTGCAAGGGCGGTACGCACAACGGGGAGAAGATCGACTAAACCCCTGTAGAGGTTCGGCCCGGTCACCGCGGGGGTGACCGGGCCGAACCGGAGGCCGGAGCCTGGTGGCCTGGAGGCCGGAGCCTAGAGGCCTGTGGGCCAGGGCCTAGGAGCAGGAGCCGCAGCCACCCACGCCGGAGCCTCCGGCGGGACCGCCGAAGCCGCCCCCGCCGCCGAAGCTGCCGGAACTGCCCGGGCTGCCTCCGCCGGGGCTGCTTCCGATGCCGGAGCCGTTACTGCTACCGAAGGAACCACCGGTGTTGCCGGAGCCGAAGCCACCGCCGAAGGCACCGGGGTTGACCGTGCTGTAGCCGCCACCGATGAGGCTGGGGCTGGTGTTGCCGGGGTTGATGCCTCCGTTGAGGAAGCCTGTGTCACCGGCACCGGTACTCCACGCACCGGATTTGGCGGCACCGGAGCCTCCAGGGGTACCGAAACTGCCAGCGGTACCACTGAAGTTCAGCGAGCTGGTGTTACCCGGACTGGTACCCGCGCTCCAGGCACCGGGGCTCGGGGTGGGTGCGCTGGAACCACCGGCCAGAGCCGAGTTGTTCGCAAAGGTCGGATCCAGCAGGCCCGCCCCGACCGCAGGCTGCGGAGCAGCCGACGAACCACTCTGAGCACCGGAGCTGGAGGGGCTGAATGCGCCGGAACCACCCGCCGGAGCCGAGCCAGACCCGACCGCAGGCTGCGGAGCAGCCGACGAACCACCCTGAGCACCGCCGCCGGACATGGCCGCGGCCGCCCCGCGATCGAACCCGGTGCCGGCACCGCTACTGGGAGCCGAACCCGGATCCGGACGACCGGAACCCGAGCCGGGAGCCCCGCCGGCGCCCATGGCCGTCGCCACACGATCGGGGAGAGCAGCGCCCGAGCCCGGAGCAGTGCCCGAGCCCGCATCCGCCCCCTGAGCCGAACCCGGAGTGATACCCGGGGCGGTGC
>NZ_JBEPAP010000084.1:3413-36534 GCF_040298665.1 Streptomyces sp. NPDC001508
GGTGCCGGTGCCTGATCCCTTGCCTGGGGTCGGGGCGGTGCCGGTGCCTGATCCCTTGCCTGGGGTCGGGGCGGTGCCGGTGCCTGATCCCTTGCCTGGGGTCGGGGCGGTGCCGGTGCCTGATCCCTTGCCCGGGGCCGGAGCCGAACCGGAGCCTGATCCCTTGCCCGGAGCCGGAGCCGGAGCCTTGCCCGGAGCCCCGCCGCTGCCTGTCGGCTGCTTGCCGACCAGCGCGCGCCAGGTTTGCGGGCCCACCTCGCCGTCGACCGTCAACCCACGGGCCCGCTGGAAGTTCTTCACGGCCGCCTCGGTGTCGGGGCCGAATTCGCCGTCGACCTCGAGCTTGCTCCCCAGGACGGCGTTGAGCAGTTTCTGGAGGGTCTTGACACTGGCGCCCATGCTGCCGAGCTTCAACTCCGGCCGGGACGCGTTCGGGCCCTTCGACGGGGTGGTCGGAGTGGTCCCGGAGTCTCTGATGTTCACCGCGCGGTACGGCTTGTACTCACTGCCGCGGTTCAGCCCGTACTTGAGTACACGGTGGTCGGTCCCGTGATGGCCGCGCTGCTCGTACGCCCAGTACGCGGTGTGCGTTTCGTCCGTCCAGCGATCGAACATCACCACGTGGCGCGTGTTGTTGTTGCCTTGGGCGTCGATCAGAAGATCGCCGGCCCGCAGTTCGTCGACGGTGATCCGCCTGGTGAGGCTCCGATCGCTCGCCAACCCCACGGTGTTGGGAGAACCTTTCAGCCCGAGGGCCATGGAGACGAAGCCGGAGCAGTCCTGGCGGTAGCCGTCGCGCCAGTTCCTGGCCTGGCTGTAGGGCACCTGGGAACCGTTGTTGGCGGTGAGCCAGCTGGCCGCGCGCAGCAGGGCCTTGGCGCGGGTGATGGGCGCCGCCTGCCTGCTCCCCTCGGCGCTGACCTTGGTGGCTGTGACGGCTGTGGCCGGGGCGGCGCCGAGGGCCGTGATACCCGTCAGGGCGATGCCACCGGCGACCGCCGAGGCCAGGACTAAGCGTGCTCTGCGGCTCGTTCGTGAGCGCAGCGACATGTGATGTCTCCTGCAATTGTGTGGAGGGGATCTGTGGCGGGGCAGCCTGTGAGCGCGTTCAGCAAAGGCAGATATCCCTCGCGAGGCTCCTGGCTCCCGCCACAATTAGCTAGCGCGTAATCCGATTGGGGGTGGGGGGTTGGGCGCTAGTTCGGCGAAACATACTCGGGGTGGTGTGTACGCGTCAACCGCGGTCAGGAGTGGGTGTTCGAGGCCGATATCCGGGACTGTTCCGGGACAATCGGGCACGACGCACTCGTCGTTCAGCCGACGAGGCGCGCGGTGGACCGGTCGATGCTGAAGCTGATCCGGGCCTGGCTGCGGATGGGAGTCCTGGAGGGCGGGGTGACCTCCCCGGCCGGGGCCAGAACCCCGCAGGGCTCACCGGTCTCCCCGCTGCCGGCGAATATCGCTCTGCACGTCCTCGATGAGGCATGGCAGGACGAGGGCCGCCGGCTGGGGTGCTGGTGAGGTACCGCGATGACTTCATGGTCCTGTCGCCGACCAGCCAACGGGCCGAGCAGGCCCAGCAGTTGGCGGCGAGATTGCTGGGAGGGCTCGGGATGTGACTGCCCCTCGAAAAGTCCGGCATCACCTGCCTCACCCGAGGTGGGCAGGGCTTCGAGTTCCTCGGCTTCCACCACCGGAAAGTGGAGTCGTGGAAACGGTGGGGCAGGTTCTACCTGTACCGGTGACCCTCGCAACGGGCGTTGCAGGTACTGCGGGACAAGGCCCGCGCGGCTACCTCGCGCCCTCGGACCGAGCGGCCGGCGCGCTGCCGTGGTGGCCGAACTCAACCCCGTGCTCCCGGGATGGACCGGGTATTTCCGTAAGGGAAACTCTGCGCGGAGTACGTCGCGATGGACCGGTACGTCCATGAACGGCTGGCGATCTGCACCAGCAGGAAATGGCCTCGCAGGCCGGAATTGGGCCGCCCGCTACAACTGCGGGTGGATCAGTCGGCTCGGGGCCTTCCGCCTGACCGGTAAATGGCAGGGGGAACTCATCGGATTCCGATCAGGTGGCGCGACACCACGGCGGACTGACGGGATGCCTATCGCGGTGAGGGGCACCCAGGCCGCTGCACCCATGTCGACCATTGACGGGAATACGGCGCACGAGTGGGCGCGGAAAAGGTAACGGATGCCGACCCGGAGGCGGGGTCCGTCTCTGTGCTGTCCCGGCCTGGTCACGTCGATCAGGAAAGGCCCCTCGGCGCCGGGCTGCGTCCATACGTCGCGGATGCCGGCCGCCTCAGCCAGTAGGCGCGGGCCGCGTCGGTGAGGCAGCCGTCCGCGTCCTCGGGTTCCGTCTCCGCGAGGGCGTAGCCTCCCTCGTGCCGCAGGCACAGGACGCGATTGCGCTCGTCGACGACCGCAGCTCCCGTCATCACGAGGGGACACCGCTGGCCGTGGGTGCAGGCTCGGCGCTAACTCCCCGCGTGCGCCGGCGTGAGCGGTGCCGTCAACTTGCCGCGTACGCTCGCAGGAACGCGTTCACGCCGCCCCTGATCAGCCGGTCCGTCTGCTGGGGGGGCAGGGGGCGTACGCCGTAGTGGGAGAGCTGGACGACGGCGTGTGAGATCAGGGCCATGAAGTGCGCGCCCGCCAGCTCCGCGTCTCCGTGTACGTCGATCAGTCCCGCCTCGGCGAGTGCGGTCATCGCGTCGGCCAGGGCGCGGCCGACCGGTACCGGGCCCGCCTCCTGCCAGGCCGCCAGGACCTCGGGGGGCACATGGTCGGCCTCGGCGTGGATGTGGCGGACCAGGGCGAAGTGGTTGGGGTACTCGGTCATCAGGTCGACGAAGCCGCGGGCCAGGGCCACCAGGTCGGGTTCCAGGTCCGCCGGGCGTGGCGGGCGCTCCGGGTTCAACAGGGGTTCGAGGCAGCGGAGTTGGGCGTCCCGTACCTCGGTGGAGGTCCAGGTGACGACCGTGCGGAACAGCGCCGCCTTGCCGCCGGGGAAGTGGTTGTAGAGCGTCCGCGTGGAGACCCCGGCGGCCGCCGCGAGCGCGTCGATGGAGGCGCGGGTGTAGCCCTCGCGTCCGAAGACCGTGCAGGACGCGCTCGCGATGGCGACCTGCTTCGCCAGCCGCCGCGGCGGGACCTCGCGCCGCGCCTGTGCCATCCGGGCCTCGTTGCTGCTGCCCACGCGCGCCTCCTCGGGGTGGATGTGCGGTACGGCGGACGGCGCGCGCCCACCGAAGTACAACGAGCGTTGTAGTTTTACAACGCTCGTTGTACCTTACCGGAACGAGGTCCGTATCGGGCCACCGGTCGGCCACGCAGGTCACCGGCCGGCCATGAAAAGGGGGACACCCATGCCCACGTCCGCAACCGAAGCCGCGCCCGCCGCCGCCCTGCAGCCCGCCGCCGCCCTGCAGCCCGCCGCCGACGACCCGCCGCTCCGCCTCGCCGTGCTCGTCGGCAGCGTCCGCGAGGGACGTCAGGGCCGGGCCGTCGCCGACTGGTTCACCGGCGTTGCCGCCGCGGACGCCGGGTTCGAACTCGACGTCGTCGACCTCGCCGACGTACGCCTGCCGCTGGTCATGCCCGGCTGGGGCGGTACGCCGAGCGAGGAGGCCGTCGCCGCCCTGGCGGACGTCTCACCGCGCCTGGCCGGCGCCGACGCCTTCGTCGTCGTCACCCCCGAGTACAACCACAGCTTCCCGGCCGCGCTGAAGAACTTCATCGACTGGCACCACGCGCAGTGGCAGGCCAAGCCGGTCGGCTTCGTGTCGTACGGCGGTCTCGGCGGCGGTCTGCGCGCGGTCGAGCAACTGCGGTTGGTCTTCGCCGAGTTGCACGCCGTGACGATGCGCGACTCGGTCAGCCTGCACGGGCCGTGGTCGGGCCTCGGCGAGGACGGCGCGCCGCGCGACGCGGCCGTGTGCGCGGGCGCCGCCAAGGGCATGCTCGGTCAACTCGCCTGGTGGGGGCGGGCGTTGCGGACGGCCCGCGCGGACCGGCCGTACGCGGGCTGAGGGCGGGCCCGGCATGACCGCCGCGAAGGCCGGTGCCGCGCCCGCCAGGGCGGCAGGCGCCGACGCGTTCGACGCCACCGGGCTGCACCGCATCCTCGCCGTCGTGATCACCGGGTCCGTGATGTCGGTGCTCGACATGACCATCGTCAACGTGGCGATGCGCAGCCTCTCGGAGTCGTTCGGCGCCCCACTGGAGACGATCCAGCGGACGGCCACCGCGTACACCCTGGCACTTGCCGCGGTCATCCCGACCGCCGCCTGGGCCATGGACCGCATCGGCGCCCGGCGCACCTACCTGACCGCCCTCGTGCTGTTCACGTTCGGCTCGCTGCTCGCGGCCTGCGCCTGGAACGCGGGCAGCCTGATCGCCTTCCGCGCGGTGCAGGGGCTGGGGGGCGGGCTGCTGATGCCGGTCGGCATGGCGATGGTGATGCGGGTCGCGGACCGCGGCCGGCTGGGGCGGGCGATGGCCCTGCTCGGGCTGCCGGTGCTGGTCGGTCCTGTGGCCGGTCCGGTGCTCGGCGGCCGGCTGATCGACATCGCGTCCTGGCACTGGATCTTCCTCATCAACCTGCCCGTCGGCGCGCTCGCCCTGGCGCTCGCCGCCAAGCTGCTGCCGGCCGACGCGTCCCGCCGGGCGATGGCGCCCGCCCTGGACGTGCCCGGGCTGCTGATGCTCGCCCCGGGCCTGGCCCTGCTGCTGTTCGGGCTCGCGCGCGGCGGTGAGCGCGGCGAGTTCGGCGCGCCCGGTACGCTCGTCCCCGCCCTCGCCGGCGTGCTGCTGATCGCCGTCTTCGTGCGCCGGGCGCTGACCGCCCGGGGGCCGCTGCTGGACCTGCGGCTGCTGCGCGACCGTACCTTCGCCGCGGGCATCGTCACCCTCGCCCTGTTCACCTGCGGCTACTTCGGCTCCATGCTGCTCGGGCCGCTGTACTGGCAGCAGCAGCGGGGCGCCACCGCGACGGCCGCCGGACTGCTGGGCGCGCCGGTCGGGCTCGCGGTCGGTACGACGATGCAGGTGGCGTCCCGGCTCGTCGACCGGGTATCTCCCCGGGGCCTGATCGGTGCGGGGGCGGCGGTGGGCGCGCTCGGCATGGCGCTGGCGGCACTCCAGGTCGGCGAGGACGGCGTGGCGCCCTGGCGGGTGGTCGGCGCGGCCACGGTGATGGGCGTCGGCGTCGGCATGGTGCTGATGCCGACGATGACCACGGCGACCCGCGACCTGCCGAAGGACCGAGTGGCCTCGGCGAGCACGGCGCTGAGCATCAACGCGCAGCTGTGGGCGTCCGTGGGGACGGCGCTGCTCACGGTGGTGCTGGGGGCCACCGGCCCGGAACCGGGCCCGGCGGGATTCCGCGTCGCGTACGCCGTCGCGGCGGGCCTGCTCGCCCTGGCCCTGCTGCCCGCGTCACTGCTCCCGGCCCGCCGCCCCGGCCGTGACGCCGTGACTGCGGGGCGGTGATGGCCGGGCGGTGACTGCGGGGCCGGGTCGGCCGTTACGGCGGTGATCGCGGGGCTGGGTCTGCCGTTAGGGCGGTGACCGAGGGGGCTGGGGCGGCGGGGCAGGTTCGCGAAGTCGGGGCGGCGGCGCCGGGTCAGCCGACGTTTCGCTCCGTCAGCTCGCCCAGCGGCAGCGTGTGCTGGGTCTGCAGCACCTTCGCCCGCAGATAGCGGACGTTGTGGGCGGTGCGGAACACACCGGTCGGCACCCGCTCGCGGACGCCGACGCCCAGCGTCCGCAACTGTTCCGCCTTGTCGGGGTTGTTGGACAGCAGGTCCAGCTCCTCGATGCCGAGGGCGCGCAGCATCTGGGCGGCGGGAGTGTAGTCCCGGGCGTCCTCGGGCAGGCCGAGCGCGGCGTTGGCCTCGTAGGTGTCCAGGCCCTCGTCCTGTAGGGCGTACGCGTCGAGCTTGTTGTAGAGGCCGATGCCGCGGCCCTCCTGACGGAGGTAGAGCAGGACACCGCCGCGGTCGGCGATGCGCTCGACCGCCTCGCGCAGCTGGGGGCCGCAGTCGCAGCGGGCCGAGCCGAAGACGTCGCCGGTCAGGCACTCCGAGTGCAGCCGGACCAGCGGGACGGGGCCGGGGTCGCCGAGGACGATGGCGAGGTGCTCCCGGCCGTCCGCGAGGCCGTGGAAGGTGACGAGGTCGGCGTCGACGGCGTATCCGTCGTGGAAGCGCAGCGGTACCCGGACGCGGGCGCGCGGTGTGGCGACGGGGGTGTCGGGCATGCGGGTCTCCGGGTCCGAAGGGCTGCACCTGCTTCAGTTTTGAAGCAGAAACTACGGCTGGGAGCCTACTCCATGCTTTAATTTTGAAGCAACGGGAAATCGGACTTGCGCCGGCGGCCGGGCAGCGCGCTCAGGAACAGGAGGGCGTCGACCGGCGCCGCCACGGCAGGTCCTCGGGCGTGGGGCGCGCCCCGTTTCCTTGCAGTGCCCGCGCGATCGTCGTGCAGATCTCCTCCAGCTGCGCCACCTGCTCCTCGCTGAGGTGGTCGAAGACGGCGGCGCGCACCGTCTCGACGTGCCCGGGTGCCGTGCGCTCCAGGGCCGCCGTCCCCGCCTCCGTCAGCGCGGCGATGCTGCCGCGCCGGTCCGACGGGCACCCCTCGCGCCGGATCAGGCCGTCCTTCTCCAGCCGGGTCACCGCGTACGTCAGCCGGCTGCGGGTGATCTTCGAACGCTCGGCCAGGTCGGTCATCCGCAGCCGGTGCTCCGGTGCCTCGGAGAGGTTGGCCAGGATGGAGTAGTACAGGTGCGGCATGCCGGCGTCCTGCTGGAGCTGCCGGTCGATCGCGTCTTCCAGCAGCAGGGAGGCCGCGACGTACGCGCGCCAGGCGCGCTGCTCCTCGGGGGTGAGCCAGCGGGTCGTCATGCCGCCAGTGTAAGTTTGCTTCAAACTTGAACCAAGCCCACCCGACCCGGAGCCTCAGTAACCGGCCCCGCCCGACTAAGCCCGTCCAACCCATGTCCGCCTCAAACCGGCCCCCCGAGCCGGAGCCGCCGCAGCCGGCCCTCCGACCCGGAGCCTCAGCAACGGGCCCCGCCCGACCCCAGCCCGTCCCATCTATGTCCGCCTCAAGACGGCCCCGCCTGACCCGGAGCCTCCCCGACCGGCCCCGCCCGACTAAGCCCGTCCAACCCATGTCCGCCTCAAACCGGCCCCGTCCGAGCCGGAGCCGCCGCAACGGGCTCCCCGACCCGGAGTCGCCGCAACCAGCCCCGCCGAACCAAGCCCGTCCCATCCATGCCCGCCGTAAAAGCGGCCCCGCCTGGCCCCCGTCCGTTCGTCTCCACGATGGAGTACGCCGATGCCCTTCCCGTACGTCCTGCTGTCCGCCGCCGTCTCCCTCGACGGCTGTCTGGACGACACCGGCCCCGAGCGGCTGCTTCTGTCCGGCCCGGCCGACTTCGACCGGGTCGACGCGGTGCGGGCGTCCGTCGACGCGATCCTGATCGGCGCGGGCACCATCCGCGCCGACAACCCGCGGCTGCTGGTCAACGCGCCCGAGCGGCGCACGGCCCGGCTCGCCGCCGGCCGGCCGGAGTACCCGCTCAAGGTCGCCGTCAGCGGCTCGGGCGACCTGGACCCGGACGCGTGGTTCTGGCACACCGGCGGCGAGAAGGTCCTCTACGCGACGGACGAGGGCGCCGAGCGGGCGCGGCGGGCCGGTATCGCCGCCGATGTCGTCCCGCTGGGCCCCCGCCTCGACTGGCCGGCCCTCCTGTCCCACCTGTACACGGCGCGTGGGGTGCGGCGCCTGATGGTCGAGGGCGGCGGGAGCGTCCACACGCAACTGCTCCGGCAGGGTCTCGCCGACGAACTCCAGCTCGTCGTCGCCCCGTTGCTCGTCGGGGACCCGGGGGCGCCCCGGCTGTTCGGGCCGGGGGAGTACCAGCGCGGGCGGCTGCGGCTGCTGGAGACCCGGCGGATCGAGGACGTGGTTTTGATGCGGTACGAGCCGACCGCCCCAGGGAGCGGTCCGGCGGCCGTCGCCGCGGACCGGCACTGGCTGCGGATCGCCTGCGAACTGGCGGCGCGGTGCCCGCCCTCGCGCACGGCGTTCAGCGTGGGCGCGGTCGTGGTGGCCGCGGACGGGACGGAGCTGGCACGCGGATTCTCCCGGGAGGCGGGCGACCCGGTGGTCCACGCGGAGGAGGCCGCACTCGCCAAGACCGACCCGGCGGATCCACGGCTGGCCGGGGCCACGGTCTACAGCAGCCTTGAGCCGTGCGCCCGGCGGGCCTCGCGGCCCGCGCCCTGCGCTCGGCTGATCCTGGACGCGGGGGTGCGCCGGGTGGTCACGGCCTGGCGGGAGCCGGACACGTTCGTCGCGGCGGCCGACGGAAGCGGGCTGCTGACGGCCGCGGGCGTCGACGTCGTCGTCCTGCCCGAGTACGAGACCGCGGCCAGGGAGCCGAACCGCCATCTGCTCGACTGAGGGCCGCGCCCGCCCGGCCCGGGGAAAGAGGCCGCCGACCGCCGGGCGGCCCCCGGGAAGGGCCCGGAGGTTATCCGTGTGCTCGCCCTCCTGTTCATGGCGTACACTGGTGGAACACCGACGCGGGGTGGAGCAGCTCGGTAGCTCGCTGGGCTCATAACCCAGAGGTCGCAGGTTCAAATCCTGTCCCCGCTACGAAGGCTCAGGGCCGGAATCCAGTACATGGATTCCGGCCCTGAGTGTTTTCCGCCCACGGTGACGCGGCTCGCTCACGGTCACGAGCGGTGATCGGACGACTGCCCTCCGCATAACAACTGAAACACCGTCAAGTCCCGTGGGTTGCCCGAGTTTCCGAGCGCGCGTGGTCAACTTGCCCGATTTTCGCAGGTCCTGAGTGGTAAGTCCATGCCGGAAAGCGTTAATGATCAAGCTGAACGGCTTGGAATCTGCCCGCCGGGTCTATTAACGTTCGATAACGCAGCGCGGTTGTCCCAGTCGTCACAAGAGGCGGCTCCGTGCTCACGCGCCGAATCCCGCAAGGGAACCGGGGAACCACCACCTTGGGGTGAATCACGCGGACACCGCCGTGGAGACACGGCCGGTATACGCGCGTAGGAGACCTTCCTGCTCCGAACCCGTCAGCTAACCCGGTAGGCGGAGGAAGGAAAGGAGTACGCCCGAGTGGCGTCCAACCGGCCCGCCCCAGAAGCCCCGTTCGCGCCGAGCCAGTACGGCACCGAGACCTTCGGCTATGGCAACTACCGCACCGACGAGGGCCCTTGGGAGGAGTGGAACCCCACCGAGGACTCCATCCGCCCGCTCCGCGGCCGGCATCGCGTCGCCAGACAGCGCGGCGGCGGACTCGCCCGCAGCTCCACGGTCCTCGGCGTCGGCGTCATAGCCGCCGTCGGCGCGGGCGGCATGGCCAGCGCCAACACCGGCAAGCCGCCGGTGTCCATCTCCATGCCCGACCTGCCCTCCGTCGGTTCCCTGCTCGGCGACGGCGACGGCGCGGGCACCGAGGCCACCAAGGGCTCCGCGACCGCCCTGAGCAGCGTCGGCGTGACCGAGGCCGACAGCGCCGAGGGCACCACCGACGCCGGCGAGGCGCTGCGCAACCGCATCATGGCCCAGGCCGAGCAGCAGCAGGGCCAGGCCGAGACCAAGGCCGTCGCCGCGGCCGTGTCCGCCGCCGACCAGGAGGCCGCCGACGCGGCGGCCAAGGCGGAGAAGGAGGCCGCGGCCCGGGCCGCCGCCGCCAAGGAGAAGGCGGAGGCCGCCGCCAAGAAGAAGGCCGAGGAGGCGCGGCTGGCCGCGCTGGCCAGGCAGTACAGCCTGCCGACCTCCTCGTACACGATTACCAGCACCTTCGGCCAGGCCGGCTCCATGTGGTCCTCCGGCTACCACACCGGCCTCGACTTCGCCGCCCCCACGGGCACGCTGATCAAGGCCGTGCACACCGGCACGATCACCGAGGCGGGCTGGGCCGGCTCCTACGGCTACCGCACGATCCTCACCCTGGACGACGGCACCGAGCTGTGGTTCTGCCACCAGTCGTCGATCAGCGTCAGCGTCGGGCAGAAGGTCAACACCGGGGACGTCATCGGCCGCGTGGGCGCCACGGGCAATGTCACCGGACCCCACCTCCACCTGGAGGTGCACCCCGGCGGCCAGTCCAGCGGCATCGACCCGATGGCCTGGCTGCGCAGCAAGGGCCTCACCCCCTGACCCACCCGGCATCTCCCCGCACACCCCCCGTTCCCCGGCGGTCCTGGCGCCCATCCCCCCGACGTCAGGGCTGCCGGTCCGGTGTTTACACGGTCTTTGCGCACGATGATGGAATCGCGGGTTCCGGTGGGCGCGTTGAACGCGAGTATGACTTCCCTTCACAAACTCGGTTCCTCCGATCTTGAGGTCTTCCCGCTCGCCCTCGGCGGCAACGTCTTCGGCTGGAGCGCCGACGAGCCGACGTCCTTCGCCGTCCTCGACGCCTACACGGCCGCCGGCGGCAACCTCATCGACACCGCCGACTCCTACTCCGCGTGGGTCGAGGGCAACAAGGGCGGCGAGTCCGAGACGATCATCGGCAGGTGGGTCAAGGCGCGCGGCAACCGTTCGGACGTGCTGATCGCCACCAAGGTCAGCCAGCACCCCGACCACCCGGGACTGTCCGCCGCCAACATCAAGGCCGCGGCGGACGCCTCGCTGCGCCGGCTCGACACCGACCACATCGACCTCTACTACACGCACTTCGACAAGCCGGACGTGCCGGTCGAGGAGATCATCGGCGCGCTCGACGAGCTGGTGCGGGTCGGCAAGGTGCGGTACATCGCCGCGTCCAACATCAGCGCGGAGCGGCTCCAGGCGTCCCTGGACTTCTCCGACCGCGAGGGCCTCGCCCGGTACGTGGCGCTCCAGCCGCACTACAACCTGGTCTCGCGCGACACCTACGAGGGCCCGCTCCAGGACGTCGCCGCCCGCGCCGGACTCGCCGCCCTCCCGTACTACTCCCTGGCGGCCGGCTTCCTCACGGGCAAGTACCGCCCCGGTACGACCGTCGACAGCGTGCGGGCCAAGGGCGCGGCCAAGCACCTGCAGAGCGAGCGCGGCCAGAAGGTCCTCACGGCCCTGGACGAGATCGCCGCCGCCCACGGTGTCGCCGTGCCCAGCGTGGCGCTGGCGTGGCTCGCGGCCCAGCCGACGGTGGTCGCCCCGATCGCCTCGGCCCGGACCGTGGACCAGCTCCCGGCCCTGCTCGCCGCGGCCGACCTCACCCTGACGGAAGAGGAAACCGACCGCCTCACCCGGGCTTCGTCCTGACCTGGCGAATGCGGTCCGCCTGAGGGGAGGTTGTCGATCGGCTGGGGGAGCGTCGTGAGTTCTCGCGCAGTTCCCCGCGCCCCATGGCTGTGCGTCCCGGGGCGCTCGGGGTTCATGGCGTGCGCCCCCGGTCGTTCCTCAGGGCCCTTCCGCCTCTCGCCGGGGCCGCCGCCCCTCGTGTGTCCCTACGGTCCCCGCCGTCGCGCGGCGGGGACTCTCGCCGAGGCCGGGGCAAAGTCGGCGGCTCAGCGTGGCGTCCAGGGCTATGACCGGTAAGGGTTGTACGTCGGGTACGGCGCCGTCGGATGGGCATGGGGCAGCCGCGAGTAGCCGTACGGCGTCGGGGCGCCGGGACCCGGCCACGCCGACGCGTTCGACCGTGCCGCGTACTCCAGGGCCGGCCGGGCCACCTCCCGCCGCTGCCACAGCTCGGCCAGCAACTCCCGCTCCCGTACGACGAAGTCCGCGCCGGCCCGCCCCCGCCGGCCGCGCTGCCGCAGGAACGCCAGGGATGTCGCGTACGCCTCGTACTGGGCCACCGCCCGCGCCGCCTGCTTGCCGAGGTGGTGGCCGGCGTAGTCCCGGGCCAGCCGCCGCGCCCCCATCGAGCCCAGCGCGAACGGCTCGGCGGGTCCCAGCCAGCCCGCGAACACATACGCCGGCAGTTCCTCCCGCACGGTCCGCAGCTCGCGCTGCCGGGTCCAGATCGCCAGCCAGGTCAGCAGCCCGAACGCCGGCACCATGAACACCCCGTACACGGCGAAGAACCCGTAATCGCCGAAGGTGGACGAACCGTTCCAGAACGCGTGCATGCCCATCGCCAGCAGCAGCCCGCACAGCGGCAGCAGGACCCGCCGCGCGGGCCCGCGGTCCGCGGCGCGCGCGGCGATACCGAAGCCGATGCCGGTCAGGACGGTGAAGAGGGGGTGCGCGAACGGGGACATGATGACGCGCACGAAGAAGGTGGCGGCGGTGACGGAGGCGATGCCGCGGTCGCCGGTGAGCTGGTCCGTGCCGAAGGCCGTACCGAGGTAGAGGATGTTCTCGGTGAAGGCGAACCCGGTGGCGGTGACCCCCGCTATCACCACCCCGTCGACGATCCCGGTGAAGTCCCGCCTGCGGAAGAGGAAGACCAGCAGGACGGCCGCGGCCTTGGCGGTCTCCTCGACGACGGGCGCTATGACCGTCGCGCCGAGGGTGTCAGCGCTGGTCGGATCCGCCGTCGTCGTGGCTATCCATCGCGTGGCGAAGCTGTTGGCGACGATGGCTATCAGCGCGGCAGCGCACGCCCCCCAGGCGAACGCGAACAGCAGGTTGCGCCAGGGTCCGGGCTCGACCCGGTCGAGCCACCGGAAGGCGGCCAGGAGCAGCGGCACCGGCAGCACGGCGAGCCCCAGGCCGACCAGGAACCCCTCCGTGCCGGTCTGCTCGCGTACCAGCGCCAGGATGACCAGCCCGGAGACCGCGAGCAGGAGGATCAGCGCTGTGCAGCGCACCCATCCGCGCTGCCACCAGCGCACGGCCCGGAACGCACGGTCACCGGCGTCGGCGGGGTACGGCGGGTACGGGGAGGAGGTGGCCACGGCATCGACCCTAACGATCACCTGACGACGAATCCGGTGGGGGAACCGCTGTCATCGCCCTACTCGCTGCTGCCCCCGGTGCGGTACGCGGCGGAAGAGCAGATCGTTCACGACATGACCCTTGTCCAGTCCCTGCGCCTCGAAACGGGTCAGCGGCCGGAACCCGGGACGTGGCGCGAAACCGCCGTCCGGCCGGGTGTTCTCGAAATCCGGGTGCGCGGTCAGCACGTCGAGCATCTGCCCGGCGTACGGCTCCCAGTCCGTCGCGCAGTGCACGAGCGCACCGGGCCTGAGCCGGGAGGCGGCCAGCGTGAGGAACTCCGGCTGGATCAGGCGGCGCTTGTGGTGCCGCTTCTTGGGCCAGGGGTCGGGGAAGTAGACGCGCAGTCCGTCGAGCGAGTCGGGGCGCAGCATCTCGCGGAGCAGGATGATGGCGTCCCCGTTCGCCACCCGGATGTTGGACAGCCCCGTCCGGTCGGCGAGATTGAGCAGGTTGCCCTGTCCCGGGGTGTGCACATCGACGGCGAGGATGTTGACCTCGGGGTCCGCGGCGGCCATCTGAGCGGTGGCCTCGCCCATTCCGAACCCGATCTCCAGCACCACGGGCCGTTCGTTGCCGAACAGCTCCTCCAGGTCGACGATCCGCCCGCCGTCGATGTCCAGGCCCCACTTGGGCCACAGCCGCTGCAACGCGTCCGCCTGCCCCGTGGTCACCCGGCTGCGGCGCGGCTGGAAGCTCCGGATCCGCCGCTCGAAGTGCGATCCGGCGGGGTCGGCCTGGGGGCCGTCCGGGAACCGCGGCTCACCCTTGGCCCGGGTGTGCCGGATGGAGACGCCCGGGGCGTGCGGGCGCGGCAGCTCGCCCGGGGTGGCCGGGTGGGCGCCGGGGGTTTCGGGGGTGTTCACGGAGTCAGCCACAGTGAGTCGATTTTATGTGGTGCCGCGCCGACCGAACCGCGCCCCGATGAGCACACCGCCTCACACACCAGCCGACAGAACCATGCACCCACCCCACCACCCACCCCCAGCCACAACACCCCACCCCAGCCACAACACCCCGCCCCGGCAGCCCCCCGGCAGTCCGGTCCCGCCCCGGCAGCCCGGCCCCACCCCGGTCCTCCCGGGCCCGCCCCGGCAGCCCCGCCCGGCAGTCCGGTCCCGCCCCGGCCCTCCCGGCCCGCCTCGCCGCGCTCGGCCCGTCCAGCCGCCTTCCCGTCCGCCGCCTGGTCCGCCCCGGTCGCCCCGAGGCTTTCCCGGCCGCCCCCGCCGGTCCGTCCGGTCGTCCCGGGCCCGTCCGCCGCCTGCCTCGCCCCCCAGCCGCCGTCCGGTCGTCCGGCACCGTCCTGGCCGCGGCTCGATCCCGCCCTGCCGCGGCTCGATCCGCCCCCGGTCGCCCGATCCTCCGGTCGTCCCGGACCCGCCCTGGCCGCCCCCGGCACTGTCCTGGCCGTCTGGCACCGTCCCGGTTATCCGGCGCTTTCCCGGTCGTCCCGGGGTCGGCCTGGTCGCCCCGGGGCCGTCTCGGCCACCCCGTTCCGTCCTGGCCGTGCGGTGCCTTCCCGGTCGGCCCCGCCGCGGGGCTTTCCCGGCCCGGGGCCCTCCCGGTGGCCACGGCGGCTTTCCGGTTGTCCTCGGGGCTTCCTGGTCGGGTGTTCTGGTGGGCCAGGGGGGTTTCCGGTCGGTCGGCTGTTGTTCCGGCTGGTGGAGGGCGGCGGCTCGGTTTTCACGGTGCGTCGAGCGCGGTCAGCGCCCTGCGGGCCACCTCTCTTCCGATCGGCAGGCAGGCGGTGGCCGCGGGCGAGGGCGCGTTCAGCACATGGATCGCCCGCGGCCCCTCGCGGAGCAGGAAGTCGTCCACCAGCGTCCCGTCCCGCAGCAGTGCCTGCGCCCGCACCCCCGCGGCGGCCCGCACCAGGTCGTCCCGTGTCACGGCCGGCAGCAGTCTGCGCACCTCCGTGGCGAACGCCCGCTTCGACACCGAGCGGTGGAACTCCCCGGCCCCGTACCGCCAGTGTCTGCGGGCCATGTGCCAGGTGCCGGGCCAGGCCACCGTCCCGGCCACCTCGCGCGGCCGTACGGTCCCCCAGCCGTACCCCTCCCGGGCCAGCGCCGGGACCGCGTTGGGGCCGATGTGGACGCCGGAGTCGATCCCGCGGGTGAGATGCACCCCGAGGAACGGGAACGCCGGATTCGGCACCGGATACACCAGACCGCGCACCAGCTCGGGCCGCGCCAGCTCGTAGTACTCCCCCCGGAACGGCACGATCCGCATCCCGGGCTCGTCCCCGGTCAGCCGCGCCACCTCGTCGCAGTGCAGCCCGGCGCAGTTCACCAGCACCCGCCCCCGAACGACGCTCCCGGCGGCCGTGAGGACCGCGACCCCGCGCTCCGGGCGGCGGTCCACCCGCACGACCCGCGCCCCGTACCGGATCTCCGCCCCGGACGCCCGGGCCAGCTGCCGGGCGACCCCGACGAAGTCGCACACCCCCGTCGTCCCGACGTGTATGGCCGCGAGCCCCCGCACCTCCGGCTCGTACTCCGTGATCTGCGCGGGTCCCAGCTCCCGCACCGGGATACCGTTCTCCCGGCCGCGCTGCACCAGCGCGTGCAGCCGGGGCAGCTCGGCCCGCTCCGTGGCGACGATCAGCTTGCCGGTGACGGCGTGGGCGATGCCGTACTCCGCGCAGAACTTCACCAGCTCGGCCGCGCCCCGCACCGCGTACCGCGCCTTGAGCGAGCCGGGGCGGTAGTAGATCCCGCTGTGGATGACCCCGCTGTTGCGGCCCGTCTGGTGCCGGGCCGGTCCCGCCTCCTTCTCCAGCACCGTCACCCGGGTGCCCGGCGCGGCACGCGTGATCGCATACGCCGTCGACAGACCGACGATGCCGCCGCCGATCACCAGCACGTCGCAGTCGTACGCGCTTCCCGCCCGCACCCGCACCACCTCCCGCTTCCGATAGTGCACTGCGCCACTGACAATGACTTCAAACGCAGGTCGGACAGCAGACCTGACGGCCCCGGGCAACCGCGTGGGCACCGCTCACGGGCGGGCGGCCCGGACACCACCCCGGTCCGGACACCACCCCGGTACGGCGCTCCGGCGCTCCCTACGCGGGGGCCATCAGCAACGGCCGAGCCCTCTCCCGCAGTTCGACGACCCGTGGCTCGTCCCCGTACGGCTCCAGGCGGTGCAACAGATCCTTCACGTACTCCGTCGTCCGCGCGGACGAGATCCGCCCGGCGACCTCGACCGCCCGCACCCCCTGCTCGCACGCCGCGTCCAGATTGCCCGATTCCAGTTCGGCGACCGCGGAGACGACGAGCCTGAGGCCGTGCGAGCGCACGAACTCCTCCGTCGGCTTCGACAGCGCCTGCTCGGTGAAGCGGCGGACCTGGCGCGGTGCCTTCAGATCGCGGTAGCACTCGGCGGCATCGGCGGCGAACCGGTCGTAGGAGTAGAAGCCGAGCCAGGACGGGTCGTTGTCGCCCTCCCGGGACCGCTCCAGCCAGCCCTCGGCGGCCTTCAGGGCCGCGCCGGCGGCCTGCGCGTCACCGGCGCGCGCATGCGCGCGTGCCTCGATCAGACGGAAGAAGCTCATGGTGCGGGCGGTGGCCAGGCCCCGGTTGCGCTCCAGGGCGGCCTGGGCGAGGTCGACGCCCTCGTCGCCGAAGCCCCGGTAGGTCGCCTGGAGGGACATGGAGGCCAGCACGTATCCCCCGAGGGGGACGTCGGCCGCCGCGCGCGCGAGCCGGAGTGCCTGGATGTAGTAGCGCTGCGCGGCCTCCTGTTGCCCGGTGTCGAACGCCATCCAGCCCGCGAGCCGGGTCAGTTCGGCGGAGGCGCCGAACAGGGCGCGGCCGACCTCGTCGGAGTACGAGCCGAGCAGCAGCGGCGCCGCCTCCACCCTTAAGCACTCGGGCACCATGGACGAACGCCAGTCGCCGCCTCCGTACTTGGAGTCCCAGCGCCTGGCGTCCTCGGCGGCCTCCCGCAGTTTCTGCACATCGCTGTGGCCGACTTTGATCGGTGCCCCGGAGCCCTCGGACGGGTTCGCCTCACGCGCCACCGAGCTGTCGGCGGGGGTTATCAGCCAGCGTGAGGCGGGCGTCGCGTAGGCGCTGACCGCGAAGGACCCGGCCAGCGACTGCCAGATGCCGCCGGAGCCGGCCCGGCGCCCGGCGAGGTCGAGACGGTACAGCTCCGTCGCCGACTTCACCGCCTGGGCCACGTCTCTGGGGAAGGCGAGGCCCACTTCGGGGGCGGGATCCGCGTCCGCCAGGCCGATCTCGTGGAGCGGCACCGGACGGCCGAGCTTCTGGCCGATGGCGGCCGCGATGAGGTGCGGGGCGGCTCCTTGCGGCACCATCCCCTTCGACACCCAGCGCGCCACCGACGTCTTGTCGTAGCGAAGAGTCAACCCGCGTTGGGCGCCAAGGTCGTTGACGCGTCGCGCGAGTCCTGCGTTGCTGATTCCCGCGAGGGCGAGAACGGCGCCGAGCTTTTCGTTCGGCCCGCGTTGCTCCCTGGACATGCGCCACCCCTCGACACAGACGGCTGTCGCGCTGGCATAACCACGCGGCATTCGTAAACCCAGCGTAGTTCGCCGCATCCCAAGCGTTAAGGGGCATTGTTCCGGATGGCGGGATTGTGGTCCCGTACGGGAGTGCGGGCCCTGTACGCACCGTGCACGGCGTGCCGCGTCGTGCCCCCGCCGTGTGGCCGTGCGCCCGTCCGTGCGCTCTTCTCCGGCCACCTGGGGAGCGGTTCCATGGGCGGTGCGTGGGTCGGCCCGCTGTACTGGATCCAGTGGGCTGGGGGACACCGCCACCTACATCCCCGCGGGTGGCGGACCGGTCCGGGGGGCGATGCCCGCCTCCCGGACCGTACGCTTCGCCGTGCCGCCCGTTGCGTTGCGCAGGGCCTGTACGGAGCGTGTGCGCGCCTGTCCCCGCTCCAGCGAATTGGCCGGAAATCGATCCTGTCTCCCGCAGGTGATTACCCCTCCCACCATGGGAGTTGAGGGCGCGAAGGGCGTTTTTTGGGGAGCGTTTGGGGGCGCATTCGCATCGCAACCTCCTTGCGCCGTAGAGGGGTTCGCCTCGTCACAGGCACGCGCGCGTGGTCGCGTTCCCCCGATCGAAGGCGGTGCCACCATCCCTCCGGGCCGCGTTGTTCATGGCAGCATGGGGAACCGGTTCGTACGGTGCACTGGTTGTCCACAGTCTGTGGAGGCGGCGATGCGGTGGTTGGTGGGGTGGAGCAGCACCGCGGCGGCTGCCGTCGGTCCCGGCTCCGCCGGCGCCACCGGATACGACGGCGAGACCGTGCACCCGATCGGTTCCCAGCTCCTGTGGGGCGACCCCGATCCGCTGTGGGCGGTCGGCGACTGGCGGCCCGACGAGGTGCGCGTGGTGAAGGTCGACGCGCAGAACCGCATCGCCGTCCTGGGCACCTGCGGAGCCTCCGACGAAGAACTGCGGCTCGGTCTGTTCACCGCGCGCGGGGGCGCACTGCGCCATCTGACCGCGTGGCCGGGCAGCTACACCGCCGTCGTCCAGGTCGGCCGGCGCATCACCGTCTGCGGCGATCTGGCGGGCGCCCGCCCGGTCTTCCACACCCCCTGGGCGGGCGGTACCGCCTACGCCACCGCCGCCCTGCCCCTTGCCGACCTCATCGAGGCCAACCTCGACTTCGGCCACCTCGCCGCCCTGCTCGCCGCCCCCGACGTACCGGCGGCGCTGCACGACTCGACCCCGTACGAGGGCGTGCGACGCGTTCCGCCGGGGCATGCGCTGATCCTGCGCGCCGGTGCGCGCGAGATCGCCGGGTACGAGCCGGTCGCCTCCCTCGCGGTGGCGGCGCCCACCGCCGACCCGGACAGCGCCGTGGACGCCGTGCGCGACGCGCTCGTGGAGGCCGTACGCACCCGCCTCGCCGCGCCCCGGCACGTACCCGGCATCGACCTCGACCCCGGCCCGGTGCCCGGCATGGGGCCCGCCGAACGGCGCGCCGCGCGCGGGATGCCCGTACCGGGCATCGGCGCCGACCTGTCCGGCGGCCCCGCCTCGGGCACCCTCGCGCTGCTGGCGGCCGGCCTCCCGGGCAGGCCCGGCACGCTCCTGGGTCACGGCACGGGCGCGGGCGAGCGCCTGCTGGCCGTCACCTTCAACGACCTCGCCGTCGGCGGCCGGGAGGCCGAACTGGAACGGGCCGGGACGCTCGCGGCCAACCCGCGCCTGCACCACGTGGTGGTGACCGGCGGGGAGGAACTGCTCCCGTACGCCGACCTGGACGGCCCGCTCACCGACGAACCGGGGCCGTCCCTGATCTCGGCGGCCCGCCACCGCGTGCGCCTGGCCGCGGGCAGTGCCGACCACTTCACCGGCTACGGCGCCCGGCAGGTCCTCGATGCGCACCCGGCGCGCCTCGCGGACCTGCTCATGGACCGCAAGCGGCGCCACCTGGTGCGCCCGGTCGCCGCGCTGGCCAAGGCGGACGGCTCGGTGCTGGTCCCCGCGCGCGTGTACGGCGCGGCACGGCGGCTGGCACGGACGCCGTACCGGGCCGGCCTGGAGACGCTCGCCGACCGTCTGCTGCGCCGCCGTTTCGAGGACCCCGGAGGGGCGGTCGGCGCGTCCCTGGCCGCGCTCACCTGGGCCAGACCGGGGCCGGCGGCGCGCTGGCTGACCGGGGAGGCACTGGCTGAAGTATCGGTTCTGCTTCAGGGGGCGGCGAACCGCTCCGGAGTGGGCCCCGGGCAGCGTCCCGGCGACTACCGCGCGCGTGCCGCTCTCGCCCGGCATGCCGCCGATCTGCGCGTCCTGGAACAGGCCGCCGAGGTCCGCTCCCAGCGCCTGCACGCGCCGTTCCTCGACAACCAGGTCGTGCGCGCCTGCCGCGCCCTCCCCGAGGCCCTGCGCGTCCAGCCCGGCGCCCGCGCCGAGATCCTCCGTACGGTCCTGGAGGGCGCCGGCGTCACCGGACTCCCGCCCGGCTGGGGCGCCCCCTCCCATGCTTCCGCATCCGCCGCGACCCGCACCGGCCTGCGCGTCGCCGCCGACTCGCTGATCTCCCTGTTCACGACCCCGCTGCTCGCGGAGGCCGGCCTGATCGAGGCCCGGGTGGTCCGCAAGGCACTGCGCGGGGCCGCGGCAGGCGAACCACTGCCGCTGGACGGCCTCGCCGACCTGGTCTCCCTGGAACTGTGGCTGCGCCGCCTGCTGGCCCGCCGCGGCACCTGCTGGAGCGGCACCCCCGCCCGCGCCCGCGCCGTCCCCTCCGGCATAGCCCCCAGAAGAGGAGCCCTGGCCTCCGGCGGCTGACCCCCGGCCACCCCATCCCCACGCCGGATGACCGCGACCCGTTCCCAGCAGCGTGACACGGCACCGTTTCTTGCCGGGTGAGTGGGCGCGCCCCCGGTTCTGTCCGGGCAAGACCGACACCGGTTCGTACCGGGTGCGCGGGCGCGACCCCGGTCCCAGCCGGGCAATACCGGCACTGTTTCCTGCCGAGCGCGTGGGCGCGCCCCCGGTTCTGTCCGGACAACACCGACACCGGTTCGTACCGGGTGAGTGGCCGCTACCCCGGCTCCAGGCGGGTGACACCGGCACAGTTTCTTGCCTGGTGCGTGGGCGCGGGCCTCGGATCCTGCGGAGTGCGTGGGCGCGGGCCTCGATTCCGCCGGGGGAGTGGGCGCCGGCACCGGTTCCGCCGCACGCGTGCGTACCGGCGCACCGGCCGGGAAGTCGCGCGTGTCGGTGCGGCTCGCGGCTGGGTTCATGCGCGCGGTGGGTTCCGGGGTCGGAGGGGCGCGGGTCCGCCCCGGCCCGCGTACCGGTCGCCGTACCGTTCCGGAATCCCGGTGCCGCGCGGCACCGCCCGTCGGCGTCGGTGAAACTCCCGTGCCGCCGCGGTGGGACCCGGTGACAATGGCTCGGTGCGGTACGGAATTCTGGGCGTGGCCCAAGCGACGGACGAGGCGGGCGTCGCCGTCCCCGTCGGCGGCCCCCGCCTCCGCGCGCTTCTCACCGCGCTCGCCCTGCGCCCCGGCCGTACCGCCACCTCCGAGACCCTGATCGCCGACGTCTGGGCGGACGGCCCACCGCAGGACGCCCCGGCCGCGCTCCAGGCCCTCGTCGGCCGCCTACGCCGCGCCCTCGGCAGGGCCACCGTCGCCGCGGTCCCGGGCGGCTACCGCCTCGAAGCCACCCGCGACGACATCGACCTCTTCGTCTTCGAACGCCTGGTGCGCGACGGCACCACCGCCCTGGAATCGGGCGACCCGGCCGCCGCGGAGCGCGCCCTCACCGAGGCCCTCGCCCTCTGGCGCGGCCCCGCCCTCGCCGACCTTCCCGACCGCACCGCCGCGACCCGTGCCGAGGCCCGCCACCGGGAAGCGGTCAGGACCCGGGCCGAGGCGGCACTGCGGCTCGGCCGCGCCCACGACGTCGTACCCGAACTGCGCGAGCTGACCGCGACCCACCCGTACGACGAGTCCCTGCACGCACTGCTGGTCCGCGCCCTGCGCGACACCGGCCGCGGCGCCGACGCCCTCGCCGCGTACGAGACGGCCCGCCGCACCCTCGCCGACGGCCTCGGCACCGACCCGGGCCGGGAACTCCGCGAGCTGCACCAAACGTTGCTGACCCAGAACACCCCCGAGGATGCCCCGGCCCGGCCCGCGTCCACCGCCGCCCTGCCCCAACCACCCGAGCGCGTCGGCAACATCCGCCCCCGCCTGAATTCCTTCGTCGGCCGGGAACCCGAACTGGATGCCGTTCGTTTCGAATTGCACAGGGCCCGCCTCGTCACCCTCACCGGACCGGGCGGCTCGGGAAAGACCCGTCTCGCCGAGGAAGCCGCCGCCGGGCTTCCGCAGGCATGGCTGGTCGAGCTGGCCCCGCTCGACCGGCCGGAGGCGGTGCCAGGCGCGGTGGTCAGCGCGCTCGGTCTGCGCGAGACCGTGCTCATGACCAACGAGCTGGCGGCCCCGCAGGGCGACCCTGTGGCCCTGCTCGTCGAGTACTGCGCCCCGCGCAGCGAACTCCTGATCCTTGACAACTGCGAACATGTCATCGGCGCGGTCGCCGCCCTCGCCGAGACGCTGCTCACCCACTGCCCGGGACTCACGATCCTCGCCACCAGCCGTGAACCCCTGGGTGTCCCCGGTGAGTCGGTGCGCCCGGTCGAGCCCCTCGCCCCCGAGCAGGCGCGCCGCCTCTTCGCGGAGCGCGCGACCGCGGTCCGTCCCGACGCGGCCGACGCGCTCCGGGACGAGGAAGCGGTCGGCGAGATCTGCCGGCGCCTCGACGGCCTGCCCCTCGCCATCGAGCTGGCCGCCGCCCGGCTGCGGCTGCTGACGCCCCGGCAGATCGCCGACCGCCTCGACGACCGCTTCCGCCTGCTCACCTCCGGAAGCCGCACGGCCCTGCCTCGCCAGCAGACCCTGCGCGCCGTCGTGGACTGGTCCTGGGATCTGCTGGACGAGCGGGAGCGTACGACGCTGCGCGAGGTGTCGGTGTTCGCCGGCGGCTGGGACCTCGCGGCGGCCGAGGCCGTGTGCACGGGCCCCGCCGCCGACCTGGTCGGGGCGCTCGTCGACAAGTCCCTGATCGTGGCAGCCCCCACCGGCCGGGACGGCACCGGCCCCATGCGGTACCGCATGCTGGAGACCATCCACGAGTACGCGGCCGAGCGCGCGGCCGAGTCCCCCGAGCGGCGCGCGGCGGTCGAACGGCGGCACCGCGCGTGGGTGCGCGCACTGGTCGAGCGGGCCGAGCCGCTGCTGCGCTCGGCGGGGCAACTCCCGTGGATCGACCGTCTGGAGAGCGAGCACGACAACATCCGCGCGGCGCTCGGGCGCGCGGTGCGCGACGGCCACGAGGACGACGCCGGGGCGATCGCCCTCGCCGTCGGCTGGTTCTGGTGGCTGCGCAACCACCGCCTGGAGGGGGCGCAGTGGCTGCGGCTGGTACTGCGGCTGGGGGTCGCCCTGGACGCCGTCACCGACGGCGCCCCGGCCGCCGGACTGCCCCTGCTGGTCGAGCGCGCCGACCCGGTGGGCGCCTTCCTCGCCGACCCCGACGCGGCGGCCCGGCATCCGCGGCACACCCTGCGCATGGACCTGCGGATGATGTACCTGTTCCTGGTCTCCGAGTCCGGTGCCCCGGACCTCGCCGCGGACGACCGGACCCCCGCCTACGTCGCCCGGGTGCGGGACGCCTTCCGGCACGGCGGTCCCAGGGCGGCCCGGATGCCGGGCCTCGCGTGGCCGCTGACCGCGTCCTACGCGGACGCCCCGGCCGACGCGCGCCCCACGATGGACGCGGTGGTGGCCAACTGCCGTGCGTACGGCGGCGACTGGGAGCTGGGCGTCGCCCTGATGCTCCGCACCCACATGGTCGTCGACTCGCCCGGAAACCTGCGCGGCGTCGATGACGACCTGGCGGAGCTGCGGGTCCTCAGCCGTCGCGTGGGCGACCGCTGGATACGTGCCCAGGTGTGCGGCGTGGCCGGGGAGGCGGCCATGGCCCGGGGCCGGTTCGAGGAGGCCAGAAGCGAGTACGAGGAGGCGCTGCGGCTCGCCCACGAGGTGGGCGCCTGGGCCGAGTCGCCCTTCCTCGTGTCCCGGCTCGCCGAGGTCGCCTACCGCTCCGGCGACCGGGCGCGCGCCCTGGCCGCCCTGGACGAGGCCGAGGAGAGCGCCGAACGGTACGGGGTGGCGGACGCGCGGGCGTTCGCTCTCATGCAGCGGGCGCACATCGCACTGGACGACGACGACATCGCCCGCGCCCGCCGGCTGTGCGACGCGGCCCGCGCAGCGGCGGTCCGCGGCACCCCGCCGCCGCAGTTCACGGCGGCGCTGAGCGCGCTCGACGTTCTGGTCACCGCGCGGGAGTGGGGTCCTGGGCGCGCGCTGCCGCTCGTGGCCGACGCACTGCGGGAGGCCGCGGCCCAGGGGTGCGCCGAGACGGTCACGGCGGGCCTCGCGGACATCGGGGCACAACTGGTGGCCGCCCTCGGTGATCTGCCGGGCGCGGTCCGGCTGCTCGCCGCCGGCGACCACTGGCGGGCGGGCCGTCCCCGCCCCGTGCCGGAGCGCACCCGCGCCGAGCGGATCGAGTCCGCCGCCCTGGCGGGTCTGTCTCCGGGCCGCTGCGCTGCCGAGCGCGCCCGCGGCGCGTCCCTGACCGTGGACGACGTCCTGGAGCAGCTCCGGGCGGGGAGCACCGTCACGGGGCCGCCCGCCCCTACTGGCAGGTGAACTTGGAGTCCGCCCAGTCCGCCAGCGCCAGGCCGTCCAAGGCGCCGTTGTGCGGCTCGACCACCAGCCGCACGGTCTCGCGCCCGGTCAGGTTCACATGCACGGGGACGGCCGGGGCACTGCCCTTGACCGCCCCGGACTTCCACAGCCGCACGCCGTCGGCGTACACGGAGAAGTAGACCTTGCCGAGGCCCAGGGTCAGGTCGTCCACGCCGGCCGTCGCGACGAAGGCCGAGCACGCGCGGTTGAGGTCGATGGTGACGGAGGACCTGCCGTGCACGGTGACGCCCTGCGTGTACCAGCGGTGGTCGATGGACAAGCCGGACCGCTGCCACACCCAGCTGCTCCCGGCCAGCCGCATCTCCGGTTCGGTGCCGTCGCCGGTGATGTCGTAGCGCAGCTTGCTCAACCGGTAGACCGTCGACGCGGGCGGCGGAGCGGGCGCGGAGGTCGGCGTCGGCGTCGGTGACGAGGTACGGGGCGGCGTCGGGGCGGAGGTCGGCGTCGGTTCGGCGGTGCGCGTGGGCCGCGGGGTCTGGGCCGGTGCGGGGTTCGGCTTCGGCGTCGGCGACGAGGTGGGCCTCGGGGCGGACCCATCGGGCGACGTCGGCGTCGGGGCCGGGGTCGGCCGGAGACCGGAGACCGGGTCGTTCGGCGCGGGCTTGTCCCCGGGCGGGGCCGGGACGGGCGTCGGCGGCTCCGGCCCCGACGCCGACAGGGACGGCGATGCCGACGGCTTGGCCACGTCCTTGGCCGGCTCGCTGTCGTTCACCAGGGCGAGCGCCACCACGGCGACGGCGACCGCCACCACACCCGCCGCGATACCGGCCTTGATCGGCCCGCTCACCCCCTTCGAGACCGCCGAGCCACCGCCCGCGGCACTGCCCGAGCCACCGCCCGACGAGCCACCGCCCGCGGCACTGCCCGAGCCACCGCCCGACGAGCCACCGCCCGCCGCCGCGGCCGTGCCCGCCGCACCCACCCCGGCGCCACCGGCGATGAGCCCGAGCGCCTTGGCGTACCCGGCGGCGCCGAACCAGCCGATGACCGCGACCGGGACGACGGCGGGGATGCCGGCGGCCACCTCCTCGATCTGCGCGGCGGCCAGCCGGCACTTGGCGCACTCCTCCAGATGCTTGCGCAGCCCACGCTCGGCGCGCAGGCGCAGCTTGCGCCGGGCGTAGGTGCCGAGCTGGTCGGCGTAGCGGGCGCACTTCTCGTCGTCGGCGAGAGCGGCGCTGACATGGGCCTGGAGGTAGGCCTGCTTGAGGCCTTCACGGGCGCGGCTCGCGAGCACGCGCGTGCCGTTGGCGTCCAGCCCGAACAGGGTGGCGACGTCGCTCGGCGACTCGTCCTCCACCTCGGTGTGCCACAGCACGGCCTGCCACCGCTCGGGCAGCGAGCGGAACGCCTGCATGGCCATGGACTGCTCGGCCTCGTGCATCGCCCGCACATCGGCGCCGAGGTCCACGGTGCCGTCGCCGGACACCTCGGAGGTCCGCGCCGCCTGGGCCGCGAACACCGCGAAGTCGTCGACCAGTTGCTCACGCCGGGCGGAGTTCGTCCAGTGCGCGGCGACCCGCCGGACGGAGGTGAGCAGATAAGCGCGTACGGCGTGTTCGGGCCCCGAGCCGCCGCGCACCGCCTGCAGCATGCGGGCGAAGACCTCCGCGGTCAGGTCTTCCGCGGTGTGCGCGTCGCGGCAGCAGGTGCGGGCGTAGCGGCGCACCGCGTCGGCGTGCCTGCGATACAGCTCCTCGTAGGCGCTGTCGTCACCCGAGCGCATCCGCGCGATGAGTTCGCCGTCGGCCGGCGGCAGCTCGCGCGGCGGCGGGTCGCTGCCCTCGCGCTGTGCCGGTACCCCACCGTCCACCGGGCCGACGGGCCCGGACGGCGGGCCGTCCGCCCGGCCGCCCTGGCTCGGCACCTGCGGCGCGGTCAGCCCCTCCGGCTCCGTGCCCCCGGCACCACGCGACTCGTCCCGCCCCTCAACGCTCATCGTGGAAAGCCCCCGAAGCTGGCCCAGCCGACCCCATCACCGGGTCAGAGTGCCACACCTGCTCATGTTCGGGCCCACCGGTGCGCGGCATCCACTCGTCCGAGCGGACTTGGCGCCCGGCCGTGCTGACGGTCACCCGGCCGGAAAGGGCTCAACTGACCTATTCCGACCGGAACTTGATCTCCCATAACGCGCCCCGCTCGACCGCTTGTCTCCCCGCTGTCAGCGGGTGTCGCCCTCACACGGGCCGCGACCGCAGCCCCTCCAGCAGGATGTCCAGCAGCCGTGACGAGGCCGCCGCCTGCTGGGCCGCGTCCGGCAGCGAGGGCGCCGCCGTGGCGATCACCAGCAGGACGTCCGACACCGACACGTCCGGCCGCAGCTCGCCCGCCGCGCGCGCCCGCTCCACGAGCTGGCCCACCACGTCGAGCAGCGCTGCCGCCCCCGCGTCATCGGCGACCGTCTGCTCCTCCGGCACCAGCCGCAGCTCGGCCGTGCCCGGCTGGATCCGCTGCTGCGGCACCCGCGCGTCGCCGGCCCCGAGACCGGCGTCGGCCGGCACCCCGACCTGGAGCACCTGCGGCGGCAGCAGCCGTCCCGCGCCCGAGGCCACCGAGGTGCGCAGGAAGCGCGACAGCGCCGACCACGGCTCGTCCTCCTGCCCGAGCGCCGCCCGCGCCTGGTCGGTCAGCCGGGACGTTTCCTCCTCGGCTATCCGCCGGACCAGGACGTCCTTGCTCGGGAAGCGCCGGTACACCGTGCCGACGCCTACCCGCGCCCGCCGTGCCACGTCCTCCATCGGCGCGCCGTACCCCAGCTCGCCGAAGACCTCACGGGCCGCACGCAGCACGTGCTCCAGATTGCGCTGTGCGTCCACCCGCAGCGGCGTCGTCCGCGGCCCCTCGGCGCGTCCGTCACCCGTCGCGGCCCCGACCGGCCCGGCACCGGGCGCGACGGCGGACGCTGATGACCAATGCGTGTCCTGAATATGCATAAGCGTTCCCCCGGTTAATGACGTCTCCCCCCGGAGACTCCCCGCCACTGAATTCCGAAGTGTCCGGAACGGGCGCCGTGCCACGACCGCGACCGCCCGTCGCGGCCCCGCTCGACCACATCCCCTACACCCCGTGCACACGAACATAGTTGAGCGGGAGTCAATTCAGAAGGGGCAGGTTCCGCACGGAGCGCCCCCCGATCGGAGTACGGGGCACATTCATCCCGATTACGCACCCCCGCGCCCTCCCGACCGCCCCCGCTGACCTGCCCGCTTGTTCCCCGCGCCGGCGCCCGGGTCGCGCGCGGGCGCACAGAACCGCCGGTCACACAAATTGCCGGGGCTGTGGACAAACACCAGTGCCGGGTGCGTCATGGGATGGTGAAGGAACGTGCGCGCATTCTCGTTGTCGGCGGCGGCTACGTCGGGATGTACACGGCCCTGCGTCTGCAACGGAAGCTGAAACGGGAGCTCAGGCAGGGTGACGTGGAGATCACCGTCGTCACGCCCGACCCCTACATGACGTACCAGCCGTTCCTGCCCGAGGCGGCCGCCGGTTCGATCTCCCCTCGGCATGTCGTCGTACCGCTGCGCCGCGTTCTGGACCGGTGCCATGTCATCGTCGGCGAGGCGACCGCCATCGACCACACGAAGCGCACCGCGACCCTCACCACCCTCGCCACCGAGGAGGAGGGCGGCGGCCCCGACCACCTCGACTACGACGAACTCGTCCTCGCCCCCGGCTCGGTCCCCCGCACCCTGCCCATCCCCGGTCTCGCCGAGCACGGCGTCGGCTTCAAGACCGTCGAGGAGGCCATCGGCCTGCGCAACCACGTCATCGAGCAGATGGACATCGCCTCCTCCACCCGCGATCCGGCCATCCGCGACGCCGCCCTCACCTTCGTCTTCGTCGGCGGCGGCTACGCAGGCGTCGAGGCGCTCGCCGAGCTGGAGGACATGGCCCGCTACGCCACGCGCTACTACCACAACCTTGGGCCCGAGGACATGAAGTGGATCCTCGTGGAGGCATCCGACCGCATCCTCCCCGAGGTCGGCGCGGAGCTGGGCCGCTACACCGTCACCGAACTGCGCCGCCGCAACATCCAGGTGCTCCTTGAGACCCGCCTCGAATCCTGCGCCGGCCGAGTCGCCGCACTGAGTGACGGCCAGCGCCTGCCGACCCGCACGGTCGTGTGGACCGCGGGCGTCAAACCTCACCCGCTCCTCCACTCCACCGACCTCCCGCTCACCGGGCGCGGCCGGCTGAAGTGCACCGCCCAGCTGCGCATCGACGGCGCCGACCACGCGTGGGCCGCCGGCGACGCGGCATCCGTACCCGACCTCACCGCGGACGCGCCCGGCGCCGAGACGGCCCCCAACGCCCAGCACGCGGTCCGCCAGGCCAGGCTCATCGGCGACAACATCGTCCACACCCTGCGCGGCGAACCCCCTAAGACGTATGCGCACAAATACGTCGGATCCGTCGCCTCCCTCGGACTGCACAAGGGCGTCGCCCAGATCTACGGGCGCAGGCTGAAGGGCTACCCTGCCTGGTTCATGCACCGCGTCTACCACCTCAGCAGGGTGCCCACCGTCAACCGAAAGGCCCGGGTGCTCGCCGAATGGACCCTCTCCGGGCTCTTCAAACGAGAGATCGTCTCCCTCGGATCGCTCGAACATCCCCGAGCGGAGTTCGAACTCGCGGCCGGTGGAAAGCCTCATTCCGACCCCACGGACGACCCGAAGGGGTCGATCTGACCGGACCGAGGAACTCCACGGCCCGCCCCGGCGTCTGACGGATGTCGCCGCGGTCCGCAGACACTGCCAGACTGCCCCACGACCTCGGACGGGCACCCGCCCGTCCTCAGCACCCACGAGGCTTTTTCCCAAGTGAACTTCACGCGCTGGAGCGCCCGGCTCCCCGGAACGCAGCGCCGCGCGGCAGCGCGGACCGAGCACGCGGTCCCCCCGGACCGGCGGGGGGAAGGCTCCGTGCCCGCGGCCCGCGCCGAACAGCTGACCGACGGTGCGATCCCCGTGCCCCCCGTCGATGAACTCGCCGCACGCGAGGTCCTCGACCGCGTCCCGGCCCTCGTCGCCCTGGTGCACGGCAGCGACCACCGCATCGCCTACGTCAACGACGCCTACGTAGCGGCCTTCGGGGTGCGGTCCCCGGGCGAACCGGCCCGCGAAGCCCTCCCGGAACTGGCCGAACTGGGCCTGCTGCCCCTCCTCGACCAGGTCCTGCGCAGCGGCAAGCCCCGCACGCTCAAGTCCCGCAAGGCCGTCGACGGCCGCTCCTACACCTTCACCTGCACCCCCGCCGCGGAGAACGGCGACGGCGCGGGCGTGCTCGTGTTCGCCACCGACGTCACCGACCACGCCGAGGCCGCCGAACGCCTCCGCGCCAGCGAACGCCGCCAGCGCGAGACCGCGGTGACCCTGCAGTGCTCGCTCCTCCCGCAGGAACTGGAGCAACCCGACGACCTGCGCATCGCGGCCACCTACCAGCCCGGCGGCACGGAGGCAGCCGTCGGCGGCGACTGGTACGACGTCATCACCCTGGGCGGCGGCCGCACGGCCCTGGTGATCGGCGACGTGATGGGCCGAGGGGTGCGGGCGGCGGCGGTGATGGGCCAGCTGCGCACGGCGGTCCGCGCCTACGCCCGCCTCGACCTGCCCCCGCACGAGGTACTCCAGCTCCTCGACGGCCTCGCCACCGAGATCGACGCCAACCAGATCGCCACGTGCGCCTACGCCGTCCACGACCCGAACGAGGGCCGGCTGGTGTACGCCTCGGCCGGACATCTCCCCATCCTGGTCCGCGACGAGAGCGGTACGGTGCTGCGCACCGACGAACCGACCGGCCCTCCGCTCGGCACCGGCGGCTGGATCCACGCCTCCGGCTCGGTCCCGCTGGGCCCCGGCTCCACGGCGGTCCTCTACACGGACGGGCTGGTCGAGCGCCGGGACGCGGACCTGGACGAAGGAATCGCGGCCCTGGAACACGCCCTGGCCGGCGCCACCGGCACCCCCCAGGTGATCTGCGACCGCCTGGTCCGCTCGGCCGGCCTCACCGCCGACCACGACGACGACGTCGCCGTTCTGGTCCTCCAGCACCCCGCACGCACCGGCGCTGACGGCGAACTCTTCCGCAACGCCGCCCTGGAACTGCTCGGCGGCATGGAAGCGGCACCACGCGCGCGTGCCTTCGCCTCCGGCGTCCTCACGAGCTGGCGCTTTCCCGCCGACCTGCACGACCTGGGCGTCCTGGCGGCCAGCGAACTGGTCGCCAACTCCCTCCAGCACGGCACCCCGCCCATGCGCCTGCGGCTGCGCCGCACCGACCGCCGCCTCATCGTGGAGGTCACCGACGGCGACGACCACCTCCCCAGGCGCCGCCGCGCGGAACCCGGGGACGAGTCGGGCCGGGGCATCGCCATCGTGGCGACGATCGCCTCCACCTGGGGGTCACGCAGAACCCCGGGCGGCGGAAAGGCGGTCTGGTGCGAGTTCCTACTGCCCCGCCCCTGAACCGGCCGCGGCCCTGAGCCGCCGTGACCGCCGTCCCGCGGCGGCCACGATGCTCAGACGCCGGACGGGCTGGTCCGCGCCGATTCGCGCGGACCGGCACCCCGGGCCACCACCAGGCTCCGCGCGGCGAGCCCCGGCCGGTCCTGCGCCTGTGTGAGCCCCCGCCCGAGCCGCACCGCGAGCACCGTGATCCCCAACGAGAACAGCAGGAAAGTCACCACGTACGGCGCGTGCAACGACGCCGCCATCGGCCCGCCCACCGCCGGCCCGACCGCCAGCGCGAGCTGTTTCACCAGGGCGAAGGCCGAGTTGTACTGCCCGGCCATCCCCTCCGGCGCGAGATCGGCCACCAGCGGCGCGACGGTCGGCGACAGCATCGCCTCACCCAGCCCGAACAGGGCGTACGTCGACACGAAGGCGGCCGTGGCCATCTCCTGGCTGCCGTGCCCCAGTCCCGCGTACCCCGCCACGACCCACGCCACGGCCCAGATCAGCCCGACTGCGGCGATCACCCGGGACCGCCTGCGCCGCTCCACGAACCTCAGCACGGCGAACTGCGCCACCACGATCACCGCCGTGTTCGCGGCCAGCGCCGTGCCCAGCGCGGACGTCGAGATCCCGGCGGCCTCCACCCCGTAGGCGCTCAGCCCCGACTCGAACTGCCCGTAGCAGGCGAAGAACAACACGAAGCCCAGCACGCACAACTGCACCATCGCCCGGTTCTCCAGCAACTGCTTCCAGCTGCCCCGCGCCGACACCCCCGGCGCATCGCCGATGGTCGGCGCATGCGGCATCCGCACCGTCGACAGCACCACGACCAGCAGCAGGAACATCGCCGCCTCGATCGCGAACAGCAGCGTGAAGGACGACACGCGCGTGGTGTCGACGAGATGGCCGCCGATGAGCCCGCCGACGCCGAGCCCCAGGTTCTGCAGGAAGAACTGCGTCGCGAACGCCCGCGACCGCGTCTCGGACGTCGAGCAGTCCACGATCATCGTCGCCAGCGACGGCTGCATCACGGCCTGCCCGGCCCCGAGCGCGGTGGCCGCGACCAGCACCGCCGCCGCGTTCGCCGCGAGCCCCAGGCCCAGCGCCCCCAGAGCGGCCGTGACCAGGGCGGCGAGCAGAACCGGCAGCGGGCCGCGCCGCACGATCGCCCGGCCGGCGAACGGCAGCACCAGCAGCGCGGCCACGGCGAAGACGGCGAGGACCATCCCCGCCGTCATGGCACCGAGGCCCCGCACCTGCGCCACATAGACATACAGATAGGGAACGGTGAAACCGAGCCCGAACGCGCTGAGTGCGTTGCCCACGTGGATCCGGCGCATCGCTGCGCCCATCGCCCTGGTCACGTTCACCTCTCTCAAGTCGTAGGAGTCGATCGACCGAAGCAGCCAGCCGTTACAACTGAAGACTTCGAAGATAAATTTCAAAGCTAAAGGCTACACCTCGAAGGACTTCAAGCCCAAGCCACACCGTGCGATACTGCGGAGCATGGGCGAGACCTCCGACACCAGCGGCACGGCCATCGGCAGCGAGCCGAGCCTCGAAGAGCAGATCGCCGCCTACCAGCGCGAGTTCCAGGACCTCGACCCCCAGGTCGAGAAGGTCGTCTCGGCGCTGTCCCGCCTCAACCGCCGGATGAACGTCGCCTACGGCCGTCAGACCGCCGCCCTCGGCATAAGCAACGCCGAGTGGGAGGTCCTCAAGGCCCTCGTCCTGTCTGGCGCCCCCTACCGCATGGGTCCGAGCGACCTCGCGAAGCGACTCGGCCTGACGCCGGCCGCGATGACCCATCGCATCGACCGCATGGTGACGGAGGGCCTTGTCACCCGGGAGCGGGACGAGCAGAACCGCGTCCGGGTGATCGTGGAGCTGACCCCCGAGGGTCGCGGGAAGTGGCTGGAGGCCATGCGTCTCGCCTCGGTCTTCGAGGAGGACCTGCTCCAGGACCTGACGACGGAGGAACGCGGAGTGCTGGGCGAGGTGCTGACCCGCCTCCTGCGCAGGGTGGAGCACGCCCAGCCGGACGCCGGCGGACGCCTCAGCGACCTGGACTAAAAGATCTTGACAGGGGGTGTTGACAGCCCCCTGCCCGCCCCGTAGTGTTCTTCGGGTTGCCGCGGGGACGTAACAGTCCCGCGACACCTCCCGCCGCAGCAGCGGCACCAAACCACAAGCACGATCTCCCGAACGGGTGGATTTCGGCGTGCCCGAATTCCTTATCGACTCGTTTCCCGGGACTCGGCGGCACCGCTCGGGCCGAAAGGCCCGACTGGGAATCGCCGAGAGAATCCGCTAAGGTTTGGAACGTCGGAACGGCCCAACGGCCGGGAAGACAAACCCCCTCTGACGGGGAATCAGGCTCCGAAAGGATCTGATAGAGTCGGAAACACCGAAGGGAAGCGCCCGGAGGAAAGCCCGAGAGGGTGAGTACGAAGGAAGCGTCC
>NZ_JBEPAP010000085.1:0-4246 GCF_040298665.1 Streptomyces sp. NPDC001508
AGGGCGTAGGAACTCCCATCATCCCAGGTCAGCAGGCACCTCTTCCCATTTCCCCGTCCCCAGACCGACCTTCACGCGGTGGATCCAGGCTGAGACCTCCGAGCCGTTTCCGCTCCGGGAGGTAAAGGAGGCCGTCGCCTTGCGGGGGAAGTCGAGCGAACCGCCGGTTGCTGCCTCGCCTCCGAGTTCATCAAGGGCAGGACACCCGAGCACGGTGACGTCGGCGTGCCGGACGGTGCTCTGTGGCTTCCGCTCGTAGCCGGTGCCGAGGTTGTTCTCGTCGAGCAGACGAGCTTCCAGCTCCGCAGCGGACAGCGCAGTGGTCTCCCCGCCGGTGCCGGCGTGGTGGCCGACTCGGGCGGTCGACGGGGACGCCGGATTTGCCTCACCGGAACGGTCTGAGCAGGCGGGCAGGGCGAGGACGGCGGCGGTGAGGCCGAGGGCGGTGGTGGCGATACGAATGCGCACGGAGATGACCCCTTGGTGCTCGCTGACAGGTCGGGCAGTGCGGGCCTGCGGGCCCGATGGGGGCGAGGGGGATGAGAACTAGTGACCGAGGTGCCGGAGGCAGTCCTCGAAAGTGGCATGTGTCGCATCGCTGGGGCCGGAGTTCCGGTTGTACCAGGCGGCGTCGAGCCGCGTCTCCTGCTGCTGGTGGCCGGACCGGCAGCGCAGCCAGATCTGGCCGCGGGTGGAGATGATGACCCAGTCCCGGTAAGTCCCGCACGTCGTACAGGAGATGACCTCGCCGTCAAGGACGAGCGGCCTCGTCCAGCGCATCATGTGGCCTTCGACCTGGTCGTGGCTGGGCACCACCAGCTCTGATGGCAGGAAGTCGTCCACCTCGTGCGCGGCCTCGGCAGACGGCTCGCGAGCGCCGACCAGCCGGCTACGGTGCGGGATCGGTACCTGATCGGCTATGTGTGCGCCGAACTCGGCGTGCCAACGCAGCATTTCCCGGCTCTCCTGCAGTGCGCGGCGACGGTGTATACGGTGGAACAACCAGGTCCTCCCTCGTCTCGTCCTGCAGACATGATGATCGTCCCCCAGCTCTGTGGCCAGGTTCTATTCGCAAATCCTATAGCAGTTGCCTCGGGCTACCATTCTTCGTCGGCTGTGCCGGCTGCTGTGTGCGGCGACCGGCGCGTTCTGCGGGGCGGCCGTGCGGCGGACTGCTGGTGGTGTATGCGGGGAGGCCGGCTGCCCGGCGGAGCCGCCATACCAGCACGTCGCTGAGTGACTCCGCACTGTCCAGCTCCCGTCGCCCGGCGACGTCGGTGAGGAGCGCGGCCGGATCGTGGCCGGCAGCCGCGGCGTCGGCGAGGGTGGCAGCGAGGGCGCGCCAGCCCGGTTCGGCGAGGATGCGCTCGGCGAGCTCCGGCAGTGCTTGGTGGAGCACGGTGGTCTGGCGCTGGCGCATGGGGCGGCTGAGCTTGCGGCCACGCCGGTCGAGGGCGTTCAACGGTTGGACGGCGGCATGCTGGTATGCGGTGCGCAGATGTTCGGCGGCTTGTCGGGCGGCGGCGGCCTGCTGGGCATGGTCCCGTTTCGCGTGCCAGTGGGCGGCGGCGGTGATGAGGAAGAACAGCATGTCGATCACCATGGCGGTGGTCGCTCCGTCCTCACCGCGGCCCGGGGCAGGTCCGCTGCGTACGAGGTCGCGGGCTGCTTGCCGCAGCGCGTGGTCATGGCCGCGTTCGGCGCGGACGTGGGAGCGGGAGGCACGCTCGAACGCCCTGGCGGCTTCGCGTAGTTCGCGCCGGGTATAGGCGGCGGAGGTCTGTGCGAGCGCGTCCAGAACCTCCCCGGTGGCTGCGATGAAGGCGGCGGCGACCTCATCGGCGCTGTGATCGATGAGTATCAGCGCCTGCCAGGCCGCTGTGGCAGCCCGTCGGCGGGCGAAGGCCGTCCGGTGCGGTCGTGACCGTGCCGGGGCGTCGTCATGGCCCGGGGGATCGGTGGACCAGCGTTCCCGGATGCGGGGCAGGGACAGGTCGGGGGCGAGGCGTGCACCGGGGTAGTACACCGGCTTGCCGTCCTTGTTGAGGTCGTCGAGGAGGGCCACCTTGTACCCCAGCAGGTCACCGGACGGGGCGACCCGTTTGTGGATGAGCAGGTCGGCTGCGGCCAGGCGGTTGAAGAACTCCTCCTCGTTTGTGGCGCCGGCCACCGCATCGCGAACGGTTTCGCGTAGTTCCTCGCGCGCGGTGCGTTCGCGGCCGTGGCGTTGAGCCTTGTGGCGCTCGGCGCTGGTCGGGCGCTTTGCGGCGGTGCCGTCGCCCTTGTTGAGCTGCCGCAGGCCCAGTTCCTTTTCGAGAGCGCGGGCCTGGGCCTGGACGCGGGCAGCATCATTGTTGAGCTTGGGTTTGTAGCCGTCTTCGCGGACGAGGGTGGCGATGATGTGGATGTGGTCGTCGGCGTGGCGGACGGCTACCCACCGGCAGCCGGCGCCCTGCTCGGGCTCGTCGATGCCGCTGGCGGCGACCATGCGGCGGGCCACGTCTCCCCACTCCTCGTCGGTCAGGATCCGGTCTTCGGCGGCATTGCGGACCGACAGGTGCCAGACGTGCTTCTTGGGCCGCTCTGTCGCGTCGACAGCGTCGACCGGCTGGTCGAGGAGTCGCTGAAGCTGTTTGAGCGTGGCGCCGGCATCCCGGCCTGGGTCGGGGGCGTTGTCGTCCCAGGAGGCGACCAGGTGCGGGTCGGTGTGTTCCTCGTAGTTGCCCGGCCCGTACAAGTAGTACAGGAGGCCGATGGTGCGCTGACCGCGCTTGTGGATTTTGGGGATCATGCCCGTGGGGCTTCCTACTCCTGGTCAAGGAGGCGGTCGGTAGCGTGCTGGACGCGCTGGACGGCGCGTTCGGTGGCTGCGATGACGACGTCGAGTTCGGGCGGGTGGGCGCCGGCGTTGACCGCGCGGGCAATCTGGTTGAGGTTGCTGCCGACGTGGCCCAGGTGCCGACGGGCCGCGAAGAACTCGGCGATCACTTCCCGTTCGTCGGCTATCACGCTGGCGGTTCGGGTGAGGTCGCGAGCGGCGTTGAGGGCCGCGCGGGCGAGGAAGCCGGCGAGGGTGAGACCGGCGGCCTCGGCGCCGGCGGTGACGCGGGCAAGTTCGTCGTCGCTGAAGCGTGTGTTGCGTACGTGGGGGCGCTGACGACGCTGGTACTTGCGGCGTCGCGTGCGAGGTGGCGCAGCGTGTTTGTGTGCCTGTTCTTGCCCCTGGGGCTGCGATCCGCCCTCGGTCGCGGCCTCTTCGTCCGGTGTCCCCCGGCGCCGGACGGTTCCCTGCCTCAAGGAGGCAGGGGAGCCCTTGGATACTCCGCTCACGGCGGAGTATCCAAGGGGATAACTTGCTCGCCCCGGGGCCGGGTTGTGTTTCGGCTCACGGTGGTGGGCGCTGCCCTGTGCGTTCGGGTTCGTCATCGGGTTCGCGGCCCTCGGGTGCGGACGCGGTACTGGATGTCGGCGGCCAGCTCGACCATGGCGGTCGGTCCTGCCAGGACGGTCACAGGTTTGTCGGGATGGTGCTGGATGAGCCACTGGCCGGTAGGGGCGAGGACCGCGGCGTGCAGGAACCCTCTGCGGACCAGGACGTCTGCCCAGGCGCTTGCTTCGGCGGTGGACGGTACGCGCGTGCGCGGACTTTGTGGGGTGATGGCTGGTTCCTCCCTGGGGGCGGTGGCCCGGCACGGAGCCGGGCCACCAGTGGGCAAACGGGGCTTTGTGCTGCTGCTTTGTGCGGGTCAGCCGCATTCGATGCAGCTGATGGTGTGGGCGGTCAGCGCCCGGGCCATCCGCTGCTTCGCTGATATGGCGTACGTCGCGCTGCTCTTCGCCGAGGGCCGGCCGGCATGCCGTTGCGCGTGGGCGCGAAGGAAGCTGATCTCCCGCTCGTACTGCGTGCGGATCGTCGTGAAGCGGCGGCAGGTCTTCACCGGTTCCTGCTCCTGTTCGTCGTCGTGGCCGTTCCCTGTCGCAACTGCTGCAGTACGAGGCCCAGCCGGTCGTTCCGCCCGCCGGTGAGGTCCTCGCGCCGCAGGATCTCCCGCAGTTGCACCCTGGTCAGGGCCGCATTGCCATCACGTTCGAGAAGGGCCGGCACATGCGGGAGAACCTGCTGCACGAGCTCGTTTACGGCCTCTTGCTCCTCACGTGACGGGCGCCGGCCCTGTGGCGCGCGGCCTCGGCGGCTCCCTCTGCCCCGAGGCGCCGTCTGCACGCTCTGTTCCCTCTGCACCGTTGG
>NZ_JBEPAP010000085.1:4342-35977 GCF_040298665.1 Streptomyces sp. NPDC001508
GTGGTCCCGGGTCCCGTGTGGGTTCGGTCCCCGTGTGGTGGGTGGTTGGTCCCGGGTCCCGTGTGGGTTCGGTCCCCGTGTGGTGGGTGGTTGGTCCCGGGTCCCGTGTGGGTTCGGTCCCCGTGTGGTGGGTGGTTGGTCCCCGGTGCCGTGTGGGTTCGGTCCCCGTGTGGTGGGTGGTTGGTCCCGGGTCCCGTGTGGGTTCGGTCCCCGTATCGGTTATTACGCGTGTGGATGCGTGTGGGGGCATCTCTCCGCCGGGGGGTGCGGTCCAGGGGGAGGGGAGGGGGATGGTGGCGAGGGTGATTGCGTTGCGGCGGGCGGCGAGCTGGCCGAGGAGGGCTGCCCGCTGGGTGGTGTCGGTGCCGATGGAGGCCCGGCCGATGGCTTTGGACAGGCGTCGTGTGAGGCGCCGGCCTCGGCGGCCTGCTCGCTGCTGCGGGGTGTACTCCGAGAGGCGGGTGGCGAGTTCGACGGCACGTGTGGTGGCGCGGTCCCGGGTGATCTGCGCGGCGTCGCGGTCTCGTGCGGCGATGCCGAGGCGGGACAGCAGCCGTTCGCGTGCTTCCCGGCTCAGCGTGGCGATCAGGCTGTGGGAGGCGGCACCTGGGGTGTGCAGGCGCAGTTCGATTCCCATGGCGAGGTGCCACAGCATGGCTGCCAGGATGGGGCCGACGAAGGCGCGGATGGTGCCGCCGACGGGGCCGCCTTCGGCGTAGGCCGGTATCACCTGCACGGTGGTGATGACCCAGACGAGCGTGCCGGGGAGGCCGGGAGCTTTCTGGGTGGCGAGGTTCTGCCGGGCCATCAGCGCGGTGGCGAACAAGGCGAGTTCGGCGGCTGCGAACATGCCGACGCGTTCGGCGGTGCCTGCCATGTCGAGGTAGTCGGCGGCGAACCGCCAGCTGGTGTCGGCGCTGTAGGCGGTGCATCCGAGCGCTGCGAGCGCGGCCACCTTGACCGCCGCGCTGCTGGATCCCTTCGTGCCGGAGGCAGCTCTCCTGCGGCGGACCGCCCAGGCCGCGGCGAGGGCCACGGCTGCTGCGACCGGGGCCGTGGCCGCGAGGAGGACGGACAGGTCCGGGAGAGCTGCGAGCGCCAGGTAGGTGGGGGTCATGCGGCCTTTCCGCCACAGGCGTGCCCGGACACCGGGTCCGCCGGCTGTTCAGGGGCTTGGCCGGCCTTGGGTCTTTGCCGCATCTGCTTCTTCAGGCGTGGCGGCACGCCATGGGTGAGGTCGCGGTCGAAGACCTTGTGCGCGGCCTGGGTGAGCAGGTCGCGGGCGTGTTCCTGGCTGACCTGCAGGGCGACGGCGAGCCGGTCGGCGCGCCAGCCGCGCGCGTAGGCGTGATCGATGACGACCTGCCGTTCCTGCGCGGTGAGGTGGACGTCGCGGCCGTCGAAGACGGCGAGTATGCGGGTGTAGTCCAGGCGTTGGGGCAGGCCCCTGTGCCAGGGACGGCGCTCGGCCTCGGTGAGTCCGCCCCAGATGCCGTCCCTGTGGTCGTGCTCCAGGGCGTGGTTGAGGCAGTCCCCGCGCACGGGGCAGCGGGCGCACAGGGCTTTGGCCTCGGCGATGGCCGCATGCTCGCGGGGGAGGGGGAAGAAGACGGCGTCGGCCTCTTCGGGGTCCATGCCATGGCACACGCTGCGTGTGTGCCAGCTGGTGTCACCGATGCCGCGCAGGCCGCTTGTCGGCGTGTCGTTGGTGGTGATGGTGTGCAAGGAGGTCTCCGGGTACGTCTCGGTGGCTCGCACGGCATCCAGGGCCGGTACCCGTGCGGCGCTGAGGCGGGAGGGGAAGTGCGGGGCACTGGGCCCGCGGTGCACCGAATCGGGGGCGTGCGGATCACGGGCGCAGGAAGCGGCGGTCCGGGCCTGTGAAGTGGACCGGCGTGCACATGCCGGACAGGCGGGACAGGACGCGGTCGCCGACCTTGTCGCGCAGAACCGGTTGCCGGGCAGCAGGCGTGTCCGGGTCGCGGACCGGCGGCAGGTTCGTGGTGAAGAGCGTCGGCAGGCGGTGCTGGCAGCGCCAGTTCACCAGCCGGAAGGTGATCTCCTCGGTCCACTCCGAGCCCTTGGCGGCGCCCAGATCGTCGAGCAGCAGGAGCGGTATCCGCATGATCCGGCGCAGCAGCTGCTCCGGTTCCGCGCCGGCACGCGGACGCATGTCGGCGTAGAGGTCGGCTGCCGTGGTCGCGTGCCAGGCCACCCCGCACCCGGCGGCGGTCAGCGCGCGGATCGCGGCGTACGCCTGGTGGGTCTTGCCGCAGCCGGTGGATCCCCACAGCAGCAGCGACGGGCCGTGGGTGAGCTGCCGGCGACCGGCCGTGCCGTAGTGCGGGTTCAGCCCGCCGCTGTTCGGAGCCACGGCCGCTTCGACGAGGGCGCCCACCCAGGCGGCGACGTCCGGATGCTCGACCACGGCAGCGCGGTAGTCGACCGGGATCCGCTTCTGCGCGGCTTCCAGAGCCGGGACCGGCTCCGGGGTCTCTGGCAGAGACGTCCTCGGGTCGATGCCGCGCTCGGCCAGGCGGGCTTCCAGACGGGTGCGGAGCCGGTCACTGATTGCAGGCCGGGGGCCGGCCAGGTGCGTGGTCGTCACAGGCGCCCTCCGAACGTCGTCGGCTCGCCGCTGGAGTTGAGGTAGGGCGTGTAGGCGGGGCTGCCGTGGCTGACCCACGGTCCCGCGCCGGAGGCGGACGACGGCCGTGAGGCAGGCTGCTGCGGCGGGTTGACCACCTCGTTGACCAGGCTCGGCAGGAGGCTGGGATGCAGGCCCTTGGTCCGCAGCCGTTGCAGCGCCACGCGGATGTCCTGCACATCGAAGCGCTCGTCCAGCAGGACCTTGACCTTGCGCCCCAGGAGCCCGAGGAAGTCCTCCGGCGGACGGCGCGTGCAGCCCCGGACGTACTCGGCCACCAGCTCCCTCGCACCCACCCCACCGCCGGTGCCGTCGGGTGCGGGCGCATCGCGCCCCGTAAGGGAAGATCCAGGATCCAAGATCCTAGATCCAGGACCGGAGCCCTCCGGGAGCCCTCCCGTAGCGTTCCGGGAGTCTTCAGGGAGCCCTCCCGTACCCGTACGGGAACCCTCCCCGGACCGCCTCTGGCCTGTGGCTTTGTCAGGTTCGGGGGTGAGCGTGCCGGAATCGGGGCCGGCCGGTCGGTGCGGTGGAACGTCCGGTGCACCGCTGGGAGGTGCCGCGGCGGCGTCAGCCGGAACCACGGTGGGCACGGCTCCCTGATGGCTCCCGGAATCCTCCCGGAGCCCCCCGGATGCCGTCACGGACGCCGGTGCGCTCACAGCGGCGCACGATTCGGTGCGGCACTTGCCGCAGGACTGATGTGCCTGGTGGCGCGGGCAGCGCGGCACACGGGACGGCGTGGGCTTGTTGATCTTCTGGTGCTGCTCCCACGTCACCACATGCAGCCACGTACGCCCGTCACAGCCGGTGTAACGGCAGATCAGACCGGCGGCGGCCAACTCTTCCAGGTCCTGGGCGACATGCGCCGCCGTGTGCTCCGGACGCAGCGCCCACAGCCGCCCGGCGATGATCGCGGGGTGGTCGCGGTGGCGGCCGGTGTCGTCGGCCTGCGTCAGCAGACCGATGAAGGTCAGCATGGCGGTGACCGAGCACTCGGCGAGCGACTCGGACTCGAACATCTCCGGCTTGACCGTGCGGATACGGGCCATCAGGCGCCACCTCCGAGCCGGTATCGCACCACGGGTCGGCCGAGTGCCGGACTGCGGTACGGGAGCGAGGACGGGGGGAGGGCTGCCGCGCATGCCGGAAAACCGAACCTTTTGCGCAGGGCGGATGTCATGCCAGACTCTCCTCTGCGAGTTGCCGCGCTGGTACGTCCCGGGCGAAAGGGGTCCAGCGCGGTGATGACAGGCGAATTCCTCCGCCCGCGACGGGCGGGCGGAATATGCCGTGTGCGTCGGCGTCCGGGAGTTCCCGCTCCCGGCGTCAACGTTGCAGAATTGCTTATGCGGTTGGGCTGCTGCGCATGTACCTCCCCACGGTCATATGCCGGGCAGGAGTGCCCGGCGGACGACGAACATACGCACGCACCCGCGTCAAGATCCAGACTTGGTTCTTAAAGTCCGTAGAACTCGCTGTCACGCAGTCACGCAGTGTCCGGACTTCTCTGGCGGTGGCCTGGCGAGTGGACGAGGGGCAGGCTGCGAGTATGCGCATCAGCAAAACGACTCGCGCCTGCCGGGAACCAGTGTTGATGGGCCCAGGCTGTCACCCGGCAGTGCTGCGTCGGGCCTGACCGATGGACTCGGATGACGTGGGTGCGGTTGACCATCGGTACGCCACGCTGTGGGTGTCGCCCGAGCGGTGGCTTCAAGCCCCACTGTCGCGGTCGACCGGTGAGCACCCGGCGATCTCGCCGCTGCCGCACCCCTGTGAAGTCGTTCCGCAGATGACGCCCTATCATCCGTGGCATCACTGTTCCGACCTGCGGCGGCATCGGCGGAGCCGTACGCGAAGCGACGCTGGTATCTGCGGTAAGGGACGGCCCGTGCCCGCAGTAGTGCCACGGCCGCCGGGGAGGCGTTGACCGTCCGCACGCCATCGGGGTGGCCAAGACCGCCGAACGGCTCGGGGAGGCTCGCCCGCTGGCCACAGTGGTGGACGATGAGGTCGGCGGCGCTCCCAAACAGATGTGGGGCGAGGCGGCGGTCGATATCTGGGATACCCGCCGGGCGGCGGTGCTGTCGTGGCCCACATCGTTTGGTTCACGCCGCTGAACCAGCAGGTCACCCCGCCGCCTTCCTCACCTGGATCACCCACCGCGGAAGCACCCCGAAAATGGCGACCCAGCCTGATGTCGACGCCTGGCACGCCGAGAACTACGCCACCCGCCGCGAGACCCAGTCGTTTCTGCGCTGGCGCATGGTCACCTGCCGCATGCCGCGGCGTGACCATCTCCTACCGCGCGACCACGAACTCGCAGCCCATGAGCCAGCACCAGCGCCTGGTCGTCCTACGCCGCCCTTTGAACAACAACACTGCCCCGCTGCGAGCCGGATCGCCGTCGGCCTCATCCTGCCGTTCGCCCAGCCCTCACCAGCATGGTCTGCCTGACCGTCGACGACGTCCCCGACGCCGGCCATTCAAGTCCATCTCCGACTCGGCGGCCCGCCTTCGACCGTCCCTGGCCCCGTCACCACCCTCCTCCTGGACTACCTCCAGAACCTCCCCGCCAGCGCGCCGGCGGCGAACTCCGCCTCCCGCTGGCTCTCCCCCGGCCGCCGCGCGGGCGAGTCCATGGACCCCGCCACCTTGCTCGACGCCCTCCGCGCCCTCGGCACCCCGCGGGTCTTACCGGCAGGAGCCTCCCGTGAGCGGCAGGGGAGCGTAGGTTTCTCGCTGAAGGATGAGGCGTATCCGGGGTGGTGCACACAGTGAGTGGAATGGACTTCCGGCCAGTTGAACGGGCCGCGGGCGCATTTCAGCAGCCCCTGGCTGCGCAGGAGATCCAGGCAGTATGCCGCCGTGGGTTCGGCAAGGAAGCCGTTCCTGTGTCCGCGGTCGAGCTGGGTACCGGCATGTACAACAACGTCTATCGCGTGGCTCTGGCCGGACGGGACCGTCCGGTGATTCTGCGGGCGGCGCCAGCGGAGAGGCTGCAGTTCCGCAGCGAGCGCCATCTGATGAGGAACGAGCACGCCAGCCTCCCGTGGCTGGCTCCGATCGCGCACCTGATGCCGCAGGTAATCGCCGCGGACTGGACGGGGCAGGCGATCGGCCGGGACTGGATGATCCAGACCTATCTGGACGGTGTCCCGGCGCCGGAGCATCTGGGGTCGTATCCGCGTAGCACCTGGCCGGGCTTCTTCCGTCAGATGGGCGCGATCACTCGTGCGGTGCACGAGGTGCGGGGACCGCACTTCGGTCCCGTGGCCGGGCCCGGCTGTACCACGTGGAGCGAGGCGGTGATCACGTCGCTGGAGGACATCGCCGCGGACCTGGAAGGCGTGGGCCTGGACTCGGCGGACGTGCGTAAGGTCGCCGCCGTGGCCGGCCACGACCGGGCTGTGCTGGACGAGGTCACCGAACCCCGCCTTCTTACTGGCGACCTCTGGACGGTCAATGCTCTGCTCGACCGGGACGCCGACGTGCCGACCATCACCGGCGTACTGGACTTCGACCGCTGCATTTTCGGGGCGCCGGACGCGGATTGGACGATTCGCATGGCGACGGCCAAGAGCGACGAGCGGACCGCGTTCTGGGAGTCCTACGGACCGCTGGACCGGTCGGCGGCGGCGATGTGGCGAGCGCGGATTTACGAGGCGAGGCACGTGGGCGCGATCCGCCTGGAACGGTACCGGCTGGGGAAGGCGGACGCGGTCCGAGAGAGCTACGGGGCGATGGCCGACCTGCTCGCCGAGTTGAGCTGATCAGGGCCGCCCGGTGCGGGCGGGTCGATCTGGACGCGGATCTGCCGCGCGAGAGTGTCGGCCTGCTGTTCCACCTCGGCCGCGTCCGGGCCGGTGACGACGAAGCAGCCCAGCCGGTCGGCGTTGACACCGGCGGCGTTCACCGAGCTGCCGATCGCTGCCCGCCAGCGCACGAACGGCACCCCCGGCCCGCGCTTCGGGAACCCGATCAGGGAGGTGAGACGTCCGGCGTGCGGGCTGGTGATGAAGCGGACGGTGGCATGGCCGTGGGCGGTGGGGTTGATCGCGGCCGGACGGCCCAGGGCGACGTCGAGCAGGGCTGCGGAGACGTCGATACCCAGGGCGTGCTGGACCAGGAGACCGATGTGCCCGGCGCCGAGCCGGGCTGCGATCTCGATGACCGTGCATCGGCCGTCGGGGGTGATGATGACCTCGGTGTGCGAGGCGCCGTGGCGGATGCCGACCGCGCGGATCGCCGCGTCCACCTCCCGGCGCACGGCAGCCTCGGTCGCCGGGAGTAGGCGGACGGGAAGGCTGTGCCCGGTCTCGACGCGGCGGGCGCCGCAGGTCACCGCCTTCCGCGTGACGGCGAGGTGCGTGGTGACGGCGTCCTGGGTGACGGACTCGACGCTGTACTCGTCGCCGGCTGCGTACGCCTGGACGAGGATGCCCGCCGCGCTCTCGCCGCTGTACTGCCCGCGCGCCATGCGAGCGGTGTCGGCGGCCGCGGCGGCTTCGGCCGGTGATGTCACCACGGTGACCCCGGCCGAGCCCGCCCCGCGGACCGGCTTGATCACGCAGGGGAAACCGACCGCCGGGTCGGCGAGCGCGTCGTGTAGTCCGGTGTCGTCGTGCACGAGCCGGGTGTAGGGAACGCGTACGCCGGCCGCGGTGAGTACGTTCACCATCGCCATCTTGTCGCGGGCCGCGTGCGCGAGGGCAGGGTCGTTGCCGGGCAGGCCGAGGCCGGCGCACACGAGCGCGGCGAGCTCGGTCAGGTACTCGTTGGCGGTGAGGACGGCACCGACGCTGCGGCGGCGGGCGTACGCGGTGATCTCCTCCACCGCCCGGTCCGGCCGGGCGAAGTCGGTGACGACCTGCCCGGCCAGCTCCGGCACCGGGGGCTGCCCGTCCGCCGCGGTGGTCGCGGCGTGGACCGGGTGCCCGCGCTCGGCCGCCGCGCGGGCGAGGGCGACGGACTCGGGGCCCGCCGCGTCCAGCAGCAGCACGGCGGCGCCGGTCATGACAGGTAGTCCACGTGGCCGCCGTCCCGGCAAGTGTCCAGCGTGAAGCAGTGGAAACCGCCGCCGAACAGCCTTCTGTGCCGGTGGCGGACGGGCACCACGTCGAAGCCCTCAGTCTCCAGGGCCTTGGCCAGGCCGGTGCATTCCCGGTTGACGAGCACCGTGCGCTCGTCCACGGACAGGACGTTGAGGTCGATGTAGGGGCTGGTGAGGACCAAGTCCTGGTCATCGTAGACGGGGAACGCGTCGTCATCCGGCTCAGGCGGCACGATGTAGTGCCAGGAGCGCAGCGGTTCGGGCATCATGTCGCGGATGCCGTCGTGCCGGGCGAGGAACACCCCCGGCTTGAGGGCGAGGACCATCGAGTCGATGTGGTTGTCCGCCATCCGCCACACCCGGTGGACGCGGTAGTCGTGGCCGAGGTGCCGTTGAAGCCAGGTGAGGCCCCGTTCGTGGTTGTTCTGGGCGACGTTGACGACCAGGTCCCGGCCCAGCCGCAGGACTTGGGCCCCGTCGAGCATCATTTCCACGCCAACGTCGTACGGGCTGGGCTGCGGGTCGTCGATCGCTTCGGTCGGCCCGCCCAGGGTGGTGGCGGCGTCGCGGGCGTAGGACAGATCGAATGAGAGGTCGGTGAGGGTGGGGCGCGGCATCACCGTCCACCGGGCACCGCTCTGCTCGTAGGCGCGGAAGACGCGGTGGAGGAGCTGGGTCTCCAGATAGCGTGACCGGATCGCCGGTGGCGTCTCGATGATCTGGTCGCCGAGGATCAGGGTGTTGTCGCGGATGTTCAGGGGCGGGGTGGGGGCGGCTTCCCAGCCCAGGCCCGCGAGGCGGGCCGCATCGGGCGGCAGCGGAATCGGCCGGTGCACGGTGACCCCCAGCCCGGCGAGGGTGGCGGCCAGGTTCTCGACGTCCTCGTGCAGTTCCTCGGCGTACCGTTGCTTGACGGCCCAGTTCTGCCCACGGGCGCCGGTGCCGGTCTGTACGAGCCGAGGGTAGGCCCAGTCCGAACGGAAGCCCGTCAGGTTCTCGTGGTGGAACAGCTCGAAGCTCAGGTCACGGTCGTGGCCGAGGTAGTTTTCCGCGGACCCGACGATGATCTCCTTGAGCGGGGTGAAGTCGTCGTGGCTGTGCAGGCGCATGGTGAAGGCGATTCCTTCCAGGTAGAGGGGCGAGTCAGGAGGTTCGGGGTTCAGCGGGCACGTGCCGGTCGGCGAGCGTGCGGCCGCGGCGTACCCGCAGCACCAGGCCGCTGTCGTCGGGCTGGAGGGTGCGCTGTTCGCTCCAGCCGGAGAACCGCCACTCGCCGCTGTCGCCGGCCGCGACTAGCGCGAACGAGCGTCCGGCGACGGTCAGGGCGAGGGCGTCGTCGGCGTTGCGGTCGAGCCGGGCGGGCAGGAGCGAGCCGTCCAGAGGGGCGGCGGCGTCGAAGTCGGCGAAAGTGCTGGGCAGAAGGGCGTCGTACGGCAGTTCCGTGGGCCACGCGGGCGTGGTGGCAGGGATGAGCCGGTTGAACAGGACTTCTCCGCGGGCGAACAGCTCCTGCCAGGACTCGGGGAACCATGCAGCGAGTTCGGTGGTGAGGAGGGCATCGATGACGACGTGGACGCGGGTCACCATGTGGCTGGTGTTGCGGACCAGGTGCTCGCGGGAGAAGTCGCCGTACCACAGGGTGCCCGGCTGCCAGCAGTGCTCGGCGCCGTCCAGGACGAGCACCGCGTCCGGCGTGGTCACGATGGGGATGTGCAGACGCATCAGGCCGCTGTCGAGCCGGTACTTGGGATCGCAGTGCGGGGTGGAGACGGCGCCTGGCCCGAGCGCCATCAGCCTGACCGCGTTCAGCGGGGCCGGGATCGCGTCCAGAAGCTGGGCGAGGTAAGGCAGGTACTCAAGCCAGCGGGTCGGCGCGAACGACTGGGGGCCGGGGCCGCCTGGGTCGGTGCGTTCCGGGTCGCCGCCGAGACTGCGCAGCGGCAGGACGCGCCAGTCGATCGGGGCGGGCTGGCCGACCTGCCCGCCGAAGGTGTGGGTGCGCTGCAACTTCCAGGTGTGGGAGGTGACGGCGGCGAGTTCGGTGGCGAGTCGGCCCTCGTCGAGGTCGAAGGCGGGGGCGAGCTGGGCCGCCTCAGCGACTGCGGTGGTGGTCATGGTGGGGCTCCCGGTCAGGAGGAGAAGGACACGGCGGCGTGGCCGACGTGCTCGCTGGCGTCGACGGCTGTGGCGGGCAGGGTCTGGAAGCGCTCGCCGAGCCGGGCGAACGCGTCGTCGTAGCCAGTGGCGGGGTCGTAGGCAATGCAGAACACGAACTGGACCGGTGCCCCGGGGACGAGCGGTATCGCGGGCATCGACACGATCACCCCCGTCCGCGTGGTCGGGTCGTAGGCCAGGCCCATCTCGTCCAGCGCGGTCAGGAACGCGGCGAAGTCGGGCACGGTCCAGGTGGGAGGGACGTGGAACTCGACCACGTGACGGCGCGGGGCGGCGGCGACGTCGACGATGCCGTGGGCGATCTGCTGGTAGATGTGCAGCGACCCGGAGACCTGCGCGTTGACCTCCGTGAACACCACTGCGTTGTCGGGCAGCGCCAGGGCGTCCGCGCTCAGGTGACCGCGGTAGCCGAAGGCCCGGTATGTCTCGGCCAGGCGGGTGCCGCCGTCCAGCAGGGCCGCCCGCACCTGGTCGCTGACGCGGTCGAGGGGAACGACCTGATGGCTCAGGCGCCGGCCGACGTAGAGCAGGCGGCCCATCTCGGTCGGCAGTGTGCCAGTGTCGGCGGCGTAGTGCTCGGAGTACACCGCGTCCGCATCGGGCGCGAAGGTCTCGATGACGACCGGCCACCGGCCATGCCCGCTCGCCCACGTCCAGAACTGATCCCAGTACGCCGCGATACCGGCCTCGCCGGGCGCCATGTGGTGCAGGTGGCGGGCACCGACGTGGTCCACCGCCATCCGCGGATCGCGTACCAGGAGCTGGTTGCCGACCCCGGCGCCGTTGTGGGCCTGCTTGACCACGACCGCCCCGCTGCCGGACGACTCCAGCAGCTTCCGGGTCGCGCCGATCGCCTCGGCCCGGCTGCGGACGACGCGGCCCGGCAGGATCGGCACCCTGGCGGCCGCTGCCAACGCCCGGAAGTTCGCCTTGTTGTTGCCGATCTCCCCACCGCCCTGGGCGAAGAACGCGGCCCCAGGGAACCGGTCCGCGATGCCCAGGGCGCTGGCGAAGTGAGCGGCGGAGGCGGACGGCCACAGCGCGAACACCTCCGTTACTGCGGCCGGTCCACCCCCGACATCGAGCGCGGCCCGCACCGCCTTTACGAACGCAGGGTCGGTGAGCGAGGCCGGATCAAGCAGCCTCTCTCCCCACGCCCCGGCAGGCGCGACCACGACCGTCAGCTCGCTCCGCTTCACGCCGGTGTGGGCCAGCACGTAGTCGAGGAACGCGCCGTCTGGCTCGCAGCACAGGACGAGCAGGTCGCCGGGGCGGGCGAACCAGAACAGTCGCTGTGTCCAGGCCCGCATGTCACCGCGTTCACGGATCGACGGGTCGATGTGGTTGCCGACGAGGATGCGCACAACGGAACTCCTGACGCATATGGAAGCGGTGGGGATGCCCACGCGGGCACGCCCCGATGACGGGTCAGCGGTGAAGGAAGGCGGGCAGCGTCTCGAAGGCCCGCATGGTCGCCGTGCGTCGTCGTACGCCGTCGCCGGCGGCGACCAGCCGGGCCGGGTGCTCGACGAGAGCGGCGACCAGGGCCCGCAGGCCCGCTTGGGCGACGGTCGTTCCGACGCAGGAGTGCGGACCCCACCCGTAGCCGAGGTGCGGGTTCGGCGTGCGCTCCAGCACCAGCCGGTCCGCACCAGGGAAGGCGGCTGGGTCTCGGTTGGCGGCGGCGAACAGTGGCACCACCTTCTGGCCCGAGGCGACGTCGACCCCGCCGATCCGGCACGCTCGCACCGCCACGCGGGTGGTGCCCTGCACCGGCCCGTCGAAGCGGACCAGTTCGTCCACGCCGGTGGCCAGCAATGCGGGGTCGCGCATCCGCTCCAGGGCCTCGGGGCGGGCGAGCAGGACGGCCACTGCATTGCCGATGGCGGCCGCCATGGTGCTGTAGCCCCCCTGGAACATGACCCTCGCGGTGTTCTTCACGTACAGCCGGGCGTGCGGATCGGCGCTGGGCGCCATCTGTCGGACTCGCGCCAGCAGGCCGGGCCTGGACGAGGCGGTGAACCAGGAGTCGACCAGCTCGCTCAACTGCTGCCGGGCGATCCGCCCCGGTTCCACGAGCGTCGGGTTCAGGCCGCCGTCCATGCTCTGCATGATGGCGTCCGACACCGCGGCGAACTCGGTGTACGACGGGGGCTCGACCCCGAGCAGGTCCGCCACGACCGCCACGGACAGCGGCACCGCGAGTTCCGCGACCACATCGAACTCTCCTGCCCGGGTCAGCGCGTCGAGCCGGCTGGCGACCAGACGGCGGGCGCGTGCCTCGACGGCAGGGAGATCTTGGGCCCGCAGTGCCGTCATGAAGAGGGAGCGAACATGGTTCTGCTGCGGCGGGTCGAGGGTCTGCACACTCAGGCTCGGCTCCGGAACGCTCCCCCCGGTGCGACGCGGGTCGCGAGCGAACAAGCCGTGGTCCCGCAGCACCCGCACACAGTCGGCGTGCCGGGTCAGCATCCACGAGGCCATCCCCTCATGCCAGAACACCGGCTCCGTACGTCGCAGTTCGGCCAGCACCGGATACGGGTTGTGCAGATTCTGAGCGTCTAGCGGGTCATAGGGGGCGTTGGCTGACGGCATCGCGTATTCCTTCCGACGGCGGGCGGACGGACGGGGGCGGGTCCGCCTCGCGGACCCGCCCCGGCACCTCGGGCTCAGTGGTCGTACGACATGGCAGCCCCCTCTCTGTGTGTCGACGGCGGCGGAGGCGGCCCGCCAGAGAGCGAGGAGCTTGCGCGGCCCCTCGCTGGCAGGGAGCGGAGTCTTTCCACTTGGTGCCGGCCTTCCCCGCCGGGCTGGTGACCATCAGTCAACGCGCAGACGCGGGCCGTGGGGAGCTGCCAGAATGTCTGCCAGCTGTAGGCCAGTTGTGAACCAGGACCGACGATCGGGCCGGACATGACCATCGGGGAACGCATCCGCGCGGCACGCGAAGCACGGCGCCCCATGTGCAGCCAGGAGAAGCTCGCGGAGGAGCTGTCGGTGGCGCGCTGGGGGAAGACGGGATTCCTCGACCGGCAGCAGGTCTACCGGTGGGAGAAGGGCTTACGGGTTCCCCGGGTGTGGCTGCCGTTCATCGAACAGGTCCTCAACATCGATCTGTCTGAGGACAATGGGGGTCAGTTCGCCGATACCGTGACCTCGGTCATGCTCCTGGGAGGCAGCGACGTGGACCGACGACAGTTCCTCGCGGCATCCGCCGCCGTCGGCCTGGCCGCGCTCGACCTGCCCGACGCCGAGGCGGTCACCCGCCGCGCGAACCGGCCCGGCCCCGTCGCGGTCGGCACGGGCGAGGTCGCCGCGGTCCGCACGATGACCACCACCCTCGGCGATGCCGCCTCCGAGCTCGGCGGCGGTCACGCCCGCCACCTCGCGGTGCGCTACTTGACCGTGGACGTCAAGCGGTGGCTGGACGGCCGGTACACCGAGACCACTGGGCGGGAGCTGTTCGCCGCGACCAGCGAACTGGTGCACCTGATCGGCTGGATGGCCCGCGACGAGGGCAACCAGGGCCTGAGTCAGAAGTATCACCTGCACAGCTACCGGCTCGCCGTCGAGGCCGGCGAGAACGAGCTCGCCGCCACTGCCCTGCGCGGGCTCGCAGACCAGGCCATCGACCTGGGGCACATCCCAACCGCGGTACGGCTCGCCGAGGCGTGCGAGCAGCGCGGCCGGAAGCTGACCAACCCCAAGGCACTGGCGTACTACCGCAACACCTACGCCCGCGCGGCAGCCGCCGACGGCGACCACACCACCGCCGCGAGGCTCCTCACCTCCGCCCAGGCCGCCATCGAGCACGCTCCCGCCCTGCCCGGGCAGTCCTGGGCGTCGCACTACAGCCACGGCCGGTGGGCCCATGAGTCCGGCATGATTCATGCCAAACTCGGCGACCTCGCTGCCGCCGAGGAACACCTCCACCTCGCCCTTGACATCCATGGTCTGGACCGCAAGAGGACGCGGGCGATCGTGCTCGCCGACCTCGGACACGTCCAGCTCAAGCGCGGCAACACCGAGACCGCGCTTGCCACCTGGAGCGAGTTCCTTGACTGCGCCGACGGCGTGCAGTCCGTACGGATCAACGACGGCCTGACCAACATCGCCGCCCGCCTACCCTCGATCCCCGACAGTTCGGCTGCCGCAGAGCTCGGCGAGCGCATCGCCGCCCGCGCGTGACGGGGTGCCCCTGGAGGAGAATCAGGAGTTTGCCGGTCACCTCGGCCCAGCTATGACGCCCAACCTATGGCGGCGCGGCGACCAGGCACGACTAGCCTGGCACGCGGCCTGCCAGCGTCGACAAGTTCAGCGCACAGCTCGGGCGCTGGCTCGCCCTGGCCGTTCGGCTTGCGCGGGCAGGTCTTCGCGGGCGGCGGGCTGGTGCTGGCCTCCCAGGTGAACAGGGCTTCCGGCCGGGGCGCCCCGCGCCGATGGTGAGCGGGCAGTTTGAGGCGTGACAGCTTGGATCGAGGTGGTGCCCGCGTCGGGTCTCGTGCGCGAGCCGATGGAGGCCGGCATCGCAAGACCTCGGGCCGACCTCGAACAGGAGTAGGCCAGACTGAGGGGCTTTACCACTGCCGCTCCGCGGTCACCCTGGGGTACCCAGGCCGCGCCTGGAGCCCCTGCAACCGGCGGACTTTAATTGCGACGGTCGTCAACCAATTGATGCCGTGTCGTGGGACCAGAGGTTGGCTTCCGTCCTTCGCAGGACGCTGAGGTCGGCGACGGCGGCGAGGCGCATGTGTGGACCGATCAGGCTGAGGTCGATTCCGTTATGCCTCGTTATCGCTGTCTCCCTCGGTGCGTGTGGCCAGTTCGCCGAGGCGTTCCAGGACGCGGGTGCGGTCGGGTCGGCCGATGGGTGAGTAAAGGCGGACGGCGTCCTGATAGAGGTGGCGGGCGTCCTCGCGGCGGCCTGCTTCCTGGAGCGTCTGGCCGAGCAATTCGCGGCTGCGTGCCTGCCCCTGGGGGGTGCCCAACTGATCGGTTTCAGTGATGGCCTGTCGCCCGTGCTGTTCGCCCTGGTTGGTGTCGCCGTTGAGCGCGTGAGCGCGGCCCAGCCAGGCCATGGCCCGTGCCGCATCAAAGGGGTCGGGGATGGTGAGGAGTGTGGCGCGGGCGGAGGAGAGCGTCGCGACCGCCTCGCCGCTCCGGCCGAGGAGGAGCTGAGTCTGGCCCAGCGCTACGTCGGTGACGGCTACGGCACGGCGGAACGTGCGCTCGCTGTCCGTGTCGTCGTTGGCTTCGGCGTGGTGAATGAGGGCGGTACGCAGGCTGCGGGCCTGGAGCAGGAAGGACTCTGCTTCCTGGGGGCGCTTGGCCGCAAGGTGGGTGGCACCCAGCTCGTGGAGTGCCTGCGCCTCGGCACGCGGGTCGCCGTGGGTATGCGCGAGCTGGAGCACCTGGTCGAACGCCTCGATGGCATCGGCGTGGAGACCGGCAGTGCGTAGGCCCACGCCCCAGGTGCCGAGGATCTCCAGTTCCGCGGTGCGGTTCTGGCAGCGGCGGGCCGCGCCGAGGGCGCGCCGGTGGGTCTGGTCCCACAGGTCGTGGTCGTGGCGGGCGCGCAGCAGGGGCCACAGGGCGTGGGTGAGCTGCCACACCACCGAGTCGATCCCGGCCTCGTCCGCCGCGGTGATCGCCGTGAGCAGGGTGTCCCGGTGTGCTTCCAGCCACGCCAGGGCGGCGGCGTCCGTCTCGAACACGAGCGGGTCGGCGGGAGGGTGGACGTACTCCCGGGCGAGTGGACGATGGGTCGGCGTGAGCCGGTGTTCGGCACGGGAGGCGGTGTCCAGGAGGTAGTCCAGGGCCCGGCGCAGAACCTCGGCACGGTGTTCGGGCGGTTCCTGAGCCAGCCGGCCGGCGGCATGTGCGCGAGTGGTGTCGTCGAACCGGTAGAAGGCGCCGCGTGACTCGTCCGCGGATGCGGACTCGACCAGGCTGGTGGAGGCCAGCACGGCGAGGATGTTCTCTGCGTCCGGTCGCGGCCGTCCGGTGAGGGCGGCGGCGTAGGTGCTGTCGAAGTTCCCGCCGGGTAAGGGCAGGATGCTCAGGCGTCGGTACATGTCGGCGGCGCCGGGAGGCAGTGTGTTGTAGCGGGTGTCGGGGGATGCGGTCACCATCGTCCTCCGGGTGGTCGGAGCGGGTCGGGCGGTTGTGGGATGCCGGGCGCGCGTCGTCAGGCGGCTGCCGTGCGCGGCCCTTGGTGTCGGTGGCGGTGGGTGTCAGCGGGGCCGGGGGTGTGTGACGGCTACGACGCGGCCTGTGAGGGTGGTGGGGTCCGGGTGCGAACTGTGTTCCACGGTCAGCCAGGCGCCGTCGAGCAGGGCGGCGCTGACGGCAGGGGTGAGCCTGATCTGGAGGACGCATGCCGCCCCGGGTATGTCGTCGGTGCTGTTGCCGGGGACCAGAAGACTGCACAGAGAACCCGGGACGGCGTCGTGGGCCGGGTCTGTGGCTTCAGCGTCGGCCACGACCTGGTAGGTGCGGGGACGGTTCGGATCACGTGTGAGCAGGCCCTTTTTCACCAGGATCTTCACGTGGTACTGGACGCTGGATGTGCTGCTTAGCCCCGCTGCCGTACCGATCTCGCGGAGCGAGGGCGGGTAGCCGCGGTGTTGGGTTGATGCCTTGATGAAAGCGAGGATCTGCTTCTGGCGCCGTGTCAGCGCCTTGTCGTCCTGCAAGGCGGGTTCGGGTGCGGCCGGGGGGCGAGACTGACGGCCAGGCGGCCGGCCGGTTTCGTGGGCCCCGATTTTCGGGGGTTGAGGGTCCTGCGGAGGCTCAGCCAGATGGCCGTGCCGAGTCGTCGCCGTAGGGGCCGGTGTCATGGTTGTCCTTCGTCATCAGTGCCTGCGGGCCATCCCGGCTGGCGTCAGGGCGGCCGGCTGGTCGCCCGTGGGCGTTCAGGGCTTGGATGCGACGCCTCCCATGACGTCGGTGGGCGTCGGAGAGGAGCCGGGCTCAGGGCGCCATAGAGGACACGGGACGATGCCGGGGTCCAGCAGGTCGAAGCCCTCGTAGTAGGCGGCTATCTCTTCGGGGCTGCGCAGGACGTACGGGGCGGCGCCGGTCGCGTCGTAGCCGGCCTGCGCTTTCGTGAGGTCGGGATTCGTGCCGATGCCGTCGTAGTGGATGAGGAGGCTGCCGGAGGGCAACGCCTCCTTCAGATGCTGGACGATGGCGGTGGCTTCGGCGTGGTTCTGAACGTGGCCGAGGATGCCCATGAGCATCAGGGCGACGGGCTGCTCGAAGTCCAGGATCTGGCGGGCTTCGGCGAGGATGGCTTCCGGGTGGTGCAGGTCCGCGTCGATGTAGTCGGTGCTGCCCTGGGGCGTGCTGGTGAGCAGGGCTCTGGCGTGGGCGAGCACGATGGGGTCGTTGTCGACGTAGACGATCTGCGAGGTGGGGGCGATGCGCTGGGCGACCTCGTGGGTGTTGTTGGCGGTGGGCAGGCCGGTGCCGATGTCGAGGAACTGGCGTAGGCCCATGTTGCCTGCGGCGCAGGCCACGGTGCGGATGAGGAACTTGCGGGATTCGCGGGCCATCGTCACGACTTGGGGAGCGATGTCCGCGTAGGCGTCGCCGGCCTTGCGGTCTGCCTCGTAGTAGTCCTTGCCGCCGGCCCAGTAGTTCCAGACTCTCGCCGAGCTCGGGACGGTGTTCGTGCTGCTGTGGTGCATGGGGTACTTCCAGAGGTGTCGGGTCATCAGGACCTGGGGGTGGACGTCGTGGATGGTCAGGGCCGGCTCAGGTCCTGGGCGTGTGAAGGCGCGGTCTGCGGTGTGCGGGAGTGCTGAGGCTGGTGCACAGCGCTTCGGCCGGGGTGCACAGCCGTCCGGGCGGGGCGCCGCGGGTGATCCATCGCAGACCGAGGTCGCCGGCGCGGGCGGCACGCGGTGGGAGGAGCAGGGCGGGTCCGCTTCGGTAGGTGACCCAGGGCGGCCAGGCGTGGCTTCCGGAACCTGGTGTGACGAAGAAGGTCCACCGGGTGCCGTCAGCGAAGACCGCTCCGTGGTCTCGGCCCGCCCGGCGCAGACCGTCAAGGGCCGGTGCGGCGAGGGCCTGGGGTGCTTGGACCACGTCGAACGTGCTGCCGGTCTGGACGGGTTGGGGGCTGGAACTGCGCCAGGCCGGGCCCAGCAGTACGTACGCCTCGCGGACCGGGTCGTCTGCCAGTGTGGGAACACTCCATGCCCGTGCTTCGGACGGTCGCATGAGAATGAGGGAGTGGGAAGTCATCAAAAGCCCCGTGTGGGCGCGTCGGATGGATGGGCGGGCTTGCCCGGGGTGGGTTCAGGGGGCGGTGCGGTCGAGCCAGGACTGCGGGTGGGCGAACTCGTCCTTGGTGGGCAGCAAAGCCGTGTCTTTCCAGACCCGGTTGATCTGGTCGAGGCCCGCGTGGGCGGCGACGTACGCGAAGAAGCGGGCTCCTTCTTCGTATGCGGCGCGGCTCGGGCCGAGGTGGCGGATTCCCGGAATGTGCTTGTGGAGGCGGTAACGCAGCGACCGGGGGGCCTGCCCATCATCGACCGGTGCACCGTACAGGTGCTGTGTGATCTGCTGGTCCGTCCACCGGGCGTGCCCCTCCAGGAACATCGACGTGATGCGGGGATGGGGCATGGCGCGGTGCTCGGGAAAGAGGGTTTGCCATGCCGTCGTGTCGTTGTGGGCGGCCTGCACGTGATGGACCAGCTCGTGGGCGATCATCTGGACGAGGACCGGTTCGTCGGCCAGCAGTCCGCCGTGGTGCAGGGCCCGGGGGGCTATCCGTGTTTCCTGCTCGCCGTCGGCCGCCGTCGCTGTCGCCCCGTTCACCAGAGGCCAGACCAGCACGGGGACGATGCGTGCGAGCTTGAGGCCCAGGGCGACCGGCTTGGTCTGTTCGGGTGTGAGGGCCAGGTCAGCTGTGTCCTGGATCAGGGTGCGCACCTTGGCGTCGATGGTCTCCCGCCGCCACGCCTTCGGTGTCGTGAGGCGGTAGCGGACGGTCGGGGGGAGGGTGAGGCCGGTGATCTCCTCGATCGGTGATGCCACCATGGTCAGGATGTCGGTGATCCGCGCCGCGAGGTCGGGGTGGCGGCGGGTGTCGTCGAGGACGGTGAACCGGGATTGCACGGGTGATCCTTGTCTGGGAGCGTCGGTTGGCTTGATGCGGTACGGCTGATCGCTCACGGTTTCCTGTCTGGCGGGACGGGCCGCGGGCGGTGGGGCGGGGGGGTGTTATCCCTGGTGAGAGCGAGCGGCTTGCGGTCCGTGGCCGGGGCGGGATGTGTGCCGGGGGTCCAGGAGGACGGGTATCAGGCTGCAGAAGAGCAGAATGGCGGCGGCCGTGGCTCGAACGGCCTTGTGCGGGGTGTGCATGCGGGGACTTTCCTGATTGGTAGGGCTATTGACGCGCCGGGCCGCCGCGTCTTGCCGTAGTGGACGCCGGGCGTACGCGGAGCTGCCGGGAGCGTGAGAACGGTCGTGTCGTCACGGTTTGCCCGACTCGACTGCGGAGTCGCTCAGGAGGGGGCGGCATGCCGGAGGCTCGGGCTGCCCGGCAAGGTCAGCGTGGGATCGGGGCGGATCAGGCGGCGAGTTGCAGGCGGACAGGCAGGGTCTGATGTCCGTTGCTGATGAGCGAGGGGAGCGGTGCGAGGTCTTCGGCGGGGGCGGCGAGTTCGATGTCGGGGAAGCGGTCGAAGATCATGCGGAGGGCGGTGGCGACTTCGAGGCGGGCGAGGGGAGCGCCGAGGCAGAAATGCACGCCGTACCCGAAGGCGAGGTGTTCTTTGGAGGGGCGGGTGATGTCGAACCGGTCGGCGTCAGGCCCGTGCCAGTCGGGGTGGCGGTTGGCGGCGGCGTAGGAGGCGAGGATGGCGTCGCCCTTGCGGATGGTGGAGCCGTTCGGCAGGGGGATGTCGGTGAGGGCGTAGCGCAGGGGGAGGTGTTTGACCGCGGGGTGGGCGCGCAGGGTCTCCTCGACGACGTCGTTCCAGTTGGCGCGGCCGGCGCGGATGTGTTGGAGCTGGCCGGGGTCGGACAGCAGGGCGACCAGGCTCTGGTCGATCGCGTTAACCGTGGTCTCGTATCCGGCGCTGATCATCAGCACCAGGGAGTCGCGCAGTTCGGCATGGGTGAGGCCGTCGCCGTCGCCGTCGTGGTCGCGGGCGGCGATGAGGAGCGAGATCATGTCGTCGCCGGGCTGGGCACGCTTGGCCTCGATCAGCACGTCGAGGGACCGGTAGAGGGCGCTGGTGTTCGCGGTGGCCTGGTCGCGGGTGAGGGTGGTGTCGAAGACGCCGTCGACCACGCCGCGGAAGCCGTCCTGCCGCTCCTGGGGGACACCCATGATCTGGCAGATCGCCGCGATCGGCAGCGGGTAGGCAAGGTGCTCACGCAGGTCGGTGATCTGTCCGGCCGGCCGTTGGCCGAGGTCGTCGAGGATCGCGGTCACGATCTGCTCGATGGCGGGCTGAAGAGCCTGGATGCGGCGTGAGCTGAAGGCGGGGGCGATCATGCGGCGCAGTCTGCGGTGGTCGCCGCCGTAGGCGGTGAACATGTTCTTCACCGCGATCCACAGGGCGAGCGGCCAGGTGGCGACGGTGTCGGCGAACAGGGGCCAGTGCTTGCGGGCGTCCTTGGACACGTCGGGGCTGGTGAGGAGCTGCTTGAGGAGCTGGGGGTCGGAGACGGACCAGGCGGTCACACCGAGGACGTCCACGCGGGTGGCCGGGCCGCGGGCGTAGAGGGCCTGGTGCTCGGTGTGGGGGTCGGAGCCGGCGGGGTCGAGGACGAGGATCGGCTGCTCGGAGGAGGACACGGCGGGTCTCCTTGGTCAGGCGGCGAGGGTGACGGGCAGGGATTCCAGGGCGCGGTGGAACGGGCCGGGCCGCCACCGCAGTTCGGACGCGGGCACGGCCAGGTCGATCTCCGGCTGGGCATCGAGGAGGTAGGTGATGGCGGTCTCTGCGACGAGGTAGGCGGGTACGCGTGCCGGGCAGGTGTGGGGACCGGCGCTCCAGGACAGGTGGGCGCGGTTGCCGGTGACGGCGTCCGCGGGGAGGCCGGCGGTGAGCTCGGGGTCGTTGTTGCAGCCGGTCATGGAGATCAGCACGGGCTGGTGGGCTGGGAGCAGGACACCGTCGACATCGGCCGGGTAAGGGGGGTAGGAGATGCAGTAGGTGGCCATCGGCGGGTCCCTGAACAAGACACCGTCGAGGGCGGCGCGGACGCTGGTCCGTCCGGCGTGCAGGGCGGCGGCGAAACCCGGGTCGGTCAGGATCGTCAGGATCGTGTTCGCGATCAGGTTGGCGAGAGGTTCGATGCCGGCGCCGTAGAGGGTGACGAGCTGGTGAGCCATCTCGGTGTCGTCGAGGTGGGCGGGGTGGGCGAGCAGCCGTGTCGTGATGTCGTCGCCGGGATGCTGTCGCCGCAGGGCGACCAGTTTGGCAACGGCTTGGGCGAGGACTGCGTTGCCGCGGGCCGCGGATGCCGGATCGGAGGCGTTGAAGATATCGGCCATGCCGGCGCCGATCCGCATCCCGATGTCGTCCGGGCAACCCAGCAGCCCGTTCAGGGACTGGGAGGCGATCCGATGCGCGTACTGGATGAGCAAGTCCACATAGCCCGCGGGCTGGAGCTCGGCGAGGGCTTCGGCGCAGATCTCCTCGACGAGGCGGTGCAGAGCGTGCTGGTCGGTGGCATCGATTGCGGCAGTGTTGGCAGCGCGGTAGCGAGGGTGCTCGGCGGGGCCCGACCTGAGCGCGTTGGGCCGCCACTCCATCATCGGCCGCACGGGGCAGTCCATCGGCACCTGCTGCTGCCACGTCCTGGGGTCCGCGGGGAACCGCTGAGGGTCGTGCAGGATGGTCAGGGCTTGCCGGTAGCCGATGACGAGGGTGGCCGGAATGCCGGGGGACAGTTCCACGGGCACCAGCGGGCCGTGAGTGTCCCGCATGCGCGCGTAGGCGGCGTGCGGGTCGTCGGAGAAGTCCCGCTCATACAGGACGACTCTGTCGGGTGCGGCGGCCGGGTTGGGGGTGGTGGGGGTCATCGCAGGGGCTCCAGGAGGGTGTCTGCGCGGAGCGCGGGCAGGTGTTCGACCAGCGTGATCAGGGCGAGCATGCTGGAGGTGCGGTCGCGGGCATCGCAGTAGGTCAGCGGCGTTCCGGGATCCAGGTCCAGGGCCTGGCGCAGCTCCGCCTCCGGGTAAGAGGGGGCGTCCGGGAAGGTGTTGATCGCGACCGTGTGCGGCATGTGGAGGGCGTCGAGGAGGTCGAGCGCGGGGTGGCAGGCGTCCAGGTCGCGGGTGTCGGCCAGGACCAGGCAGCCCATGGCTCCGTCGGCCAGGTCCTGCCACAGGAGCCGGAAGCGCATCTGCCCGGGGAGCCCGAACAGATACAAGGCGATCTGGTCGCCCTGGCCGTCGCCGTCGGACAGGTGGAGACGGCCGAAGTCGATCCCGACGGTGGTGGTCTTCTTGCCCGGCGTGCCGCGCAGGTCGTCCACGCCCACGCTGTCCTGCGTGATGGGCTGCTCCATCCGCAGCGGCGTCACGTCCGACACGCTGCCGATCAGCGTGGTCTTGCCGACGCCGAACCCTCCGGCGATGACGATCTTGGCGGACTGGGTCACCGAGGCCGGCACGTAGGTGACGGGCGTCTCATCACAGTGCCTTGCGGAGTCCATTGAGCACTCTCCTCATCAAGAAGGCGTCGGGCTGGTGAGCGGCGACGGCGACGGGGCTGGTCAGATGGCCGCTGTCGACCAGGGACGACACGAGAATCCGCGCCGTGATGGGCGGCAGGTCCAAGGCGGCGGCGATCTCGGCGACCGCCAGACCGCCACGCCCACCGGAGAACAGGGCCATCACCCGCCGGGCGTCGATCCCCACCCCGGTGAGGGGGGCTGCCGCGGCGATGACCACAGTCTCCAGGCGTACGTCCGGGCGCGTGCGGCCCTGGCCGCGTGTGCGGACGTAGGGCCTGATCATGTCGGGGTCACGCCGCGGTCCGGTCATGCCGGCACGCCGTCGTCCGCCTCAGGGTCCGTCTCAGGGCGGCGCTCGGCTGTTCCCAGCTGCTCCCTTGTCCGCACGGCCAGCGCCGCCATCTGGTGGCTGATCAGCCCGATGTCGGCGTCGGGCTCGGTGCAGACCGACAGCAGGCTGTGGTCCCCGGCCGCTGTCGTCAGCGAGATGCAGCCTTCCAGCTCGACCAGCACCTGCCGCATGCGCTCGTCGCCGGTCAGTTCCCTGAACGCGAGCGCCGTTGCTCGCAGTGCCGCGGTGAGCGCCGCGTATTGCTCCGCCTCCGTCTGGCTGAGTGTCCGGGTGCGGGATTTCAGCAGGCCGTCACCGCTGACCAGGACGGCGTACCGGACACCCGGGACGGCACCGATGTGCTCGTCCAGGAGCCAGCCCAGCGAATTCGAATGCGTTTCAGCCGTAGCAGCAGTCATGGTCAACGTCCCTCATCTGCAGTGGTCTTCTGATCTGCCCGTGCCCGTTGCGTCCCTTGCTGCCAGGCCGCCGCCACGCTCGGCCGGCCCGGCTCCGCCGGGGCCGCCGGCAGGGCACGCAGGGCAGGCGCGGCCTGCACAGCCGCCCCCTTCCGGCGCCGGGTGAGCCCGCCCGCGGTGGTGGCCGCCGCAGCGGCCGGCTCGGATCCGGCATCCTCAGATGCCGGTGCCGGTTGCTCGGCGGGTTGTTCCTTGACGGGGGTGGTGAGCAGCTCCGTGGGCAGCACGATCACGGCCCGCGTGCCGCGGAAGATGTTCGGCGCGGTCATCTCGACGTGGAAGCCGTAGCTCTCTGCCAGTAGGGCGGCCACGCGCAGGCCGGTCTGCGGGTAGGCACCGAGCTGGGTGATGTCGCGTCGCCGGCCGGACAGGACTTCACGCGCCCAGGCCAGACGTTCGGGATCCATCTGCAGGCCCGCGTCGTCCACGATCAGCGAGCAGGTGCTGTGGCCCTGCTGCACCGAGACATGCACCCGGGCCGACGGCGGCGAGTACTTCGCCGCGTTGTCCAGGAGCACGGCCAGGGTGTGCACCACCGCCTCCACGGCCCGGCTGTGCACGGCGACATGGTCGATCTCCGGGTGCTCGATGCGCTCGTATGCCTCGATCCGGCCCATCGCCATACGCACGACGTCCGTCAGCGTCGTCGCCGGCCAGCGCCGGGTGAGCTTGCCGCCCGCCAGCACCGCATACCCGGAGCCGGCCAGCAGCATCTGCTGCGCCAGGTGATCGATCTCCACCAGGGTCGCGTACGCCGCGTCCGACACATGCTGCCGCACCCCTGTACTGATCGTGTCGCCGAGCCTGGTGGCCCGCTCCACCACGGTGTGAGCGAAACCCCGCACCGCGGCCTCCGCCACCTCCACCGCCTCCTGCCGGGCCTGCGCAACCCGGCGCTCCCCCTCCGCACGCACCTGCGCCACCCGCGCCTCGGACGCCGCCCGGGCCTGCTCGGTCACCTGCCCCATCAGGGCGCCGCACTGCCCGGCCAACTCGGCAAGCCGGCCCGCCAGCGGTGTGCCCTCCAACTGCGGAGGAATGGCCAGGCCGGCCCCGTGCCCTCGGCCGGCCTGCGCCGCACCACTCAGCGCCGGGAGCACGGTCTGCGACAGATGACCGAGATAGACCTCGGCCGCAACGAACTGTTCACCCAGCCGTTTGGCCCCACTCCTGCAGCGCTCCGCCTGCCGCCGGCTCCGCTGCCACTGGGCCCGGTAGTGCAACGCCGTCCAGCCAGCGGCCACCGCGGCCAGCACGGCGATCGTCAGTATCACCTCAGTCATCAGCAGGCCCTCACGCACATCGCCGCGGCGGCAGCGCACGCAACTGCGGTTCCTGGCTCGGTCCGTGCACCGTTTCCAGGCTCGAATTCCGGGGCTGTGAGCGGGCTGATATCGACAGGCAGCATGAGCCATTTCTCCAAAGTCATTAGGGGCGGCCACCAGCGATCACGGCGCGCACCTGGTCCGGCCGTACGCCCAACCGGGCCGCGATGATCCTGGGCGGCTCGTGTCCGGACCGGCGGATGATCTCGGCCGCGAGACGGTCCGGGGTCCGGTGCGCGCGGAGCGCGTCGAGCACCGTGCTGAGGGGAATGCCAAGCTCGGCCGCAATGGCTTGCGTTCCCTGCCCCCGGTCGAACCGGCCGGCGATGTCCCGGTACTCCTTCTCCCAGGGCTTGGCCGGCATGTCGATGCGAACCGGTGCCACCTCGTTCGTGAATGTCCTCGGCCGGCCGCCGGGCGGCTGCATTTCTATGCCGTGCTCCCGCAGCCGGTATCTCACCGTGGTCTTGCTGACATGCAAAATACGGCCCGTCACCTCGGTCGAGAGCGTCGCGCGGTACACCGCCTCAAGCCTCGACGGATCGATATTCACGCGGCTGTAGCGGCGTCCCTTGACTCCCGCATCGGTCAGCCCCTTGACGACACGGTGATACGACTGCCCCGTGACCCTCACGACTTCATACGTGTTGAGCCCTGCCCCCTGCAGGGCTACCACGGCATCCGACAGCGAGGCGTAGGTGACCGGCTCCACCACTTTGAGCCGCCGTGGTCTCACGGGTCGCTGATTACCACCGGGCGGACGCAACCGCACCCCAGAGGCGCGCAGGCGGCTCCGGGTCGCTCCATAGGAAAGTCCGGAAAGTTCGGCCAGTTCACTCAGCGAAGTGCCGCTTTCGTAAAGTCGCACCATGTTCGACTCGGCCAGCTTCGGCTGCTTCTGCCGCCTGCTGGATTTGACAGCTTCTCTGACGAAATCTTCCGGCCGGCGGAGCTCTTTCGCTATCTGGCGAACCGACATGCCACGGCTGCGGAGAAAACGCGCAGTATCAGGTAAATCGAAGGTCCTCGTTGTCATTTCTTCACACAGCTTGAAGGGGTTCGTACGCTCGTGAGGAATGCGCCCCATCCGTAGGCACTGTCGGACATGTGCGGGACGTCATCAGCGGGACAAGGAGGCGGGGTTCCGGATTCCGCGGCTCGTGGGGGCGGTGATTGCGTGAGGCGGTGCAGCAGGAGCGCGCTCTCGACCAGCCCGATATGGCTGAACGCCTGCGGGAAGTTGCCGAGCTGCCGCCCGCCCGCGTACTCCTCGGCGAGCAGACCTAGGTCATTGCGCAGACCGAGGAGCCGGTCGAATAAGTCCCTGGCCTCCTCCAGCCGGCCGGTCAGAGCGAGGGCGTCGACCATCCAGAAGTTGCAGAGAAGAAAAGCCCCTTCGTCACCGGAAAGGCCATCGACGCCATCCTGTTCACCGACTGTCGCATACCGGCGGACGAAGCCCTCCGGAGTGGACAGCTCCCGGCGCACCGCCTCCACCGTCCCCACCACGCGCGGGTCGTCGGCCGGCAGGAACCCGACCCGGGGAATCAGCAGCACGGCCGCATCCAGCTCCGCCGAACCGTAGAACTGGGTGAAGGTGTTGCGCTGTGGGTCGAAACCGAGCGCGCAGACCTCGCGATGGATGGCCTCACGCAACTCGACCAGTGCGGCCGGGTCGACATCGAGGGCGCCGGCCTCGGCCAGGCGGATCGTCCGGTCGACGGCCACCCACGCCATCACCTTGGAGTGCACGAAATGCCGCCGCGGCCCGCGAACCTCCCAGATCCCCTCGTCCGGACACTGCCACCGCTGTGCCAGGTCCTCCACGAGCCGCTGGTGCAACACCACCGTGTCCTCGCAGCGGGCGACACCGCTGCGGTGCGTGAGGTAGAGGGTCTCGATCACCTCCCCGTACACGTCGAGCTGCACCTGCTCCGCAGCCGCGTTGCCCACCCGCACCGGTGCGGAACCCTCATACCCGGGCAGCCACCCAAGCACCCGCTCCTGCGGCAGGTCCCGCTCCCCACGGACCCCGTACATGATCTGCAGGTTCTCCGGATCACCCGCCACCGCCCGCAGAAGCCACCGCCGCCACGCCTGCGCCTCCTGCCGGTACCCCGTCCCCAGCAGAGCAGCCAGCGTGGTGGAGGCATCACGCAACCAGGTGTAGCGGTAGTCCCAGTTCCGTGTGCCGCCGATCTCCTCGGGCAACGACGTGGTCGGCGCCGCCACGATCCCGCCGCTCGGCATATACGTCAGCGCCTTCAGCGTGATCAGCGACCGGACGACCGCCTCACGGTCCGGCCCGTCATAGGTGCACTGCCGCACCCACTCCCGCCAGAAACCGAGCGTCGCAGCCAAAGCAACGTCCGGGTCCGGGACATCGGGAGGAGCGGCATGGGACATAGTCCAGCTGAGAACGAACGCGACACTTTCGCCCGCGGCCACCGTGAACGCGCTGACAATGCTGCCGTCCTTCTCCCACTGCTCGGTCGAGGTGTCCAGCCACAAGGCATCCGCGCCGGCCTCGGCGACCATCCGCCCCTGCTCCCCGTGGATCCACGGACTGACGCGTCCGTACCCCGGCCGCGGGCGCAGCACGGAGACCATCGGCACCTCGCCCGCCACGCCCTCCACGATGCGGATCAGCCGCGGGACCCCGGCGCGCGGGGGCATGAAGTCGGTCACCCGCACGGTGCCGGCAGGCGTGCTCCACTCCGACTCCAGGACCAGCGAGTCGCGGCAGTAACGCCTCTCGGCCGTAGCGGGAGCAACCACGGCAGCCGTGTCCGGGCCCATCTGCCATGTGCCGTGTTCGTCTGTGCCGAGCAGGGCGGCGAAGACGGCAGGCGAGTCGAACTGGGGCAGGCACAGCCAGTCGATCGAGCCGTCTTTGCCGACGTGGGCGCTGGTCTGCATGTCGCCGATCAGGCCGTAGTGCTCGATGCTGGGGACAGGTGCCATCTCGTTCTTCGGGGATTGCGCGGGACTGGGACGAAGCGTGGCGGGGATGTCGTGGAGTGTGCCGCTCATGTTGCGCTGGCCTCCGTGGTCAGCCCCACGGCGAGGATGCGCGCGATACGCTCGGCGCAGTCCTCTTCGCGTCCGCGCTCCCCGATCTCGTAGCCGAACGAGGTGACGTAGTGGGCGTCGACCGCGCTAATTTGTTCCGACAGGCGGCTATTGAGGGGATTTGAAACGCTGAGTTGTCGTTCCGGCTCGTTGACGGCAGCCGTGAGGCCACGTGCCGCCAGCCGGGCGCACAGGTGTCTGAGGTCGTCGTTGTCCACGAGATGACGATCCCAATCAGGGCACCAGCCTTGGGATATGACAACCTATGACACGGAGATGATCTTGATTCGCACTGTGACCATCACAGGCACACGCAGCACAAACCACCGGGTACTCGCCGAATACGCGAACCTCTTCGCCACCTACCTCGGTCCCTTCAGCCCGGACGCCCACTTCTACATCGGTGGAGCCAAGGGCATTGATTCCCTCGCCCTCTTGTGGCTCGCGGGAAACACCACAGCCGACCTCACCGTCGTCGTCCCCGGCACCGTCGAGCAGCAACCAGCTGAAGCCCGCCAAGCCATCGTCCGAGTCCGCGACCGCATCAGGGAGATCATCGAACTCAGGGCTCCAGAGCTGAGGTCACCCGCCTACCACGCCCGGAACCGTTGGATGGTCGACCACAGCAGCATGACCATCGGCTTCCCCAAGAGCGACGCCCTTCCCACCTCTGGGACCTGGCAGACACTGAACTACACGCGTCATCAGGGGAAACCACACCTCATCGTCCCCGTGTAGACGCCGGGTGGTGCACCATAGCCACATGGAGGACAAGGCAGCCGCAGCCGCAACGTTTCGCAGACTGCGAAAGAGGCGGGGGTTATCCCTCGCCGGCCTCGCCCGCGCCCTCACCGCCACAGCAGAGGAACTCCACCACCCTCCGCTCCCGGCCGTCGCCAGCGTCCAGCGTTCTGTGGCACGCTGGGAGTCCGGCACTCCCACGCTGCCCGACGAGCGGTACCAGCTACTGCTGGCCCACTTCTACGCCCGAACGCCCGGCGGTGACACCTCCCTCGGCCCCGGTACGGATTTCGCCGAGTACCTCCATGCACTGGCTCTCCTCGGCGAGAGCGAGCGCCGCATCTCAGAGATCAGGACCCTCGTTCTGCGCTCGGCCACCGACGCCGGCGGCGGACTGCTCGCCCTCCTCGCCCCCGCAGTCCGCGCCAGCCTCGCCTCCGCGCTCGACGACCCGACGCGAGCCGATGAACAGACGGTCGCCGCGCTGGCCTCGGTCGTCACAGACGTCAACGCACAGGTCGGATCGCTGCCCATGGTCCGACTTCAACTCCTTCTCTCACCCGCCGTCGAAGCCGCACGCCGACTCCTCGCCGGGAACCTGCCTCCGCCGCTCACACCGCAGTTACGCGAGGTAGCCGTCGCCGCCATGATGCTCGCCGGCCGCCTTGCCTTCGAGACCCGCGACGACGCCGCCTCGTGCGCCCTCTACGCCGACGCCACCCAAGAGGCAGGCCAACTAGCACAGCCCTGGAAGCAGGCCGGCGTCCACATGAGCCACGCCCTCGTCACCCTCTACTCCACACAAGGACTCGAAGAGGCCCGGAGGCTTGTCGACCAGGCCGTCCGAACGGCACGCATCGGGGAGAGCAAGGCCGTGCGTGCTCGCGCACACGCGTTACAGGCCGAACTCGCCGCACGTGAGGGGCACGAACGACAGGCACAAGCCGCGCTCGGCCTTGCCTGGTACGACATGGAAGCTGACAAGACAGGCGATCCGTCGCCGTCGTCGTTCTCGGCCGGGCATCTGCGGGGTTTCGAGGGTGTTTGCGAGCTGTACGTGGGAGACGCGGGTGCGGCTCACGATCGGTTCGCCAAGTCGGCCGCCGATCTGAAAGCACCGCGGGAAAAGGTCCAGCGGGCAATCGTCACGACGGACCAGGCGCTGGCCCGGATCCGACTTGGCGACCCGCGGTCTGCCGCTGATCTGCTACACGAGTGCGTTGCGGCAGCGTCGAGCACAGGGGGCCGGGTACCCGCTCTGCGGCTGAGGCAGGCGCGTAAAGAGCTACGGCCGTGGCGACAGGAGGACTGGGTGGCCGACTTGGACGACCACCTGATGGACGTACTCGGGACATGACGAAGCAGGCCCTGGCTCTGTTCAGGAGTTCCGGCAAAGACGAACTCGGCTGGGCCGACTTCCACGTCCGCTCCGACCGCGCCATCCGCCGCCACCAGAGCCTGGTCAACTGCGCCTCTCCATTCTGCTGGGACCAATGGTTCGCCCCACCCGGGCCCCTGGACGCCACCGCGCCGGACTCCTGCCCCGACGACGGGCCAGAGAGGGGCCCAGTCATGCCCCACCAGCCCCAACGGCCTTGCTGGCCCAGGGCCTTACGGGCCATCCGCTCCTGGCTCACCCCCGCCGTCACCCTTACCCGATGGTGGCGAGCCTGGACGGACACCGACCCACCCTCCGAACTCCAGGCCCTGATCGACGTGGTCACCAACGGAAACGGCATTGACCTCTATCTCCGGGTTTAACGAACTACCGGTACCTGCCGTCGGCTCGGCCATCGTTGTGAGTACGATCCCCCACAGTCGCTGGGAACCGTGTCCTGTTGAACCAGCGCGGTAGTGGGCGGAGAACACTGAGGTCATCAAGCAGAGCACCGCGGAGCGCCTCGGACTATAGACCGGGAACGCCGGTTAGCCAAACCGGCGTTTGTGAGGACCATTGTCGGGACGTCGCATCCGGCTGTGCTTGGCGGTGGAGCCGGGCGATGCATGTCAGTCCGCAGTGAGGCGGGTTGCGGATCTGCGTGGCTGACTCTCGTACCTGCTACGTGGAACTACCCGTTTGTCGACGTAGTTGGCCCATTCTCTTGGCGGCTTATCAGCCCCGACTATGAGGCTCAACCATGCCACGATCCGCGATCCCTCCTGTCTGCCTTGCGACCCCGTGCCACTCGCTGATCTGCGCTTCGTTCCGTTTCTCTTGTGGAGGTTTGTCATGGAAGCGGCAGTCACACGGGGCGCGGACCAGGTGACAGTGGCGTCCCCGAGCTACGAGCTATTGCGGGTGTCCCGTGCCCCCTAAATCCCTAGAGAAAGGCACTGATGGCTCGTCCCCCTGTGCTCAAGCTGGCTGAGGTTCTGGCTGAGATCCGAATGAGCCCGTCGGCCTTCTACCGCTTGCGTGCACGCGGCCTGGCACCACGAATGATCAAGCTACCCAATGGCGAACTGCGCTGTCGACGCGCCGACTTGGACGCGTGGTGGGAGGCGTGTGAAAGGAATACGGCCGAGTGGTCATGAGCTACAAGGTCCGGTTCTGGGAAATCCGCGAAAGACCCGATCGGCGCAAGGGCTTTGAGGTCCGCTGGACCGTAAACGGCCGTGAAAAGTCTGAGTCCTTTGCCACCAAGGGACTGGCGGAGAGCCGCCGCGCGAAGCTAATGACCGCCGCGCGTGACGGTGAGCCCTTCGACCCGTACACGGGCCTTCCTGCCTCCGAAATTCGGGCGTTGAAGCAACGGGCCACTTGGTACACACTGGCCCGCGAGTACATCGAACAACGCTGGGACCGGACGCCAGGGAACACGCGCCGCACATTGGCAGATGCCTTGGCCACCATCACGCCAGCCTTTGTCGAACCAGGAGCTGTCTACCCGTCGCCTCGCTTGCTGCGGCGAGCGCTGTACTCGTGGTCCTTCAACAAGAAAGCCTGGGAGGTGGATCCACCGGAAGACTGGCAGGCCGCACTGGACTGGCTGGAGCGTCACTCGCTGCCAGTGAGGTTTTCTCGACGGAGATCATTTCCAGATTCCGTTGAGGACGAGTGCGGCGCGGGCTATGTCGCCGATCCGGCTGGGGCTGAGCGAGACGTG